>NZ_JADYVZ010000159.1:0-426 GCF_020194195.1 Bradyrhizobium sp. BRP19 | reverse complement strand
ATCCACCCCCTACGCAAGTGGAAGAGTGGATTGCTTCGCTTGCGCTTCGCAATGACGACGTGGCAACGCCGCGGTACCCCGTTTGGGGAGAGGTGAGCGAGTGCACGGCGTTCAGGCCGCGCGGCGGAGCCAGTCCCTGACGCGCTGGATCAGGTTTCTGCGCGACGCATGTGACGGCCGCATCGGCACCGCATCGATGACGACTGGCTCGATGTCAGACGCAAACGACGGCGGGATCTGGCTCTCCGCCGCAGCAGGAGCTGATATCGCGGGCTCCGCCGCCTCGGTGGTAGAGCGCGGCTCCTCCTGCGTGACCTGCGCATCGAACTGCGCGGGCACGGTATCCGGTTCGCTGACCGAAGGCGGTGGCGCGACCGTGCGACGGGGCCGCCGCGTTGCCGGCTTGGCCGCCTTTCGCCGCGCGGC
>NZ_JADYVZ010000158.1:0-427 GCF_020194195.1 Bradyrhizobium sp. BRP19 | reverse complement strand
GCGCCAGCGCGAGCTGCTCGGGCGAAGTGGTCGCCGCTGCGCTGGCCGCGATCAGTGCGTCGAGCCGCTGCAGGAAGTTCTCCGCCTGGTTCTTCTTCCATTCCTCGGCATCGAACAGCGGCTTGACCGCGGCAGTGGCGCGTTCGGCGGCGACATCGGCCGATGACAGCGTCAGCCCACCGGGACGTCCCAGCACCACCTTGTCGGCGCCAACCTCGGCCTTCACATCGTCGGAGTTCGGATGCACCACCAGGCCATGGACGGATTCAAGCAGCGACAGCTCGACGAAATCCTGCCGACGGATGAAGCCGCGGGCCGGCGGCGGCGCGGTCACGACCCACAGCATGTCGCCGGCGTCCGGATCGAGCAGCCGGTGCAATTGACCGGGATTGGCCAGGGGCACGCTGACATTGGCGAGCGCGGGATC
>NZ_JADYVZ010000157.1:0-427 GCF_020194195.1 Bradyrhizobium sp. BRP19 | reverse complement strand
GGAGTATTTCCGTTCGCGCGCTGTCGCCGCGACGACGAGCCAGACACCGGACAACAGGCCGCAGGCCTGATCCGTTGCAGATAGCCGGTGCCGGGGCACCGGCTATCGCCGACAAATCTGAGTGGAGAGCGAAATGGATATCGCCAAGCGAACCGCGCCGCGAAACCTGTCCATTTCGGAGGCTCTCCATGCCTGCCTTTGTCGTCCTGGATTCCATCTCTCTCCACACGCCTGACAGCCGCCCGCTGTTCGACGAACTGACGCTCGCGATCGGACGCGAGCGCATCGGGTTGGTCGGGCGCAACGGTTGCGGGAAATCGATATTGCTGCGCCTGATCGCGGGCGAGGTCGAACCGTCAGCGGGATCGATTCACCGCGCCGGATCGATCGGCGTGCTCGCGCAGATCGCCGACGAACGCCTGACGGT
>NZ_JADYVZ010000156.1:0-427 GCF_020194195.1 Bradyrhizobium sp. BRP19 | reverse complement strand
GCCGTGCGCTCGATGACTTCCGTTACGAGACTTTCGGCTCGAGCGGCCTGCTGCCGACCCAAGCGTTTCGGGTGCGGCTCAAGGACGAAGGCACCGAGATCGAGATCCCGCGCGACCGCTCGCTGCTCGAGGTGCTCAACGAGGCCGGCCACGAGGATGAGCGATTGTCGCCGGGGCGAGTGCGGCGTTTGCGCCATCGACGTCGTCGCCTTCGACGGCGAGATCGACCATCGCGACGTTTTTTTCAGCGATCACCAGAAGCGCGAAAACCGAAAGATCTGCGCCTGCGTCTCGCGCGCCCGCGGCACGATCACGGTCGACACGCTGCATCGGGCGGATGCGACATAGCTCACTCGCCTGGGCCGCCTACGCTATGCCGCGTGAGTTTTCTTCGGATCGAGCAGGCCGCAACCTGGGCGGCTGGCAC
>NZ_JADYVZ010000155.1:0-428 GCF_020194195.1 Bradyrhizobium sp. BRP19 | reverse complement strand
GTGTATTTGCACGGCGGCTATGATGGCACGTTCCCCAAGATCGAGGAAGCGCTGGACGGCCAGGAACAAGGCTTCGAGACCAAGCTGCAGCTCGAACCGGACGACGCTTTCGGTGACTACGATCAAGAGCTGATCAAGATCGAGCCGCGTGATCGCTTTCCGGAACCGCTCGAAGTTGGCATGCAGTTCGAGGGCGTGCCCGAAGATGGCGATGAGGAAGACGCCATCGTCTACACCGTCACCGACGTGGCGGAGGATAAGGTTGTGCTGGATGGCAATCACCCGCTGGCAGGCATGGCGCTGCGCTTCGAGTTGAAGGTGACTGAAGTGCGTGAGGCCACGGCTGAAGAAATCGAGCACGGCCACGTGCACGGTGAACACGGCCTTGAAGTAGTGGACGAGGACGAAGACGACGACAAGCCGCACAC
>NZ_JADYVZ010000154.1:0-429 GCF_020194195.1 Bradyrhizobium sp. BRP19 | reverse complement strand
GTCGTATCGATCGCAACCACCAGGATTGGGCTCGACGCCAGTTGCACGGCAACGTCGGACTTCGGCTTCGGCTGCCACGCCCCGCGATTGAAGCGGCGGCGCATCACCGTCGCGAACGGATCGCGCTCGTGCCGTTCGGCGCGCGCGGTCAGCTTGACCTGGTCGGGGTTGCCGAGATCGAAGGCGAGCTGCGAGGCGGTCGGATAGCGCCAGGCGGGCTCGATCTCCAGACATCGCAGTACGATCTCCTGCAGCCAGGGCGGATAGTCGGCCCTGAGCTTGCGCGGCGGATAGGGATCGCGCCACAGCCGCCGGCGCATGCCGCGCAGCGTTTCGCTCTCACCGAACGGCCGCACCCCGGTGGTGAAGAAATACAGGAGCACGCCGAGCGAAAACAAATCGCTGCGCGGATCGTCGCGCACCCCGAGC
>NZ_JADYVZ010000153.1:0-429 GCF_020194195.1 Bradyrhizobium sp. BRP19 | reverse complement strand
CGCAGACCCGGCGCGCTCGATTCCTGGCGGCGGCTTCATCGCGGGCATCGGCTGGGTGAGCGGTGTGCGCGCGATGATCATTGTCGACGACGCGGGCATCGACGCAGGGGCCGTGCAGCCGATGGGCATCGAGAAGTTCCAGCGTGCCCAGGCCATTGCGCTGGAGCAGAAGCTGCCGTTCATCCACCTTGTCGAATCGGCCGGCGCCAACCTGCTGACGTATCGCGTGGAGACCTTCATCCACGGCGGCAGCGGCTTTTACTGGCTCGCGCGGCTGTCGGCGGCGGGCATTCCGGTGATCAGCGTGGTGCATGGGTCCAGCACGGCGGGCGGCGCCTACATGCCGGGCCTGTCGGACTACGTGGTGATGGTGCGCGACCGGGCGCGCGCGTTCCTCGCCGGGCCGCCGTTGCTGAAAGCGGCCACGGG
>NZ_JADYVZ010000152.1:0-430 GCF_020194195.1 Bradyrhizobium sp. BRP19 | reverse complement strand
ATCATGACCAGGGTAAAGGCGAGCGACGCCGTCCCGCGCGTGGCGCCGAAATCCCCCTGCACCAGCGGCAGCGCCACCACTACCGACCACATGCCGACGCTACCGAGCGAGCCGATCACCACGGCGACGGCGAGCCGCAGCCATGCTCGGCGCGAATCGGGAATGAACAGGTCGGACTTGGGGCTAAACTGAGAAGGAATTTCCACAACGAGGCCAAACTTCGTCACCAATCGCCTCTCAGTCAAGCGTTTTGGCGAAATATTAGGCATGCGAAAGGCCCCGACCACCCAACAAACTGTCAATCGTTGCGCAATGACATTGCCGGCACCTTGGCGGGGCCCGCGATTGGCGGTACTTTGGTGACGATGTTCGTACGCTTGACGAGACCGCAACGGGCCAAGGCAGGGTGGCTGGTCGCCCTGCTCTACCT
>NZ_JADYVZ010000151.1:0-430 GCF_020194195.1 Bradyrhizobium sp. BRP19 | reverse complement strand
GGCGAAGACCGCGCCGCCGCACCTGGCGCGCGACTCGGCTTCCACCGCCCGCGCGCGGTTGGCGCCGAGCACGACCAGAGCCCCGGCGCCACCGACAGCGAACTTTGGCGTGCCTATTCAGATGCCGGGTTGCCCGATGCCTTTGTGCGCCGCGTCCAGGACACACCGTTCGACCAGATGTGGTTTCCCACCGCGCAGGAACTGCTGGCCGACCATGTCGTCACGCGCGCGTCGCCCGGTGGCGAATACGCAACCATGGCCACGCAGTTGAATACCCGCGAAGCGCTGGCCGCAGAGCTGCGCAGCGCGCCGCTGTACGCAGCGTTGGAGCGTAAATACCCGGCGCACTTCAGCCGGTTGATCGACACGCTGTGGCCAGAGCTGCAGCGCAACGTGACCGATGCGCAGGCCTTGACGCTGCTACGCGAGC
>NZ_JADYVZ010000150.1:0-431 GCF_020194195.1 Bradyrhizobium sp. BRP19 | reverse complement strand
CGTTAATATCGATTGGTTTACCGATATTTATGTATGCTTGTCCTGTTAAAAGACCATGAATCTTAGTAGGACCAACATAAGCAACAGGTAATATTGGTGACTTACTTAACATTGCAATTGTTGAAGCACCACGTTTCAAAGGTGCACCTTCTTGCGATGTGCGAGAACCAGTTGGGAAGATACCAACTGTCTTATTATCTTTCAACAAATTGATTGGGCGTTTTAAAGTACTAGGTCCTGGATTTTCACGATCTACAGGAAATGCATTTAAAGACGTTAAAAATTTACCAATCCATTTATTTTTGAATAATTCCTTTTTAGCCATATAATGAATTTGATTAGGATATAATGCCATACCTAGCATAATGACTTCGTTATAACTTTCATGCGTACAAGTTACGACATATTTACTATCCTTAGGAATATTATCT
>NZ_JADYVZ010000015.1:0-139804 GCF_020194195.1 Bradyrhizobium sp. BRP19 | reverse complement strand
GCCGCAGGAAAAGCGCACAGCGTCGCCCTGATCGCTTGCGCCAGGAAGCTCCTTATCTACGCCAACACCGTTGTTGCCCGAGGTACGCCCTGGCGTGAAAATACCGCCGCAACTTAATGGTTGCTACTGCACCACGCGTGTGGCTACCGCCACAGCCGCATCAGCGCGCCGTCCTTTCCCGTTACGGGATCAGCGGGCGGCAGCGCCACTTGCGGAATCGTCTTCAGCGCTTTCGCATGGTTCTCCGGCGTTGCGCGCGTGATCTCCATTTTTGCGCCTGGCGGATAGGCGCCGATCACGCAAAAATCATCGCTCGCCTTGATGCATTGATGTCCGGTGCCGGCGGGCAGGATCGCAACGTCGCCGGCCTTGATCTGAAGCTCCTGGCCGTGATCGCCGCCGAAACGCACGCGGGCGCTGCCGCGCGCGACGCCGAGCACCTCATGCACCGTCGCATGATAATGCAGATAATCGTAGACGCCGTTGCGCCACGTCCCGCCCCAGCCGTTCGCTTCGAACAGATTCTCGATGGTCTCTTCCGGGCGCTTTGGGTCGAGCTTCACCGCGCCCTGGTAGACCAGGAACGGAAGGATGTTGTTCGGCACGAGCCCGTCATCCTCGAAAACAATGGCGAGCGGCTCGGCCTTGTCGCGGACGACGGACATGGCTGTGCTCCTGCGCAAGAATAGCAGGGATCAACCAAACGCGTGCGGCGACGTTCCTCGTTCCACCGTCATTCCGGGGCGACGCGCAGCGTCGAGCTATGATGCGCAATTGCGCATCAGAGAATCCATGACACTGCAAAGTCTGTTGTCAGATGGATTCCGGGCTCGCGCTACGCGCGCCCCGGAATGACGAAAAGCCCGGGGCGAGCCCGGGCTTTTGTCGTGAAGTATCCGTGGAGAACGCGCCTTACGCCCTCTTCCTCTGCCGCATCAGGTCGGCGAAGCGCTGGAACAGGTAATGCGAGTCGCGCGGGCCGGGTGAGGCCTCGGGATGATATTGCACGGAGAATACCGGCTTGCCGTCGAGCTGGATGCCGCAGTTGGATCCATCAAACAAGGAAATGTGGGTCTGCGTCGCGCCCTTCGGCAGCGTCGTCTCGTCCACGGCAAAGCCGTGGTTCATCGAGGTGATCTCGACCTTGCCGGTGGTCTCGTCCTTCACCGGGTGATTGGCCCCGTGATGGCCTTGATGCATCTTCTTGGTCTTGGCGCCGACGGCAAGGCCCAGCATCTGGTGGCCAAGGCAGATGCCGAAGGTCGGCGTGCCCGACTTGATCACGTCGCGGATCACGGGCACGGCATATTTGCCGGTCGCGGCCGGATCGCCCGGACCGTTGGACAGGAACACGCCGTCCGGCTTCAACGCCAGGATGTCTTCGGCGGGGGTCGTCGCCGGCACCACCGTCACCTTGCAGCCGACACCGGCGAGCAGGCGCAGGATGTTGCGCTTGATGCCGTAGTCGATGGCGACGACGTTGAACTCGGGCTTGTCCTGGCGGCCGAAGCCCTTGTCCCAGGCCCAGGGCATCTCGTCCCAGGTGAAGCGCTGGCCGCTCGTCACCATCGGCACGAGGTCCATGCCCTCGAGGCCCGGCCATTCGCGCGCCTCTTCCTTGAGGCCGTGCAAATCGAACTCGCCAGACTTCGAGTGCGCGATCACGGCGTTCGGCATGCCCTTGGAGCGGATCAGCGCGGTCAGCGCGCGGGTGTCGATGCCGGAGAGGCCGATGATGCCGCGGGCCTTGAGCCAGGCATCGAGATGCTTGGTGGCGCGGTAGTTCGAGGGATTGGTGATCGCGGTGCGCAGGATCACGCCGCGCGCGCCGGGCGTCGCGGCCATGTTCACCGTCTCGATGTCGTCCTCATTGGTGCCGACATTGCCGATATGCGGGAAGGTGAAGGTGATGAGCTGGCCGGCATAGGAGGGATCGGTCAGGATCTCCTCATAGCCGGTCATTGCGGTGTTGAAGCAGACCTCGCCGACGGCGTGGCCCTCGGCGCCGAGACCAAAGCCCTCCAGCACCGTGCCGTCGGCAAGCACGAGAAGCGCGGTCGGTTTGTGGTCCGGCCAGGCGGGATCGTTGTCATGTTGTGTCATGAGCCCGCTTCATAAGCCCCCCGCGTGTGCACGTCAAAGCGAGAGAGGGCCGATTCACATGCGTTTTTGCATATTTGACAGGCCTCCTCCCACCCTTAAGCTCGGACGCACAATTTCCGGCAATTTCCTGGGCTTGCGAGGCAATAATGGACCAGACCACCCCCATTGTGCTGGTTCCGGGGCTGGCGTCCTCGGCCCGGATCTATGCGCCCGTGATCCCTGCGCTCTGGCGTTTCGGGCCGGTGACGGTCGCCAACCACATCCGCGACGACAGCATGGTTGCGATCGCCCGCCGCATCCTCGCCGAGGCGCCGCCGTGCTTTGCCCTCGTCGGCCATTCCATGGGTGGCTACATCGCCTTCGAGATCATGCGCCAGGCCAGCGAGCGCGTGACAAAACTCGCGCTGATCAACACACAGGCGCGGCCCGACTCGCCGGAGGCCACCGCGCGCCGCCGTGCCCAGATGGAGCGCGCCAGACGCGGTGAGCTCCGTGCCGTGCGCGAGGAGAGTTTTCCGGAGCTCGTGCATCCGTCGCGGCGCGACGATGCCGAGATTCTCAGGCTCGTGCATGCGCAGGACGAGGACGTCGGCGTCGAAGGCTATCTGCGGCAGCAGACCGCGATCATCGCACGGACGGATTCGCGCTCCTTGCTGGCGACGATCACATGCCCGACGCTGGTGCTGACGGGCGATGCCGACAACACCATCCCCAACGCCTTCTCCAAGGAGATGGCCGAAGGCATCGCCGGCGCCAGGCTCGTGATTCTCGATCGCTGCGGGCACCTGCCGCAAGCCGAACAGCCGGAGGCGACGGTTCAGGCGCTGACCGAATGGCTGGGGAGCCAGGTTGTGCGACGGCCGCAAAGGGCCTAGATCAGGCGTTTATATCGAAGGGATCACGATCATGCTGCGCGACGACATCAACAATGCGGTCAAGGAGGCCATGAAGGCCAAGGACGAGCGCAAGCTGTCCACGCTGCGCATGGTCAACTCGACCATCAAGAACGCCGACATCGACGCGCGCGGCAGCGGCAAGCCGCCGTTGTCGGACGCTGACATCCTCGCGGTGCTGCAGAAGATGATCAAGCAGCGTCAGGAGGCGGTCGAGCTCTACGACAAGGGCGGCCGCGCCGAGCTTGCCGCGCAGGAGCGCGAGGAGATCGCGGTGATCTCGGCGTATCTGCCGAAGCAGATGTCCGATGACGACGTGAAGAAGGCGATCGCGGATGCGATTGCCGAGACCGGCGCTGCCGGCATGAAGGACATGGGCAAGGTGATCGCCGTGCTGCGCGCGAAATACGCGGGCCAGATGGATTTTGGCAAGGCGTCTGGTCTCGTGAAGGCAGCGCTGTCGGGCTAGCTTCTTCCCCTCTCCCCTTGTGGGAGAGGGTGGCTCGCCGCGTAGCGGCGAGACGGGTGAGGGGTCTTTCTCCGCGGGCGATCCTCTCCCAGTAGTTCACGCGGATAGAGACCCCTCATCCGGCGCTTCGCGCCACCTTCTCCCACAAGGGGAGAAGGGGCACCTTTGATGCCGCATAGGTTCGGTCTACTCTCCCGGCAGAAACAAATCGGGAGCAACCGATGACCGCCATCAAGCCATTTCGCATCGCCATCGGCGACGACATCCTCGCCGACCTGAAGTCACGCCTTGCCCGCACGCGCTGGCCGGAGGCCGAGCTGGTCGACGACTGGAGCCAGGGCGCGCCGCTGAAATGGATCCAGGAGATCTGCACCTATTGGGCCAACGAGTATGACTGGCGCTCGCGCGAGGCAAAGCTCAATCGCTTTGCGCAGTTCACCACGGAGATCGACGGCCTCGACATCCACTTCATTCATGCGCGCGCGAAGGAGCCGTCGGCGCTTCCGTTGATCATCACCCACGGCTGGCCCGGCTCCATCGTCGAGTTCCAGAAGGTGATCGCGCCGCTCACCGATCCCGCCGCGCATGGCGGCAATCGCGCCGATGCCTTTCACGTGATCTGCCCCTCGCTGCCTGGCTTCGGCTTCTCGGGCAAGCCGGGGACCACCGGCTGGGGCGTCGATCGCATTGCCGCGACCTGGGCCAAGCTGATGGACCGCCTGGGCTACGCGCGTTATGGCGCGCAAGGCGGCGACTGGGGCTCGGCGGTGACGACCTCGCTCGGAGCGCAGGACCCCACTCATTGCGCCGGCATCCACATCACGCTCGCCTTCAACGCGGCACCGAAGGTCGAGGGCGAGCCGACGCCAGAGGAGAAGCGGGCGCTGGCCGGCCTCAAGCACTACGCCGATCTCGACTCCGGCTATTCCAAGCAGCAGTCGACGCGGCCGCAGACGCTCGGCTATGGCCTGACGGATTCGCCGAGCGGCCAGGCGGCCTGGATCCTGGAAAAATTCTGGGCCTGGACCGATTGCAATGGCCACCCCGAAAACATCTTCAGCAAGGACGAGCTGCTCGACAACGTCATGCTCTATTGGGCGACGCAGACGGCGACCTCGTCGGCGCGGCTCTATTGGGAGAGCTTTGGCAAGCGCCGCACCACGCCGGTGGTGAAGGTGCCGACGGGTGTCGCGGTGTTCCCCAAGGAGATCGTCACGCCGGTGCGGCGCTGGATGGAGCCGAACTTCCATGACATCACGCATTGGAGTGAGATGGAGAAGGGCGGTCACTTCGCCGCCTTCGAGCAGCCGGAGCTGTTCGTGCGCGATGTCCGGAAGTTTTTTGCGACGGTGCGGTGAGTCTCCGCCGTCATTCCGGGGCGACGCGTCAGCGTCGAACCCGGAATCCATCAAGCGGCATTTCCTGTGGCCCGATGGATTCCGGGCTCGCCCTTCGGGCGCCCCGGAATGACGGCGAGGGACTTGTCCCGTGCGCCCGCGGCCCTAGACTGAACGATAATAACAAGACACCGGAAACGACCATACCATGCTCACCGAAGCCGCAAGCTACGACGAACTCGTCCGCAACTTCCGTTGGGATATCCCCGCGCGCTTCAACATCGCGGAGGCGTGCTGCGATCGCCATGCCGACGGCACCGGCCGGCTTGCGCTGATCTATGTCGACGACACCGGCGCCACCAGCCGCACCACCTTCGACGAGATCGCGGAGATGTCGCGCCGCTTCGCCAATGTGCTGTGGGCGGACGGGCTTGTGCGGGGCGACCGCGTCGCGGTGTTCCTGTCGCAGTCGCTGGAATTGCCGATCGTGCACATGGCGGCGTTTCGCTCGGCCCTGATCTCGATCCCGCTGTTCGCCCTGTTCGGCGAGGACGCGCTGGAATTCCGTCTGTCGAACTCCGAGGCCAAGGCGATCGTCACCGACGAAGCCGGCTGGGAAAAGCTGTCCAAGATCCGCGACCGCCTGCCGGAGCTGAGGAACGTCTACATCGCCGGCGCGCGAGTGCCCGCCGGCACGACATCGTTCTGGGATGCGGTAAAGGCCGCTTCGCCCGACTTTACGCGCGCGGACACCTCGGCCGACGATCCCGCCCTGATCATCTACACATCGGGCACGACGGGTAACCCGAAGGGCGCGCTGCATGCGCATCGTGTCGTGCTCGGCCATCTGCCGAACGTGGAGATGTGCCACAACTTCTTGCCCAAGCCCGGCGATCTCATGTGGACGCCGGCGGATTGGGCCTGGATCGGCGGGCTCATCAACGGCCTGCTCGCGTTCTGGTACCACGGCATTCCCTTGGTCGGCCATCGCGCGCGGAAATTCGAGCCGCAAGCGGCGATGCAGATGATGGCCGATCTTGCCGTCCGCAACGTATTCCTGCCGCCGACGGCGCTGAAGCTGATGCGGCAGGCCGGCGTCAAGCATTCCGGCGTCAAGCTGCGCAGCATCTTCACCGGCGGCGAATCGCTCGGGGGTGAATTGCTCGGCTGGGTGCGCGAGACGTTTGGTGTCGACGCGCATGAGGTGTTCGGCCAGACCGAGTGCAACCTCGTGATCGGCAGCAACGCGAACCTGTTTCCGATCCGCCCGGGTTCGATGGGCAAGGCGACGCCGGGCTTCGATGTCCGCATCGTCAACGACAAGGGCGAGGAATTGCCGCGGGGGCAGCGCGGCATCATCGGCGTGCGCCAGCCGTGCCCCGTCACCATGCTCGAATATTGGCGCAATCCGGAGGCGACCGCGAAGAAATATGCCGGCGACTTCCTGCTCACAGGCGATCTCGGCGTGCAGGACGAGGACGGCTATTTCTGGTACGTCAGCCGCGAGGACGACGTCATCACCACCGCCGGCTACCGCGTCGGCCCCTCCGAGATCGAGCACACGCTGATGAAACATCCGTCGGTGGCAATGGCTGCGGTGGTCGGCATTCCCGATCCGATCCGCACCGAATCGATCAAGGCCTGGATCGTGCTGCGTCCGGGCTTTTCCGGCAGCGACGCGCTGGCGCGCGAGATTCAGGACTTCGTCAAGGTGCAGCTCGCCGCGCACGAATATCCGCGCTTCGTCGAGTTCACGGAGACGCTGCCGATGACGGCGACCGGCAAGGTGCTGCGCCGCGAGCTGCGGGCCAAAGGCTGACTTCATACAAGGGCTGGCTTCCGACCATGGCAAAGACGTCTCAAGCCGCGGGGCTTCACCGCGCCTCGCTCGCAAAGCTGCACGAGCTCGATGCGGCGCTGGAGCTCATGTACTATGGCTGGCGCGGCATGACGCTGCAGGCCGACGTATATCTGGCCAAGCAGGGCCTGTCGCGTCCGCACCATCGCATCCTCTACGTGGTGGCGCGCCGGCCCGACATCGCCATCGGCGCGCTGATCGAGATCCTCGGCATTTCCAAACAGGCCCTCAACCGGCCGCTCAATCTGCTGCTGGAGCGCAAGCTCCTGACCTCGAAGCGCTCGCCGGAGCAGCACCGCTCGAAATTGCTGCGCCTGACGGAAGCGGGGCGGCGCATCGAGCAGCGGGCCTCGGACCACGAGCGCCAGGTCCTGCGCGAAGCGTTCGCGCGCGCCGGGGCGAGCGGTGCGGCCGGATGGATCGGCGTGATGGAGGCGATCGCCGACAACAACTGACCGAAATCTCAAGTCAACATAGTTGACATGAGGCGCGCGCTTTGCCACCTTCCGGGCCACAAGCCGAAGGGAGGATCCGTGTCGTGAGCGGACAGGCAATGGACCGCGCGGCCGCTGCAAGCTTCGTCGCGGCATGGTGCGCGAACTGGCGCAAAGTGGACATCGACGCGGTCGTCGCCCATTTCGCCGACGATGCACAGATGCGCAGCCCTCTCGCGCTCACCCTGACGGGGTCTCCGACCGTCACCGGCGCCGAGAACATTCGCGCCTACTGGCGGAAAGCCTACGGCCACATCGAAAGCGCCGACCTGAAGATCCTGGACTGGAGCTGGGACGAGGCGATCGCGCGACTGACGGTGTGGTGGCAATTGGGCGATACGCGCGCCAGCGAATTCATGGACTTCGACGATGCGGGCCGTGTGGTGCGCAGTGAAGCCTTTTACGGAAAATGACCATGCGATTTTCGGATATCGTCCTGCTCCTCAACACGCTCTGGTTCGTCGGGGCGTTCATCCAGTTCAGCATCGCGCAAACCAACACGTTGAAGATCCTGCTGCCGCGGGAGGAGCGCAGCAATCCGATCGCGCCGACCCTTGCGGCGAGCGTTGCGTTCCTCGGCGGCATGAATCTGCCGATCGGGCTCTTGTCGCTCTATCTTCTGGCCGCCCGTCCGTCCTTCTTCCAGCCGGCCGAAGCGCAGCTCGCGCTCTTCCTGTTCTTTGCCGCCTGCCATTTCAGCCAGTTCGCCTATAACGTCCCGGTGCTGATGCGCGGCGGCCGCGTCGGGGTGGCCTATTGGCCGGTGTTGAAGGGCCCGATGCTCCGGATCTTCGTCATCGATGCGGCTCTGTTCGCGGCCAATCTCGCAGTGTCGCTGCAGCTCACGATTGCGTCCTGATCTAGCGCGGCGGCTCCGCAAGGGCCGCGCGCAGCATCGCGGCGAGCTCCTTGCGCCGGAACGGCTTGGTCAGAATGCGTGCGTCGATCCCGTCGGGCGTCTTGACCGGATCCTGGCTGTAGCCGGACGTGAAGAGCACCTTGAGGCCAGGCCGCAGTTGAGCGGCCTGCCTCGCCAGCTCCGGCCCGAACATGCCGCCGGGCATCACGACGTCGGTGAACAGCAGCTGGATGTCCGCGGACTGGCGCAGCACGTCCAGCGCCGCGGGGCCGTTTGCCGTCGTGATGACGCGGTAGCCGAGCGCCTTCAGCTCGTTCTCGACATAGGCGCGCACCATGTCGTCGTCCTCGACGACGAGGATCGTCTCGTATCCCTCGGGTGCGGCGACACGCGCTGCCGGTGACGGCTCCTCGCTCGACGACGTCGGCAGGCGAGGAAAGAACAGCCTGACCACGCTGCCTTGACCCGGTTCGGACTGCATCTGCACGAGTCCGCCGGATTGTTGCGCAAATCCGTAGACCATGCTGAGGCCAAGGCCGGTGCCCTTGCCGACCTCCTTGGTGGTGAAGAACGGCTCGAACGCGCGCTGCAACACCTCGCTGCTCATGCCGGACCCGGTATCCTTCACGGCCAGCATGACGTAGTCGCCGGGCCGCGGCTCGCCGTTGACGTCGAGGTCGGATTCACCGAGCGATGCATTCCGCACCTCGACCATCAGCTTGCCGCCGTCAGGCATCGCGTCGCGCGCGTTGAGCACGAGGTTGAGCACGGCCGTCGCCAATTGGCCGGGATCGACGCTGGCGAGCCAGAGATCCGGCGCGAACGTGAAGCTGGATTCGATGTGCTCGCCCAGGGTCCGCTGCAGAAGCTGCTTCATGCCGGTCACCTGCTCGGCGATGTCGATCTCGCGCGGCCGCAGCGGCTGCTTGCGCGCGAAGGCGAGCAGGCTCCGCGTCAGGTCGGAACCCCGCTCGGCGGCGGTCGCAATGTCGTCGGCGATCCGGTGCAATTCCTTGTTACCCGCAAGCCTGTCGGCGAGGTGCTCGGAATTGCCGAGAATGACGGTCAGGAGATTGTTGAAATCGTGCGCCACGCCGCCCGTGAGCTGGCCCATGGCTTCCATCTTCTGCGACTGGCTGAGCTTGTGGCTGAGATCGGCGATGGCGGCGCGCTGCTGCTCGAGCGATTCGGCCGTGCTGTTGAGCAGCGTCATCAACCCGCCGAGCTCGCCCCCCGGGTGGGGCTCCGGAATGCGCGCGCTGAGATCGCCGTGCCCCAGGCTCTTCGCCATGGCAGCGAGCCGCCCGACCTGCCGTCCGATGCTCACCGTCGTGAGGATCCAGAGGCCGGCGAGGAGCAGCAGCGAGGCCACCGCCAGGATCGCCATGTCCTCGTAAAGCCGGCGGTTCGCTGCCGCGATCAGTCCGTCCTTGGACCGCCCCACCAAGATATAGAGTCCGGCCTTGCGGATCGCGGGCGAGCGGGCAACGCCCCAGATCTGCGTGCGGCCGTCGCGATCGGCGATCTCCCGGAATGGTTCGCCGTCGGGGTCTGCCGCGAAGCGGAACAGGTCGGAGCCCGCAATGGAGCCGCCGATGGGTATGCTCCAGCCGCCGCGCTTGGCGGCGGCCAGGACCGTGCCCTTGGCGTCGACGAGCAGGATGTCCTTCTCGCCGAGCAGCCGCTTGTCGTGAAACTCCGCGAATTTGTTCAGGTTGAAGGAGGCCAGCAGCACGAATTTCAGCGCGCCTGTATCCGATCGCACCGGATAGGCGATCTGCAGCACCGACAGTCCGGTGAGGCGGCCGAACACCGGTTCCACCGCGACGAGGCCGTGAAGAGTCTTGACCTCTTTGAAATAGCCGCGGTCGTTCAGGTCGAGCGTGCGGTTGGTCCGCAGCGAGTCGCAGAACAGCCTGCCGTCGGGATCGATGGTCAGGATACCCGTGAACTGCGGATATTCCTCGCGGACATCCGACAGAAACGCCGAGCATGCCGCCTTGTCGCGCGTGTCGAGGTCGCGGGCACGGGCGAGCCCGTAATGAAGCTGGGCAGTCCCCTGGATCTTCTCGCCGAGATCGCTGGCGATGTCGTCGGCGGATGCGGCGAGATTGGCCAGCGCCGCGTCGATCTCGCTCGTCCGGTTCTGCACGAAGCGCAGCCCGACCAGAATCGCCGGCACGAGCATGGCCGCGATGACGAGGATAAGTAACCGGGTACGCAGGCTCATCGGTGGGCGATCGACTCTCGGGCGACGGTATTCGGAGGTGCAATTTGCGGCACGATCATCTGCCCCGTCCATAGCGGGCGTTGCAAAAATCGCGCGAAAGGCTAACGATTTCGCCGTGCGAGCATCGTCTTGTCACTGCCACCCTTCGCGCCGGCCGGCATCAAGTTGCGCCGCCGCGCGGCGGCGCTAATATCGCGGCATGCGCGCGACGAAGATCGCGCCGATGTGCGGAGGAAGCTGATGTCCATCTCGGGCAAGGTCGATCCGGTGGTGCGTCCCGTGGCGGCGGTCGACATCGCCGAGGCGCTGGTCGAGGGGCTGCGCGATTTCCAGGCGCTGCCGCTCTACGGTCTCTGCTTCGGCGCGCTCTATGCCGCCGGCGGCATCGTCATCATGCTCTGTCTCACTGCCTTCGGCATGGTCTACCTGGTCTATCCCCTCGCTGCCGGCTTCGCGCTGATCGGACCGTTCGTTGCGATCGGCCTCTACGAAGTCAGCCGGCGCCGCGAGCGCGGCGAGCCGGTCTCGTTCGCTGCGATCTGGTCCGCGATCCGCTCGCGCAGCGAGATCGGCTGGATGGCCTTCGTGACGTTGTTCGTGTTCGTGGTCTGGATGTACCAGGTGCGGCTCCTGATCGCGCTGCTGCTCGGCCTCAACGCCTCGTTCTCGAGCTTGCAGGAATTCATGACGGTGGTGCTGACGACCAGCGAGGGCCTGCTGTTCCTGGCCATCGGCAATGCGGTCGGGGCCGTGCTGTCGCTGATCCTGTTCTCGCTGACCGTGGTGTCGTTCCCGCTGCTGCTCGATCGCGAGGTCGATTTCGTCACGGCCATGGTGACGAGCGTGCGCGCGGTGGTGACGAGCCCGCTGCCGATGATCGGTTGGGCCGCATTGATCGTGATGCTGCTGATCGTCTCGGCGCTGCCCTATTTTCTCGGGCTGGTGGTCACGCTGCCGGTGCTCGGGCATGCGACATGGCACCTGTACCGCCGGTTGGTGGCGCCGGTGTAAGCCGTCGCCCCCGCCTAGTGCGCAGCTGCGCACGGGGGCGGGGGCCCATAACCCCAGGGAGAAGTTGGGGCGCGAAGTCGTAACCACGAGTCTTCGCCAAACTTCATCCTGTGGTTATGGGTCCCGGGCTCGCGCTTCGCGCGCCCCGGGACGACAGCGGAGATTGCCTCGCTCAAGGCACCTTGATCCCCATCGCCTTCAGCGCTTCCAGCAACCGCACCGGCGGGGACATCTCGATATGCGGCGCCTTGCCGGTCTCCAGCAGGCTCTTCAATCCGGAGAGGATCGCGGGCCAGCCGGTGCGGCCGCCGGAAAGGATGTCGTCGCTGAGCTCGCGGTCGTGGCGTTGGCTCAGGGTGAGGCGGACGGCTTCGCCGGCCTGCTCGATCTCGTAGGTGACGATGGTGGTGCCGAGCTTTTCCACGAGGTCCGGCCAATTGACGTTCCAGCTCACCGTGAGCCTCCTCGGCGGATCGTATTCGAACACTTCGCCGCGGATGTGCTCGGAGCCGTCGGGCGCGTGCACGACGAAACTGCCGCCGAGCTTCGGCTCCATCTCCACGGCAAAGCCGGAAAAATACTTGCGGCTGAACTCGGCGGAGGTCAGCGCCTCCCACACCTTCTCGGGCGTCGAGGCGATGTAGATGGTGTAGACGGTCAGCGGCTTGAATTGATCGAGGTTCATCGTGCATCAAATCCTTCGTTGAGCGGACTCACTCGTCGCCGTTCTCCAACTGACGTTTCAGCTCGTTGAGCGCGGCGAGCTTGCTGCGTTCGAACTTCCTGATCCAACGTTCGCCGATCTGATGGATCGGCACCGGGTTGAGGTAGTGCAGCTTCTCGCGTCCATGCCTGATGGTGGTGATGAGGTTCGCTTCCTCCAGGATGGCAAGGTGCTTGGTGACGGCCTGTCGTGTCATCGCAAGCCCCTCGCAGAGCTCGTTCAGTGTCTGGCCGTTTCTGGCGTGAAGCCTGTCGAGCAGCGAACGTCGCGAGCTATCCGCGATCGCCTTGAAGACCTCATCCATGGCGGCGATAATAGGCAACTAAATGGTTGCATGTCAAGGGATCGGCTTGGAGCGACTGACGCGTCTTCCGTTCCAGCGCTCGCCATGCATTAATGCGGCGAAACCGCCTTCAGCGAGTCCCTCCCATGATGTCCATGCAAGCCTACCTCGCCTTCGTCGCCGCCTGCATTGCGCTGGCGCTGCTGCCGGGGCCGATCGTCACCCTCGTCATCGCCAATGGCTTGCGCCACGGCACGCGTGCGGCGCTCATCAACGTGGCCGGCGCGCAGGCCGGGCTTGCCATCGTCATCGGCATCGTCGCGATCGGCCTGACCTCGCTGATGGCGACCATGGGCTATTGGTTCGATTGGGTGCGCTTTGCCGGCGCCGCATATCTGATCTGGCTCGGCATCAAGCTGATCTGGGAGCCGGTCGAAGGCGTCGATGTCGATGCGCCGCCTCCGCCGCCGCGCGGCGGCTTCTTCCTGCAGGGATTCCTGGTGCTGCTGTCGAACCCCAAGGTGCTGGTTTTCTTCGGCGCTTTCATCCCGCAATTCATGGACATGAGCCAGCCGCATTTCCCGCAGGTCGCGCTGCTGGGTGCCACCTTCATGGTGACGGCGGTGATGACCGATGCGCTCTACGCGATTGCCGCCGGGCGCGCCCGAAAATTCTTCTCGGCGCGGCGCACGCGGATGGTGTCGCGCATCTCAGGCGGCTTCATGATCGGCGGCGGCATCTGGCTGGCACTGACGCGGGCGAAGTGACCGCTTAACTCATTCTCTGCTCGCGCAGCGCGGCCTCGATCTCGCGCAGGATCCGCGCCAGCCGCTCGGCCCATTGCTGCTGGCCGCTCTCTTCGGCGATCAGGTCCTGGCGGATCTCGATGCCGGTGTTGACGAGGCCGCGCGCCTCGCCGTGGATTGGAATCGTGTAGTCGGTGATGTCGCTCACCGCATAAGGCTGGTTGTCGCCGACGACGAGCGCGCTCTCGGCCCGCAAATGCTGCAGCATCAGCCGCGGCAGCACCGTGTCGCGGTGATAGAGCGTGCCGATGTGCCAGGGCCGCGGCTCGCCGTAAAAGACCGGCGTGAAGCTGTGCAGCGCCACCAGCACCGTCGGCCTGCCCGCCCTGATGCGCGCATCGATCGCAGCGCTAATCCGGCGGTGATAGGGATCGAAGATCTCGCGCCGGCGCATTTCCTTGGCCGCGGCCGACAGATCCTCATTGCCGGGGATGGCGGTCGCCTCGGAGATCACGGGAATCGAGCTTGCGACGCCCGGCGGGCGGTTGCAGTCGATCACCAGCCGCGAATAACGCTGCGCGATCAGATGCGCATCGAGCATCTCGGCGAGCCGCTCGGCGACACCGGCGATGCCGATGTCCCAGGCGATGTGCCTGACAAGATCGCTCTCCGCGACGCCGAGCTCGCCGAGCGCGCGCGGCAGCACCCGTCCGTAATGGTCCGCGGTGAGCAGGAACGGCGATGTCCCTGCCGTATTCACCTCATGCACGGGCGGAATGTCGCCCTCGCCGAGCAGCTGGTCGGTTGCGTCGGCTATATCCAAAGCCATCCTGATTTGCCTATGGAATGACAAACTGTGTAGACGGAGTAGCGGTATCGCACCGACGCCGCAACGTTGGAACGGCATGAGCTCGGATAGACTTTTCGTTTACGGCACCCTGATGCGCGGCTTCGACCACCCGATGGCGCGGCTGCTGGCCGGCCATGCGGAATTCCTCAGTGAAGCCACCTGCCGCGGCCGGCTCGTTCTGGTGAAGCACTATCCGGGATTGCTGCTCTCCGAGGCGCCGACCGACATCGTCCATGGCGAGCTGTTTCAGCTGCGCCTGGCGGACGAGCTTCTGCGCGAGCTCGACATGTACGAGGCCTGCGGCGAGGGCTTTCCGGAGCCCACCGAATATTTGCGGCAGATGATCCAGGTAACTCTGCCTGATGGCGCCACCGCGAAGGCATGGACCTACGTGTACAACTGGCCCGTCACCGATCTGCCGGTCATCGAGTCCGGGCGCTTCCTGGAGCACTAGATATTTTCGAGCATGATCTTCTCGGAAAACCGCTGCGTACTTTGCGCTGCGCGGCCCTCCGGGTCCGGATCATTCTCTAGGCCGACAGCACTTCCTTCACCACGCGCACGTCGACCTCGCGCTCGACATAGCTCCACTCCTCGGTCCGCCGCAGCATCGCCACCAGCTCCTCGAACAGCGAGGCGTGCACGGGGGCGAATTCGAACCAGGTCAGGAAATCAAAGGGGCCGCCGAGATCGCGGCAATGATAGAGCTGGCGCGCGATCGCGGGCAGAAAACGAAGACTGCTGGCAATGTGGTGCGACTTGTCCTCGAAAATCTTGCGGCGCTCTTCCTGCGTCAGCTCCCACCAGGCCTGCGACTTGCGGATCGGGATCAGTGCCGCGCTGGTGGCCTCGAGCCGGCCGAGGCCGGCCTGCACGGCAACGAGCTGCTGCTTCTCGGCCCGCTCGGTGTACCGCAGGCTGCTGGCGACGCCGACCAGCCGCCAGGCATTGCGCGAGGGCACCAGCGGCAACGAGACGGCCTCGCTGTCGGTCACCGACAGCGCCGGCACGAAGGGCAGGGACTCGCCCGTCACAGGCGAGAGCGAGGTCACCCGCCAACCCCCGGTCTGGCCGCCCCGAAAGGTCCTGAACATGGCGGTATGGAAGCGTGGAACCGGGCGCGGTTCAAGCTTTCTGTCATTCCGGGGCGCGCGCAGCGCGAGCCCGGAATCCATTTCTCCTAGTATTCGGGCGGCGCCATGGATTCTCAGGTGCGCAATTGCGCACCATAGCTCGCCCCTTGCGGGGCGCCCCGGAATGACGGCCCTGTGCATAGGTCGAATAAGCCGGATAAGCCCGACAAACCTGGCCTTTGACCGGGCCGTCCCTATATCCCTGATCCTTCGCCCGACTCAAACGCCCGGCTAAACTCGCCCCATGCGCTTCACGCCCCAGTTCCTCGACGAGCTTCGTGCCCGGCTTTCGGTCTCCGAAGTCGTGGGCAAGCGCGTCAAGCTGAAGAAGGCCGGGCGCGAGTGGAAGGGGCTGTCGCCGTTCCAGCAGGAGAAGACGCCGTCCTTCTACGTCAACGACCAGAAGGGTTTTTATCACGACTTCTCGTCGGGCAAGCACGGCGACATCATCACCTTCGTGATGGAGACCGACGGCCTGCCGTTCGCGGAAGCCGTGGAGCGGCTCGCCAATATGGCGGGCCTGCCGCTGCCGGCGGTGACGCCCAACGCCGCGCGCGAGGAGCAGCGGCGGCGCTCGCTGCATGACGTGATGGATCTCGCGGCGAAATTCTTCGCCGAGACGCTGGCCTCGCGCGTGGGCGCGAAAGCGCGCGGCTATCTCGCCGATCGCGCCATTTCGCCGGCGACGCAATTGCAGTTCCGCCTCGGCTATGCGCCGGGCGAAAGATTCGCACTGAAGGAGCATCTCGGCAAGCTCGGCGTCTCCGTCGAGGACATGGTCGAGACCGGTCTGCTGATCGGCGGCGACGACATCCCCGTTCCTTACGACCGCTTCCGTGATCGCGTGATGTTTCCGATCACCGATCTGCGCGGCCGCGTCATCGCCTTCGGCGGGCGCGCGCTGGAGAAGGACGTTCCGGCCAAATACCTGAATTCGCCGGAGACGCCGCTCTTCCACAAGGGCGACAATCTCTACAACCACCAGACCGCGCGCAAAGCCACCCATGACGGCAGCCCGCTCATCGTGGTCGAGGGCTATGTCGACGTCATCGCCATGGTCACCGCCGGCTTTGCCGGCAGCGTCGCGCCGCTCGGCACCGCGCTCACCGAGAGCCAGCTCGCGCTGCTCTGGAAGATGGCGGACGAGCCGATCCTCTGCTTCGACGGCGATCGCGCCGGACAGAAGGCGGCGTATCGTGCTGCGGACCTTGCCTTGCCGTTCCTCGCACCCGGCAAGAGTCTTCGCTTTGCGCTGCTGCCGGAAGGGCAGGACCCCGATGATCTCGTGCGCTCGGGCGGGCGCGGCGCGATCGAGGAGGTGATCGGCGCTGCCCGTCCGCTCGCCGACATGATCTGGTCGCGCGAGCTCGAAGGCGGCAATTTCGCCACGCCCGAACGGCGCGCCGCGCTGGAGGCGCGCATCAGGGAGCTCACCAACGGCATCCGCGACGAGGTGGTGCGGCGCTATTATCGCGACGACTTCGTCGAGCGGCTGCAGCGCGCCTTCGCGCCCGAAGGCGGCCGCGGCTTTGGCGGCCGGGGCAATTTCCGCCCCGGTGGCGGCCGGCCGTTCCAGCCGCGGGGCGGGGCGAATCGATTCGGCGGACAAGGGTTCGGCGGCCGCCGCGGCGCCCCGGGTCCGACCCCGCTACCGTCCGGCCCCTACCAGGCGGCGAGCCCGCAGCTGGCGGCAAGCCCGATCCTGCGAGGCCAGCGCAGCGCCATCTCCCGCCGGGAGGCGCTTATCTTGCAATGCCTGATCAACCACCCCTGGCTGCTGCACGAGCATCTGGAGGAGGTCGCCGCCCTGGAGTTGGCCCATCCGGAGGCCCACAAGCTCCGGGCCGGCATCATCGCCGCCTTCGCCAACGACCATCACCACTCGCCGGACCCCGGCGAGCAGGCAGAAAAGATGCGCGGCGACCTCGAAAAGGGCGGATTTTCTCAAACTCTTCAAAGGGTTGAGAATGTCATCACGACCCAGGCGGTGTGGGCCGCCCGCGAGGGCGCGGCGCGGGACGACGTTCTTGCCACCTGGCACCAGCTGGTTGCCTTGCATCGGCAATGGCATTCACTACTTAGAGAGCTGAAAGACGCCGAGCTGGCCTTGGGGGAGGATCCCAGCGAGGCCAATTTGGCGTGGCTGCGTGACGTCAAGGCTCGGATAGGTGAAGTCGACGGTACCGAGGCCCTGATCGAGGGTTTTGGCGAGCTGTCGGGCCGGCTCCAGAAGAGCATGTGATGAAAGAAACATGCGGACGGCCACGGCTGGAACCGCTAAAAGACTCGCCAAATCCTAGGTTTGGCGGCAAAAACAGGGTTAATCGAGGCTTAACGGTCTTGTAGCACTTTGGCCCAGAGGCGGCCGCAGGCATAACAGACGCGTCAGGAATGAATCCGCGCAATCGCTGTTGGCACTACACCTGCATCCGCCGCGACAAAGAGGCTGACGAAGCGTTAGGCAATTCCGGCGAGAGAAAGTTGGGGGTGGCGAGAGGTTTGTGCGCCGCCCTTTCCGTGTCGAGAGCTGCCGAAGCGAGAGCGTCGAGCAACAGGTTCATGTGAATTCACGCGAAGGCGCGGCGCGTCTCGCATGAAGCGCGTTTAGGAGCAATGGATGGCCACCAAGGCAAAGACGCTGCAGGCGAAGGACAAGGAAAAAGACGACAAGGCAGCGGATGCGCCGGAGAAGGATTCCCAGGACGCGCCCTCGCCCTTGCTCGACCTGTCCGACGCGGCCGTGAAGAAGATGATCAAGCAGGCCAAGAAGCGCGGCTTCGTGACCTTCGATCAGCTCAACGAAGTCTTGCCGTCCGACCAGACCTCGCCCGAACAGATCGAGGACATCATGTCGATGCTCTCGGACATGGGCATCAACGTCACCGAAGCCGACGACACCGAAGGCGAGGAAGAGAAGGACGAGGGCGACGACGAGACCGATAACGAGCTCGTCGAGGTCACCCAGAAGGCCGTCACCGAGGTCAAGAAGAGCGAGCCGGGCGAGCGCACCGACGATCCCGTGCGCATGTATCTGCGCGAGATGGGCACGGTCGAGCTGCTCTCCCGCGAAGGCGAAATCGCGATCGCCAAGCGCATCGAGGCCGGCCGCGAGGCGATGATCGCGGGTCTCTGCGAAAGCCCGCTGACCTTCCAGGCCATCATCATCTGGCGCGACGAGCTCAACGAAGGCAAGATCTTCCTCCGCGACATCATCGATCTCGAAGCCACCTATGCCGGCCCGGATGCCAAGGGCGGCATGAACGCCGCGATGATCGCAGGACCCAATGGCGAGGGCGGCGAAGCCTCGGCCGAGGGCGGCGAAGCCACCGCGTCCGCCGCTGCGCCCGCGCATGTCGCGCCGCCTGCCGCGCCCCCGTCGCCGACGCCGTTCCGCGCCGCGCCTGCGGCCGCCCCCGAGGGTGAGGAGAAGGATCCGGGCGAGGCCGCCGCCGAGTCCGACATGGACGACGACGAGTTCGAGAACCAGATGTCGCTGGCGGCGATCGAGGCCGAGCTCAAGCCGAAGGTGGTCGAGATCTTCGATCGCATCGCCGACAGCTACAAGAAGCTGCGCAAGCTTCAGGAGCAGGACATCCAGAACCAGCTCCAGAACGAGTCGCTCTCGCCGCACCAGGAGCGCAAGTACAAGAAGCTGAAGGACGAGATCATCGTCGAGGTGAAGTCGCTGCGCCTCAACCAGGCCCGCATCGATAGCCTCGTCGAGCAGCTCTACGACATCAACAAGCGCCTCGTCTCGCATGAGGGCCGCCTGATGCGCCTTGCCGACAGCCACGGTGTCGCCCGCGAGGATTTTCTGCGCAACTACACCGGCTCGGAGCTCGATCCGCGCTGGCTCAACCGCGTCTCGAAGCTGTCGGCCAAGGGCTGGAAGAACTTCGTCCACCACGAGAAGGACCGCATCAAGGACCTCCGCCACGAGGTGCATCAGCTCGCCGCGCTGACCGGCCTCGAGATCGTCGAGTTCCGCAAGATCGTGCATTCCGTGCAGAAGGGCGAGCGCGAGGCCCGCCAGGCCAAGAAGGAGATGGTGGAAGCCAACCTCCGTCTCGTGATCTCGATCGCCAAGAAGTACACCAACCGCGGCCTGCAGTTCCTCGACCTGATCCAGGAAGGCAATATCGGCCTGATGAAGGCGGTCGACAAGTTCGAGTACCGCCGCGGCTACAAGTTCTCGACCTACGCCACGTGGTGGATCCGGCAGGCGATCACCCGTTCGATCGCCGACCAGGCCCGCACCATCCGCATTCCCGTGCACATGATCGAGACGATCAACAAGATCGTGCGCACGTCCCGCCAGATGCTCAACGAGATCGGCCGCGAGCCGACCCCGGAAGAGCTCGCCGAGAAGCTCGGCATGCCCTTGGAGAAGGTGCGCAAGGTCCTCAAGATCGCCAAGGAGCCGCTCTCGCTGGAGACGCCGGTCGGTGACGAAGAGGATTCACATCTCGGCGATTTCATCGAGGACAAGAACGCGATCCTGCCCATCGACGCCGCGATCCAGTCCAACCTGCGCGAGACCACCACGCGCGTCCTGGCATCGCTCACCCCGCGCGAAGAACGCGTGCTGCGCATGCGTTTCGGCATCGGCATGAACACCGACCACACGCTGGAGGAAGTCGGACAGCAGTTCAGCGTGACGCGCGAGCGTATCCGCCAGATCGAAGCGAAGGCGCTGCGGAAGCTGAAGCATCCGTCGAGGAGCCGGAAGCTGCGGAGCTTTTTGGATAATTGATCCGATTTCAATCCGAACGAAAACGGCGGGCCAACAGCCCGCCGTTTTTCTTTGACTCGGCTCTCGCCCCGTCATTGCGAGGAGCGCTTGCGACGAAGTAATCCACCAGGCGATTGCCCTACCCATGCCCGATTCCATTCCAACAGCAACAAAAGTGCGGACGGTGCCCGACTTCCGAGATGGGCCGAAAGCGGAAGTGCCGGTCCGGGGGGCGACTTTCCTTCTTCAAAGTGCGGGATTTCGATGCAGGTAGATCTTCTCGACTACCTTCACGCCAGCTTTGTTCAGCAGGTGGAAGGTTCGAGGCTACGCAGATAACCAGCTCAGTTCGATATGTTCACGTGAGACGTTCGACCGACCCATGGTGTGTCGGCGAGATCGGCTAAGCGGCCACGCTGCTATTTTGTGATCCGCCGGGTTGATGCGACAGTTCTGGTCGGCGCTATCGGCGATATTGAGAACGTCAGCCAAGTGTTCCAGCCAGCCGGCCAATTCTCCGCAGCGAACTCGCCATATCCCTTCAGATTCAAATACCCCTGCATATCGCCTACCGGAAATAGAAAGCCAATCTGCGGACCAACTGCGAAGACTCGGGACCGAAAGCCGCCTAGGGCGGGATGCTGGCCAAAGTCATCAGTTATCTGCTGATAGGCATAACCAACGAGGCCGACGAAAGTTTGCTTTGACAGAAACTGCGAGGCTCCCCAGTCAACGTGAAGATCGATGCCGTTCTGGTACTGCGTATCCGGATTCTTGAAATTGTAGGTGAGGCCCGCCACCGCGGAAAACTCGTGGCCAGTTTGCGGATTGAAGTAGGTGTAGCCGGCGCCGCCGTCGATGGCGCCATGCCCGATGCCGAGATTGGCGAGACGGGACGAACTGTAAGCGCCGACGGGAACATCTCCGGTTACGTAGGTCATGAAGTTATGGACGCCTGCATTCCACTTGAGCGTCGCCTGCGGGTAGAGATCCCCGACTGACGTGATCGAGTCGCCGAAGCTGCCCGTGCGCGTCACGGCCAGGGGGCCGACAGTTGCGGTGAGCGTTCCTGCTAGATCAGCGCTCGATCGTCCGAACAGTCCTGTTACTCCGATGGCCAGTTGCCCGCCCAGCACGGGGGTTGCGAACGTGTATGTAGGATTGAGCAGGACGAGATCCCCCCGCCCATTCAGACGCAAGTTCAGATCGACGTTTACTGTTGCGGGAATTCTGCCGACGTGAATTTCCCTTGCGGCAGCCGCGGTGCCGAATGCACTTACGCTGGTGTGGTAGTAGACCGCTGCCATTGACCAGCCGGGGGCTTGAGGGGTGGCGGCAAGGCTGCTGAAGCGGCCAGGGAGCCAGTAGGAAACGCCACCTTCGTCGGCGTAAGCGGTGGCAGCAGGCACCGACAGCGTCACGACTGCCGAGGCAATGGCTGCATTCCTGAACGCAGAAGAGAGAGACGGCTTTGTCGCGCTCCGTCCAACGCGCTGTTTTCCTTTTCCGAGGTCAAGTGCCGACATCATGGCCTCCTGCATCGCGAATACCGTGTCATTCGCCCCAGAAACCCCAAAGCGAGTACAGCGTGCTGTGGGCCATCTGTGAGCGACCTAGCAATCATGCCGGCGCCTGCGCGCCGGCATGATTGCTAGCGCTAGGCTCCGACTTTTCTGGCGGCCGGGACCGTCCATGTGCCGTTGATGATCGAGGGGTCCGTCTCCTGAGGCCAGTACATACGCAACATGAGGATGAAATCTCCTTCAGGCGCAGGTAGCCAGTTCGACTCCTTCTCTTTGCCGGGAGAGTCCTTCTGGATGTACAGATCAGTTGATCCGTCCGGATTCTCCTTCAAATCTTCTCGAGCGCTGACGGAGTACCTGTTGAGCGGGTTCTTCACGAAGAAATAGTTGCTGTCGTACATCGTAAGCGACCAGAATCCCTCCGCTGGAGGCAAGTGACCTTTCGGAAATCGCATCACGTACTTGTTCGCGCCGCTGTACTTGTGACCGTCGGCGTCTTTTTGCGAAGTCGGATAGACGGCATCCTGCGGCCGGTTGGCACCAAGCCCGATCGCGGTTACCAAAGCCCGCATCAAATAGTCGGTGCCGTAAATGCCGGTCTTGGTCGTGAACGCGAACCCATTCTCGTCTTTGATGGCCTTGTTGATTTTGAACTGAAGCATGATCCGGTCGAACGACACCTCCGGCAGGCGCCTCAGAAAATCTGCCTTCAGCTTACTCTCATCAAAATCCTGCCCTGGGACGATGCCGATGCGGGCAAACTTCGCAAGTTGAGGCGCGTCCGCGGCGTAGGGCGGATTAGTCTTCATGAGTTCGCAAAGCAGCTTGAAGTATGAGACCGCGTCCATGCGATTGACCTGCTCGCGGACCGCCGTCTTCATATCGATTGTTGGATCCACCTTCCCGGGGGCGGGCGTGTAGGCTTTGCCATAAGCGCTGAGCGGAACGAGCTTGCATTCGTCTTGCAACTTGTGCACCGCAGCGTAATCGTCCGGCGTGCCGGTGCAATAGATGCGCCCGAGCAGCCACACGATATTGGTGGCAGACTTGTACTCCTTGACACCCGCCGGCAGCGTGCCCTTCCAACCCGGCCCCGTGATCGCGTAGGTCTGCGCCCCGGTGCCGGTGGTGCGCTTACCTGGCACGTGAAACACGGTGGTCCAGCCGTCCAGCATCGGCATCAGGAAATAGCGGCCCTTCATGTCCGGAATGCTGAGTATCCACGGCTCCTTTCCGACGTCGAAGAAGGATGTCGTGTACAAGGTGTCGGCATTCGGTGCCGTCACATCCCTGAAGGAGGCATCGGGATACTGGCGCAGCTTGATGATGTGTCCCATCGGACCGCGCGTGCCGACGGGCTCGGCGACATTCGTGATGATCCGCCGGGTCATCTCCATCGTCACCAGCGGGTAGCCAAAGATGTAGGCGTCGCTGGCCAGCCAGAAATCCTCCAGGCCTTGTCCCACTCCGAAAAATGAATCCTGGGCAAGAGCCGGTCGTGTGGCGGCGGCTCCCGCGAGCAGCCCCATTCCGCCAAATGCAAGGGATCGACGGGTGATGTTCATCGCTAATCTCCTTCCTATAGAAAACCAGTCACGTGGATTCGCAGTTCACGCCTTTGTAACGGAGCCACTCGGGCGAACGGTTCAATAGCAGGGCGGATAGGGGTAGTAGCCGCAGCGCGGTGAGTAATAGGGATACGCCGCAGCCCCGGCCACAGCAGCGGCTCCTGCCACGGCAGCGCCGCGGTAGAACGCTCCGCGCCAGGCGGTGCGGCGAGCGACGCCGGCGAAAGACAACGGCGTCAACGGACGGCCAATGATATCGATAAAGACAGATGCCGGCCCGTCCGCCCCGGCGAGATCACCTTCGAGGAGATCGACGTCGAAAGTCAGCTTATCACCCTCAAGCTTGGGGGATTTCAACACGACGACGGCATCCAACACCGACGATCCGTCTTTCTTGAATCCTGACACCGTGGCGTTGGGCGGGTCTTTAGCGAAGTTGTCGCTGCCATTGCCCCAGTCCTCGATAATCCGGGAGGTCAGATCATGCCCGGCGGCACGAACCGGTCGGTCGGCAAACACGATCGCATTCGGAGAAATCGCACTCAGCACCAGCTTACCCTCCTTCAGGCTCACCCCGCGCGAGTTGAGGACAAACAGCGATGGGACCACTTCCGGCTTAGCCTGACCAATCGATTTCTCGAGCGGAATGTGCGGCTTGGGTTCGGCCGGAGATTGAGCAAGAAGCTTGTGCGGAATTGCCACTAAGCCAGCGGCGCAGACCGCGATCAAGGCAACGCGGATTGTCATGATGGTCCTCTCCTTTGCAGGCTAGTCATTTTTCCTCGAACAGCACGTGAGCAATTCGGAAGCGACAAGAGCGTCGCTAGTGGCGGCGGCATCTCTGCATCTCGCGCCAAATCACGCGGCGCGTCTTGCCATTTCGCGCCAATCGTCAGGAATCATTCAACGGGTTGGTGGGGTGAGAACGTCGGCGGACGAGCGACCGATCATGCTTGCGGCCGCGTTGCTGCCGCCGATAAACGATGGGTTGAATTTTCATCAAACGCACGAAAGCGCGGCTGAAGCTGCTCGCGTTCGTGTATCCTAGAAATTCTGCAATATCCGACAAGCGCTTACTCGTATCGGCCAGCAGGCGGCACGCAATCTCTAATCGGACTTCGTCGAGGATCTTGCTGTGGCTTGTGCCCATGCGTTCTAGATGACGCTGTAATGTGCGCCCGCTAATTCTGAGCGCCTGCGCTGTGCTATCGAGGGTTGCGTCACCGTGCCGCAGTGATGCAACGATGGCGGTGCGGACCGCCGTGGATGAAGGCAAGCGGACGGCTCTCATCGTTTGACGTCAGGCCTGAAGCCTATGCTCCTACAGCGGAAAATCGATCCATAGGATTAGGGAAGCTGAGAGGCGCATCTGGCCATTGGGCGCCAAAATGTTCGTCGAATGGAATGAGCTGAGACTGCGATCCTCTGGAGGCATAGCCAGGCGACAAAAAGCACGCAAAGAGCCTTGCAGTCCTGATAATCTAAGCGTGTGACAGGCGTCGGCGCTCCCTGTTTAGGGAGTTGTCGTCCTGCTACGCCGCTCGTGCGCTGAATTAAGTGATCGAGACGCACCAATGCCAAAGATTCATTTGACGCGTTGTCAGCACCTCAGTCCCTTCGCTGACATTCTGGATAATCTCGGCGCGCCAACCGCTTCTTTACTGGAAAAGTATCTGCTGCCCGCTTCTCTGGAGGAAAAAGCCGATCATTACGTCCCGATTTTGCCTGCTATCGAATTTGCGGAGTTTGCCAGCCGGTCGCAAGGTATTGAAGATTTTGGATTCCACGCTGCTAAGTCGCTCAATTTCGGACACCTTAGTGAGAAGACCAGGTATCTAATCAGTCATTCTCCGACTTTGCTCGTCGCGCTGCACCAGGCCTGTAGATTAGCTTCGCTCGAAGATTCAAACTTGAGCAACTGGATCGAGCGCCACGGCGACCATGTTCGCTATTGCAGCAAGCTAGCCGGCACTGCCGGACTTCAGCATCTCGAGCATTCACAATGGCTTCAGAACGTTTTCCCGATTTACATCGTCCGCCAATTCGCCGGACCGGACTGGGCTCCGGCAACTATCGCCTTTGAGGCGCGGTACACGCCGGGTCCGGCATGTCGGTCTTTCTGGCCGACGTCTCAATTCCTGTCTGGTCAAGAAGCTTCGTGGATCGACGTACCTGTTTCATTGCTGGGCCTTCCTAACAGATTGGATCAAGCTCCTTCACATCCGAAGAGCGATCTTGTCGAACATTCGAACTTTGACTTCATCCACGCACTTAAGCTGATGCTTCCATCCTACATTGACGAGCGGCCTCCGGCGCTGGCGGAAGTCGCGGAGATGGCGGGGGTCAGCGCACGCAGCCTTCAACGCAAGCTATCTCGCGCCGGGATGACATATTCGCGGCTGTTGGATACCGTGAGGTTTGAAAATGCCAGAAGACTTTTGCGAGATACGGATTCCAAGATCATCGAGATTGCGTTTGCTTCGGGCTACGCAGATCCCGCCCATTTTACCCGTGCATTCCGCCGGGTTGCAGGCGTGACGCCCGGGCAATTCCGCGAGCAATGGAGGGCTCGATAGTCGAGTTGTCATTCGCTGCATCATGTCCGCTTCGGGGGCACAATGCGAAGAACTCAAGTTGAGCAAATCAGGTCTGCTCTGCCGCCCATCCCCACAGACGTATCTGGGTTGCTTCGCTGCGCTCGCAATGACGGGGATAGGGCCGAACCCTGCTTCTTCTTCGCCTCCTTTCAATCCGCTCGATCTCCAGCGCCGACCTCCCGCTCTTTTACGCGACTCTTGATGCTGCTCCCAATGAGGTTGCGCCCGGCTCGTCGCCGTCGAGGCTGCCGCGCAATTCGGCGGGCCGAGGTCGGGTCGTCCTTCTTTGTGCCTTTGTATCGGCAGCTTCAGCCGAAGGCGTTTATCTGGCTTTCTCTCGGACTATAATTCCGACGAGAAAGGCTCATTGATGCCACCCCACCTCACCGTCTACTACAACACCCGCTGCCCCGTCTGCGACGCCGGCATTGACTGGCAGCGCAACAAGCTGCTAGCGCTGGTGCGCGCGGGCACCGTCGAGTTCAGGGACATCAACGAGCAGCCTGATGCACTGGCGCACTTTGGCGCTTCGCTCGACGACATCAGGCGGCGCCTACACGCGACGGATGAGGCCGGGCGGCTCGTCGTCGGCGCTGATGTCGCGATTGCGCTGTGGCGGTTGACGCCGGGACAGGGGTGGCTTGCGGTGCTGTTCGGCAATCGCGTGGCGCTGCCGGTCACGCGGTTTGCCTATGACCGGTTTTCCGATCTGCTATTTGCCTGGAATAAATGGAGCGGGCGCTGGTGAACGCCCCGCTGTGCCCGCCTACTTCTTCTTCGCTCCCACCCGCTCGATCCGCTTGATCTCCAGCGCCGGGCGGCCGCTCTTTTCCGCGATCTCGCGGTCCTGTTCCATGATGAAGTTGCGGGCGGGTTCGTCGCCGTCGAGGCCGCCGAGCAGTTCGGAAGGGACGCGGCGGTTGGAGCGTTGGGAATCGTCTTCGTAGACGACGTTGAAGAAGGCGAATTCGCCTTTGGGGTTGGTTCCGGGTTTTTTGGCCATGGCGGCTTGTCCTCGATCAGGACGCCGCAGTCAAATGACTTTCGGGATTGTGACCTTCGCGATCGTCGCCACGCCCTTCAATAAACGGCGGGCCGAAGCCCGCCGTTTATCTTTTCAGCGTCGCCCGGGGCTGGCAGGGCGACAACCTAAAATAGAAGGCTATAGAAGGCGCGCCGCGATGGCAAGGTAAATCGTCGCGCGACGATGTCGCAGCAGGCGCATCAGATATGCAGCTGATGGATATCGCGATTTCCCACAATTTCGAAAATCAGATGCTTTGGATCCTCGAAGTACTTTGTTCATCTTGCTGCGCTCTCGGAAGGCAACGAGAGCGCGCGGGCGTCAGCGTCTGGAGTCTTGCGATGTTGGCACCATACCACTGTTTTGCCCGACGGTCAACGTCGATTCGGAAAAATCGCAAAGATCACATCAAGACTTCTTCTGTGCATGGGGTTGTTTTTGCGGTTTTGTTTCGGCGCCGACGCGCACGCTTCGCGCTGCGCGCCTCAATCTCGCCGGCGGTGCACCACCTCCTGCACGGCGAGCCGCGATCCCCGTCCGCCGCCTTTCTTGCTACGCTCCTTGCGTCCCTGCGCCATGATCGCGCTGCCCATCGCGGCCGAGCCGAAGGTGATGAGGAAGGAAGCGAGCAGCAACACGAGCGCAATGCCAGGTGCGCGGTCGGCGAAGATCAGCTCGCGCAGATGCCCGGAATTGAGCCAGAGCAGGCCGCCGACCAATAGCACGGCGGCGCAGGCGCCGATCGCGAGATTGATGGCGAGCAGGCGAAACAGCGGGATGCGGAGGAGCGAGCGGGTTGATTGCGGCTGCTGGCGATTGGGCATGGCGATGACGTTCCCCTCACGCCGCCGGCGCGGCGCGCGCGGCCTGCTGTCGCTCCATCATGGTCTGCCACAACGTCGCGATGCTCTGTTGCGTCTGCGGCGCGATCAGGCAATGGCCCTCATTGTCGAAGCCGCAGAACCGCACGGAAGCGTCCTTCTTCACCTCGGTCAGCGCCTGGTTGATCATCTCGAGGCACGTCATGACCTCGCTGACGTCCGAGAGGCGCGTGTGATGCAGGAGGTCCATCAGGCGGAACGTCATCACCGCGGGGCGGCCGAAGCTGATGCCCGGGCGGCCGAGCTCGAACAGCACGTTCACGGCCGGAAGCGCGCCGCGGATGTGCTCGAGCACGCCGGCCATGTCTTCCACGCTGCAGGCGACGAGGTGGGGGACTTGCGGCGGCGCGGCCGCCGGCGTCCGTGGCGCAAGGCCGAGCGCGGCGATCACCTCCTGCTCGATCCATTGCCGCACTGGTGCTGGCGCATTGCGGATCTGCTCGGCGCTCAAGGTTATTCCGGTCATGTGTGGTTCTCCTGCTCGGCTCAGTCTAGAAAGCACGGCGTGAGACGGTTTGATGCGGATCAAGCCTTGTGCTTTGACGCTCACGGCGTTCCCGGGCATGATCCGCGCGCTGCTTCGCACTGGAATTCTCTGGGGGATTGCTCCACATGCCGAGACTGCTTCTCGCTGCCGCCTTCGTCTTGTCTTTGGCCGGCGGATCGGCGCAGGCCGCCCGCTGCGGCGGCGACTTCAACGGCTTCATCGCCAGCATGGCGCAGGAGGCTCAGGCCGCCGGCGTCTCGGCGAGCGTGACCAATGCGGCGCTCGGCGGCGTTGCGCCCGACCCTGCGGTTCTCGCCTTCGACCGGCGCCAGCGCTACACCTTCAACAAGACCTTCGAGCAGTACGTCTCGACCCGGGTCGGCCCCGGCCGCATCAATGGCGGGCGCGCGATGCTGCAGCGGCATGCGGCGCTGCTCTCGCGCGTCGAGCAGAAGTTCGGCGTGCCCCGTTATATCCTGGTCGCGATCTGGGGGCTGGAGAGCGATTTCGGCAAGGGCGACACCGGCAAGCTGCCGGTGGTCCGCACGCTGGCGACGCTCGCGCATGATTGCCGCCGCACCGATCTGTTCCAGGGCGAGCTGCTCGCGGCGCTCAAGATCGTGCAGCGCGGCGACCTGCAGCTGCGCGACATGATCGGCGCCTATGCCGGCGAGATCGGCCAGACCCAGTTCCTGCCATCGTCCTACATCAAGTACGGCGTCGATTTCGACGGCGACGGCCATGTCGACCTCCGCCACAGCATCCCCGACGTGCTCGCCTCGACCGCGAACCTCTTGCACACGAGCGGCTTCAAGATGGGCCAGCCCTATGGCGAGGGAACGCCGAACTTCGAGGCGATGCGCGAGTGGAACAGGGCGGTGGTGTACCGCAAGACCATCGGCTATTTCGCCGATCGGCTGATGGGGCAGTGACCACATCATCGGTGTCATCACCCGCGAAGGCGGGTGATCCAGTATTCCAGAGACGGCGCGGCTAGAGCCGAGAAGCCACGGCGTACTGGATTCCCCGCCTTCGCGGGGAATGACAGCGGTGGGTGTGGAGGCCGTTGCGCTCCTGGCTACTTTTCTATCCCCTTCGCCATCTTCTCCAGCCGCCGCTGCAGCGGCGCCCAATAGGTTCCCGGACGGAAGCGCTGCAGCAGGTCCATGAAGCGGGCGTCGTTGCCGATCAGGATGCGCGGCTCGTTCCGCTCGATGCCCCTGATGATGCGCAGTGCCGCGTCCTTCGGCGAGGTCTTCGCCGCGTTCTCGAACCGCTCGATCGATTGCGCGCGGCGGGCATTGTCGGTGACGCCGACGCCGGTGCGGGCGTTGCGCGCGATCGCGGTGGCGATGCCGCCGGGATGCACGACCGACAGCTTCACCGCGCTGCCCGCGACGCTGAGCTCGTGCCGGACGCTCTCCGAGAAGCCGCGCACCGCGAACTTCGCCGCGGCATAGGCCGATTGGCCCGGCGGGGCGATGATGCCGAAGATCGAGGAGAGGTTGACGATGTGGGCCTCGGCCTTCGTCTTCAGATGCGGCAGGAAGGCGCGCGTGCCGTGCACCACGCCCCAAAAATTGATGTCGAACAGCCAGTCCATCTGGGCCTGGTCGATCTCCTCGAACGTGCCCATCAGCGCAACGCCGGCATTGTTGACGACGATGCCGAGGGAAGGATGCGCGGCGACCGCCTCGCTTGCGAACTGCGCGATGTCGCTCGGCTGGCCGACGTCGACGCGATGCAGGCTGACCTTGCGCGCTGTTCCGATCTCCGCCGCGAGTGCCTTCAATCCGCCCTCGTCGCGATCGGCCAGCGCGAGGTCGCAGCCGCGTTGGGCGAACTCGATCGCCAGCGCCCGGCCGATGCCGCTCGCGGCTCCCGTGATGGCGGCGGCGCCCCGAATCGTCGTCATGAGTTCCCCCGTCAAGTCCCCGATGATGGAACTATGAATTACTTTTTTTTGAAATGAAACCGAACCCACGTCCGCCTGGGTTTTTAACATCCGTTATGAGGGCATGCATTGGGAGCCGCCGATGGGACAAGCGACGCCATTACGCGCGACAGCGCTGATCGTTGAAGACGACGCCATGCAGCGGGAGATGCTTTGCGTCCTCCTGGAGGAGAGCGGCTACCAGGTCATCCAGTGCGAAAGCGCCGAGGCCGCCGAGCGCGTGCTCGACAAGAACGCCGGCGCGCTCTGTCTGATGCTGACCGACGTCCAGCTGGCCGGCCGCATGAACGGCGTCGAGCTCGCGCATGTCGCCAAGGACCGCAATCCGAAGCTCGACGTCGTCGTCACCTCGGGCCGGCCCTTGAAGCAGGCCCTGCCCGACGGCGCCAAGTTCTGGGCCAAGCCCTGGGCGCCGCTCGACGTGCTGCGCGAGGCCGAGATCGCTCAGCTGTCCTGACGCGCCCGCTTTCTCGCAGCGCGCTGCGGTGATAAGGTCGGCCCATGACCTGGTCCTTCCTGCTCACCTCGCTCATCGTCGTCGCTTCCCCCGGCACCGGCGTGCTCTACACGCTCGCTGCGGCGCTGACCCGCGGTTCGCGCGCCAGCGTGGCGGCCGCCTTCGGCTGCACGCTCGGCATCGTGCCGCACATGGCGGCGGCGATGCTCGGTCTTGCCGCCGTGCTCCACACCAGCGCGCTCGCCTTCGCCGCGCTGAAATGGTGCGGCGTCGCCTATCTGCTCTACATGTCCTGGCAGGCGCTGCGCGAGACCGGGGCGCTGGCGGTTGGCGGCGACATCCGCGAGCGGTCGAGCAGCCGCGTCATCGTCACCGGCTTCCTGATCAACATCCTCAATCCAAAACTGTCGATCTTCTTCCTCGCCTTCCTGCCGCAATTCGTCGCGGCGGACGAGGCCCATGTGCTGGCGCGCATGCTGGAATTGAGCGGCGCCTTCATGGTGATGACCTTCGCGGTGTTCGTCCTCTACGGCCTCTGCGCCGCCGCGGTGCGCGAGCGCGTCATCTCCCGCCCGGCCGTCATGGCCTGGCTGCGCCGCTCCTTTGCCGCCGGCTTCGCCGCGCTCGGCGCCAAGCTGGCGTTGTCGGAGCGATAGCTTCTTCGTCACCTCTCGAAAGGTCTCGTCATGCCCGGGCTTGTCCCGGGCATCCACGCTCTTCGGACTGTGCGGCAAGGAGTGGATGGCCGGGACAAGCCCGGCCATGACGCTGTTAGAGCGGGTACACTTCGAACTCTCGCACAATAAAAAAGGCGGGCCTTGCGCCCGCCACCTTCGATCGACCCGACGCCCGGGCGGAGCTCACTCCACCCGGGCAAAGAAACAGAAGCCTCGTTACTTCTTCTTCGCCTTCTTGGCCTTTTTCGCCTTCTTCTTCGCCGCCTTCTTCGCTTTCTTAGCCATAGTATCCTCTCAAGGGTTAATGGTGGAACGCGACACGAGGGTGCTCGGCGGAGGGCCAGCCTCGCAACATCCTCGACGACAAACTCAGCAGATTCGGAGCCGGCTGCCCCGCGTCGTCACATCCGTGTCATCCTGTTATCCACAGCTCAGATGCACTTTCGGGTGATTTTTTGGCGCGAATCCGCTCCACGCGTCAGGCCATCGGGCGCGACAGCCTTAACGATCCGGCAATAGCCGCGTGCCGTTCATGAATCCAAAACCAAGGGCGCGTTTTCGCGAGCCGCAGTGAGACTCCATTAAGCGCAACCATCGCATTGTCTTCCGCAAGAAAACGGGGATGGGTCATGGACGGACGGCTGCCGGGATCGGGGGGCGGGACGCTGCGCGTGCTGTACGCGTCATGCTGAACGTACCGACATTGTGGACGGTCTTCGTCGTCAACTTCCTGGCGCTCGGCGTGATCTGGGCCTACGTGACGCGTTCCTATCCGAATTTCGCGGCTGCGCGGTTCTGGATGGCATCGGCCTTCGTCGGTGCCGCCGGCGCGATGACGGCCTTGATCCGTCTGTTCGTCGCCTCTCCCCTGCCGCTGCTGCTCGGCGCCGGCGGTGTCATCGCTGCGAGCTGCCTTGCCGCCATGGGAATTCAGCGCTTCTACGACCGGCCGGTCTCGTGGCGCCTGATGACCGCGACAGGGTGCTTGAGCCTTGTCGGCGTCGTGCTCTTCATGGTTGGATTCGAGCACATGCAATTGCGCATGCTGAGCTACACGCTCGGTCAGGCCCTGCCGCTGGTGCTGGCGCTGCGTCTGTTGTTGTCGCCGGAAGGCCGCGTCAGTCCGGGCGCCAAGCTGTCCGGCATCGTCATCCTCAGCATCATCGCGATCCTGCTCGTGCGCACCGTGGGCAATCTGCTCGGCTACGATCTCTCGGCGCGCGCCGGCGGCCAGGCCCATGCGATCATGGTGCTCGGGCTGCTGTTCCTGTCGATGACGCTCAATTTCGGTTTCCTGCTGATGGCGATGGACCGGTTGCGGGGCGAGGTTGCCGACCTCGCGTTGCTCGACGATCTCACCGGCGTTGCCAACCGGCGGCATCTCTTGCAGCGCCTGACCGAGGAATGCGCCCGTTCGGGGCGCAGCGGTGAGCCGTTCTCGCTGCTGCTGATCGACCTCGACGGCTTCAAGACCATCAACGACACCCATGGCCATGCCGCCGGCGATGCCTGCCTCAAGCACTTCACCCTGATGGCGCAGACGCGCCTGCGGCCCGGCGACATGCTCGCCCGCACCGGTGGCGACGAGTTCTGCATCGTGCTGCCGTCCTCGTCGCTGCGCGAGGCTGCCGCGATCGCCCGCCGCGTGCTTGAGGTCTGCCGGCAGGATGCCGTCAGCTGCAGCGGCCGCGACATTCCGATCGCGATCTCGATCGGGGTTGCGGAGTGGGATCGCGGCATCGGGGAATTCCCGGACCGCCTGATGGCCAATGCCGACCATGCCCTCTATGCGGCCAAGAAGAACGGCAAGAACGATTTTGCGGTCTATGACCCCACCCCGCCGTTATCGCCCGAGTCTGTCGGGACGGTGAGGACATTCGCGTAAAGCCTGTTAGGCTTGGGTCGCATTGGACCCTGCATGATGATATTTCGCCTGCTCGCGGCCGTGTTGGCCGCTCTCCTTCCGATCTTCCCCGCCGCTGCTGCGGATGCCGAGCTCGCCAGGCTCGCGCGCGCCTCCGGCACGCCCGTCATTCCCGGCCTGAAGATCGTCTGGCTGGCGCCTTGGGGCGAGGTCCGCAACGCAAGACCCTGGCGCAACATCATCGTGCACCAGACGGAGGGACCTGCGGGCTCTGCCCGCGGCGGCGCGCAGGCCCAGGCGAAGAACCCGACGCGGCGCGGCGTCACGGTCTGGGTCGAGACCGACGGCACGGTCTATTGGGCGGTCGCCGAGAACCTCGTGCCGACCCACGGCGACGGCGCCAACCGCAACGACAACAAGTACATCGACAACCGTCCGACCTACCGCCAGGTGGTGCGCGACAATTCGATCGGCGTCGAGTTCGCCGGCAATTATCCCGACGTGACGGCGGGGCCGACCGAGGCACAGGTCGCGGCGTGGAGGATCCTCGTGAAAGTGCTGCGCGCGCGCTACGACATCCCGCTCGAGCGGGTCTACGCGCACAACTGGATCGACTACAAGGACGCCCGCTATTGCGAAGGCTGCACGCTCGCGACGATGGCAAGGCAATGGGGGGAGTAGGCGGTGTGCCCACACGCACCGCTATCGGGCGCAGTTCGCATCACACCAACAAAAAAGCCGGCGTTGCCGCCGGCTTTTCGTCTCTTTCGATCCGCCAATCTCTGGCGCTGAGCCGCCGCGCTTAATGCGCGGCTTCCAGCGCGGCCTGTTCGGCCTTTGCGATCGTGCCCTTGACCGCGGACTGCACCTTCTCGAAGGCGCGGACCTCGATCTGGCGGACGCGCTCGCGCGACACGCCGAACTCGGCAGCAAGGTCTTCCAGCGTCATCGGCTCATCGGCGAGGCGGCGGGCCTCGAAGATGCGGCGTTCGCGCGGGTTGAGCACGCCCATGGCGCCGTTCAGCGCGTCACGGCGGTGATCATACTCCTCGTGCTCCGCCATCATGGCTTCCTGGTTGGGCGTGTTGTCGACCAGCCAGTCCTGCCATTCGCCGGCTTCGCCATCGTCGCGGATCGGTGCGTTGAGCGACGCGTCGCCGCCGAGGCGGCGGTTCATGTCGATCACGTCCTGATCGGTGACGCCGAGGCGCTTGGCGATCAACTTGACCTGGTCGGGGCGGAGATCGCCTTCGTCCAGCGCGTTGATCTTGCTCTTCGCCTTGCGCAGGTTGAAGAACAGCTTCTTCTGGTTCGCGGTGGTGCCCATCTTCACGAGCGACCACGAACGGAGGATGTACTCTTGAATCGACGCCTTGATCCACCACATGGCGTAGGTGGCGAGACGGAATCCCTTCTCGGGTTCGAATCGCTTCACCGCCTGCATCAGGCCGACATTGCCTTCCGAGACGACCTCGGAGATCGGCAGACCGTAGCCGCGATAGCCCATGGCGATCTTGGCCACGAGGCGGAGATGGCTGGTGACGAGTTGGTGTGCCGCGTCGCGATCGTCATGCTCGCGCCAACGCTTGGCGAGCATGTACTCCTCCTGCGGTTCCAGCATCGGGAATTTGCGGATCTCGGCGAGGTAGCGAGAAAGGCCGGATTCTCCATTGAGGACCGGCAAAGCAGCGGTACGGGCCATAGTGCGCCCTCCAAAAGGTTCAGGCCCCCGATAGCGGCGGGCCAGGCAGACGACCGCTGTGTTAAAGCCGGCCGTAGCTGCGATGTTCCGCGTTGGTCATTTCAACGCAGACGCAATATACCCCATCGGGGGTCAAAAAGGGAAGGATTGCTGACGTCACGTCCCCGTGTGGCAGCTATAACTTTTTGTAATGTAAAGGCTTTCTGAAGCGGCCTGCGTCATAGCGCCGCCTTGAGCGCACGTTCCAGGAGAAGCAAATCCTCCGGCAAAGGCGCCTCCCAGTGCAGTAATTCTCCCGTCCTCGGGTGCTCCAATACCAGCAGGTAAGCATGTAAGGCCTGCCGACCCAGCGCCGCCAAAGCTGCCTGCGACGCGGGGCCGAGCTGGTTGGCCTTGGTCTTGAAATGCGGGCCGTAGACGGCATCGCCCATCAGCGGGTGGCCGATATGGGCGAGATGGACGCGGATCTGATGGGTGCGGCCGGTCTCGAGCTCGCAGGCGAGCAGGGCGGCGACGCCCTTGCCGTCGTGTCCATGAAAGCTCTCCAGGATTTCCCAATGCGTCACCGCCTCGCGGCCACCCTGGCGCACGGCCATCTTCTCGCGTGCATGCGGATGCCGGTCGATCGGCGCATCGACGGTGCCGCGGTGCCGGTTCGGCACGCCCCAGGCGAATGCCATGTAGCCGCGCCGCATCGCGCCGGTGCGGCCGTGATCGGCGAATTGCGCCGTCAATGAAGCGTGGGCGAGATCGTTCTTGGCAACCACCATCAGCCCCGTCGTGTCCTTGTCGAGCCGGTGCACGATCCCGGGCCGGCGCACTCCGCCGATGCCGGAGAGCGAGGCGCCGCAATGGGCGATCAGCGCATTCACCAAGGTGCCGGTCTCGTGGCCGGCCGCGGGGTGCACGACGAGGCCCTTGGGCTTGTTGAGGACGACGATGTCGTCGTCCTCGAACACGATATCGAGGGCGATGTCCTCCCCCTTGGGCTCGGCGGGCGCCGCTTCCGGCACGTCGATTATGATCGTATCGCCGGATGCGACGTGATAAGCGGGGTCGCGGACCGCGGAGGCCTTCAGGTGCACTGCGCCCGCCAGGATCAGGGCTTTCAGCCTCGATCGCGACAGCTCCGGCAGGCGCGCCGCCAGCACGCGGTCGAGCCGGGCCGAGCCCTCGGAGCCTTCGACCACAACCTCCAACCTTTGCGCTGACCCAGGGCTTTCCATGACGACGTCTGATACCGCTGTTCCCGAACCGACCCCCGAGCAGGCCGCGCTGTTCGCGCGGGTGCGGCGGATGATGCTGATCGCGGGGTTGACCACGGCGCTGGCGTTCTGCGCCGTGCTGATCGCGGTGGGCTACCGCCTTTTCAAGTCTGAGGGAAGGGCGGTCGAAGCGGCAAGCGATGTCACTGCCACCCTGCCCAAGGGCGCCAGAATCGTCTCGACCGGGGTCGCCGGCGACCGCCTCGTAGTGACGCTGGATCTCGGCGGAATCATCGAGATCCGCACCTTCGATGCCCATACCCTGAAGTCGGCCGGACGGCTGAAATTCGCCAATGAGCCGTAAAACGCCCCTCGGGGTCCTTGCGGCGGACAAATTTCGAGGCTATTGGCTAGCCCTCACGCTCCCTTCGTCTAGCGGTTAGGACGCGGCCCTCTCAAGGCTGAAACAGGGGTTCGATTCCCCTAGGGAGCGCCAGCTGATCCTAAGCCATTGAAAACCTGCACACTCTAGGCGACCATGTCAGCCTGGAGGTGCTCGCGGTCGTGACATGGCTATCCTGATCCCGAGTCTCGGCTTCGCGCGCTTCGACAGCCGTGGTGAGCTACGACTGGCGGAACGATTGAAGGACTTCCTCGAGGAGAACGCCGTCGTTTGGCACAACCTGCCTGTCGGGCCTCGCAACCGGCATCCGGACTTCATCATCATTCATCCCGCGAACGGCCTGCTCGTGCTCGAGGTGAAGGATTGGCGCCTGGAGACGATCGTGTCGGCCGACAAGACGAAGGTCGAACTGCTGACCAGCCGTGGTGAGGTGCGGGAAAGCAATCCGCTGGAGCAGGCTCGCAAATATACATTCGAGGTCGTGCGCACGCTGGAGCGCGACGGGCAATTGTTGTTTCCGCCGGGACATCGCCTCGCGGGCCGGTCCATCGTTCCGTTCGGCTTCGGGGCCGTGTTCACTAACATCACCCGCAAGCAGTTCGATCAGACCGATCTCAAGGAGGTGTTCTCCGGGCATCTCTGCCTGTTCAAGGACGAGATGACCGAGGGCGCGGACCCCGAGGAATTCCGGTCGAAATTGTGGCGCATGGTTCATCCGCGTCTCGAAGAGCCGCTGTCCATGCCGCAATTCGACCGCCTGCGCGCGCTGCTGTTTCCGGAGGTTCGGATACGACAGATTGCCCTGCCTTTGGACGATGCGCCTCGCGCCGATTCTTCGGATCGGACGCTCGCGGTCATGGACCTTCATCAGGAGCAGTTCGCGCGCAGCCTGGGCGAGGGGCATCGCATCATTCGCGGCGTCGCCGGATCGGGCAAGACCCTGATCCTCGCTTTTCGCGCCGAGTATCTGGCACGTGCGGCGGCAAAGCCGGTGCTGATCCTGTGTTACGCCAACGGCATCGCCGGCCGGCTTGAAGATGCCATGCAGAGCAGGGGTGTCGAGGACCGCGTTCAGGTTCTCACCTTCCACTCGTGGTGCTACCGGATGCTGCGGACGTACGGGATTACCGCCCCATCCGAGCGAGACTATCCGGACTACGCGGAGCGCCTGGCTGCGAGCGTTTCAGAGGTCGTGAAGGCGGTCGATCACGGCCATATCCCGGCGGAGCAGTACGACGCGGTCCTGATCGACGAGGCGCACGACTTCGAACCGCAATGGCTCGCGCTTGCGGCCAAGATGGTGAACCCGCGCACCAAGGCGCTGATGGTCGTCTACGACGATATCCAGGCTATCTATAAGGGGCGTGAACGGCCGGTCTGGAGCCAGCTCGGCATTGAAGCAAAGGGCAGAACGACCGTACTGAAGGTGAACTATCGCAACACCGCCCAAATCGTTGCCTTCGCGAGACGCTTCGCCGCGGACGTCATCGGCGCTCCCGGCATCACGGCCGACGACGAGCACGCCATCCTGCTGCCCGAAGATGCGGGTCGGCAGGGACTGGAGCCGGATGTGCGGCGGTGCGTGAGCATCGAGGCGGAAGCTCACTGCGTTGCCGAGTGGTTTCTCGACCGTAAGAAAGCCGGCTACGAGTGGTCGCAGATGGCGTGTCTCTACCCGGAGCACTGGATCGGCGGACGGGTTGCGCAGATTGTCGCCGGGCATGGTGCGCCGATCGACATCGCCAAGGACAATCGCAACCGGGTTTCGGTCAAGCGGGTCGCCGTGCGATTCCTGAGCATGCACAGCGCGAAAGGGCTGGAGTTTCCCTGCGTCGCCATCGCCGGCTTGGGCCTGCTCGGCCGCCACGGCGAGACCGTCGAGGAATGTGTCCGGCTGACCTATGTCGGGGTGACCCGGGCAACTCACGAGGCGCTCCTGACGTATTCGAGCGAGTCGGCATTGGTGCAGCGCTTGATCGCGTAGCCCGACGCCGCGCAGGCGCTCTTTCACGCGGTAGTGCAGTCGATCGAGCGGAGGATCGCCCGCTGCACGTCCGCATTCGAAAGAAACACATCGTGGTAGGTTGCGCGTCGCAGCGTCATCGATGATGACGTGATCGAGTGAACGGGCCTTGCATCCATTCCGGCGCAACTTGCATTCACTCCGGCGCAAAATGAGCCGCATCGCGTCGTCGCTTCTGCGCCGCGCGATAGTTGCACCACGAGCGCATGACTCGGGCTCCCACTCAACCCTATTCGGGGGGATCGCGAGAGGAGCCGTGGCCATACGTTTTGGCGGTAACTTCAGTGATGCGCCGAAACGCTTCTGACGGTCTCGGTGAGCATGTCACCCGATGAGGAATGGCTGACGTCACCCAGGCTGATGATGCCGACCATCCGCTTGCTCTTGTTGATCACCGGCAGCCTGCGGACCTGCAGCTTCTCCATATGATGCATCGCCTTGGCGAGGTCATCGTCCTCGCGGCAGCAATGGATGCCCTCGGTCATCACGTCACGTGCCGTCGCGCGGCCGGCATCGAAGCTGTGGCTCGCGAGTCCTTTGCAGACGATGTCGCGGTCGGTCACCATTCCGACCAGCTTGTCATCCTCGCCAATCGGAATGCAGCCGATGTCATGTGCCCGCATCAGTTTGGCAATCTCGGTGATTGGGGTGTCGGGGCTGACCCAGTCGACACCCTTGTGCATCACGTCTTTGACTTTCATGGCGAGCCTCCGTTCGTGGGTTTCAAGTGCGTTGATGCAATGCAGCGGCACCCCATCTTCCGAACTCCGACCAGACAAAGCGCAGACACTTTCGCCGCCACCCTGCGGAACGGTATGACGGCGAACTTGCGCTAGAGTTCCCGCCCAGGCCGCAAGGACAATGGGCGGCGCACAGGTCCTCAGTCATGCGCGCTGAAGCGGCCGTGTGGTGCGTTGGCCGTCAGGCGCGCAAACTGCGCGTGACCCATGTGAAGCAGCGTCTCATGATCGCCGGCTTCCATATAGATGTCCGGCTGTGCCTCGAGGCTGTCGTCGACGATGATATCCAATCCGTAGCATTTGCCGACGGCAGGAACTGCACCGTGTGCACAGTCGCTGAACAGCCGATTGATCTCGGTTTCATTGGCCATGTGGACATTGTCGCCGAGGCTTGTCCTCAGGTCCGACAGGCGGAGGTGATGCGATGCGGGCAAGACGGCCAGCATGTATCCGCCGTCGCGCCGCAACACGATGCCCTTGGCGAGGCGATCGCCGGAGATATGGCATGCCTGCGCCGTTCGGGCGGACGTCATGCTGAGTTCGTGCGGGATCACCTCGTACTGGATGTTCTCAGCGGCGAGGTATTTCTGGAGGGTGGGAGCAATGGCCATGGCATCACCTCCGATGCGGAATGGAAACCATCCACCGTGAGGCGATCCTGCAGACTCTCGCCATTCGATGGGCGGCTGCCTGACTAGCTACCCAACATAGGTCTTCCATCCGCAAGCTGCAATGCAATTCCCCTCGGAGCCGCAACGGGTGTGGGCAGGAGCAGGCTTTTCGCGTGGCTCGGCGCTCTCCTACGCCGTCGTGCCGTCGATCGAGCGGCGGATCACCCGCTGCACTTCCGTATTCGACAGGAACAAATCGTGGTTGATGATGCCCCAGCCTTCCTGGGAGGCATCGACCACGCGCACACCGAGCCCTGCGATGGCGGCCTTCTCGGCCGCGCCGACGCGGGTCATTCCGCCGGCGAGCTGCCCCGACAGCGCCAGTGCACGATCGTTGGTCGAGGCGATCACCGTGATCTTGCCGGCGAGAGGGCCGATGCGCTGGATCGCCGACGAGAACACGTCCATGTCGATGTCGGGCGCGGCAAACACCACCGCGCCAATCTTGCTCGTCACCGTGTCGCCGTATCTTCCATGGAGCTGGCGCAGGCTTTCGAGCGTCAGCATGGTTCCCATGCTGTGGGCGACGATGTGCACGCGCCCCGCCCCCGGCGCCGACACCAGCGCAGAGAGCACGCGCTCGAAATTGTCGCGCGACCACATCGCGCTGTCGCGGTCGTAGGCGTAGTCGAACAGTCCTGCCTTGGAAGGCCAGGAGAACGCCATGGTCCGGCCGCGGAACTTGATCCCATCGGAAAGGTGGGCTGCATCCAGCACCGCCGTCTCGAACGTCTGCTTGAAACCGTGCACATAGATCAGCACGTCCCCGCCGCCGGCCTGGCCAGCTAGATCGCCGGCGTCGGCCGGGACCGGCTCGATCCGGTCGAGACGCCAATTCTCGAGTCCGACCGAGGCGAGGGAAAGCCGGCTCTCGTCCGGCGCCGTCAGCTTCGCCCGCGCGACCGTCATGCTCGTCGCACGCTCCGGCCCGAACCAGGGTTTCGCGCGGCCGCCGTTCACGGGCTTGCGTGTGGTGACGACAAGCAACGTCGGATCGACGGAGAGCGAGGAGGCGTCGAAGCGCGCGCCGGTCGCACCGAGGCCAGCGCATCCGCCAAGCGCCAGCGCGCTACCCGTCGACAGGAGACCGCCGATGAGAGCGCGGCGCGACATGGAATGATTTGTTTGGAGAAGACGTCGGCCTATCACTGGGAACCCATGGGAACTTTGCCCCCGACAGCATCGCCCCATCTGCTCTCTGAATGACAATGGGGGCGAGATCGCGGCGGAGCCGCCTCGCGCATGTCGTGGCCTTCAAGTGAATGGCGGGTCTGTCGGTGATCTCGATTGCCTGGATCTCGCACCAATCGCGCAATGCCCGCTCCCTCGCTTTGTTGCGGTAGTCATGCCAAGCATCGATCGCTCCCCGTTGGGAGAGCAGGCCCTTGAACTTCTGATAGGCGCCACGTTTGCTGAAAATATAGCGAACGTCGTCCAGATCGTTCGGCAGGAACTCGCGGACGAAGGCAATCACGAGAGGCTTGCCGAGGTCGAGGTCTCGTGAGTTCGGGATCTGCAAGTATTTGGTCTCGTCCTCGATATCGTCAGGCAGTTCGTCGTCCTCGAGCTCCTGGAGGTCGTCCTGATCGAACTGGTAGTAGATCTTTCCTGTCTGCCTGCAGACGAAGGTGCGGCACTCCACAATGCCGCTGATATCGGCGAACTCAAAAGCCTGGAGGATGTCTCCGAATTTCACGCGCATTGGACACCTTGCCAACGGACCGATGCCGCGCTGTCTGCAATCGGCCCGGACAGTATAAGCGGATCGTCCTTCGAGGCAATGAACCCTCGCCGTGTCCGGAAGGCAACTGCCCCGGCGTCGACGGCAAAACACCCCGATCCGCTGTCAACCCCTCCCGCCAAAAATATTCCACTTTACCGAAATTCGGATTTGTCGTATGTGTCGGCCATTCCAGCCCACCAAGGGGCCGTCGTACGTCGTTTCGAGCGCGGGCTGGAAGTTGCGGTGGACGCGGGCGGCGTTGAAGGCGGAGCTTGCGCGTGCAGGGCGAGATGAACCTCGTGAGCATGCGGGACCCGCGAAGACGAACGGCGCCCTGCGTACGGCGAAACCGTGTGGTCCTGGCCGTCGTTGCTACGGTCAAGCCTTGGCGAAGACGTCATCGCGTCAACCGGCGCGAGAGGCGTGACTTTCGCGGAGGCGAGGGAGGCCAGAAGGAACTCGGCTCCCGGGAGAGCGCGGCATAGGCCGTCAAACCATCGCGCAGGGAAGGCCTGGTTTCGGCTGCCCTGTGTCTCCCCTGTGCACTGCGTGTGCATTCGTTCAGCGCAGGGGTCTTATGGGTGCCAGCTGGCGCCCGGTCTTCCCTGCGCCCTTTCCTTGAGGGGGTGTGTGAAGCGGAGCATAGCTCGGGCGGATCACGCCGCGAGAACGCGAGCGTATGCCGATTGGATCGGCGGACTGACGCAGCGGCATTGTTGGGCTCCGGTCCGATACACTTCCTGCGTTCACCGGCCTCACTTGCAAGCATGCTGCATCGGCATCAGTGGTGGTGGTCGTTCTCACGAGAATATGCACTATGCGCGCCGATGCGCCTCCGAAGCTGCTGCCGGGCCTTCGGAGATTCTGGCAATTTGCTTTTCGGAGTGACGAGATGAGCGGTTTGGTGGTCTCTGGCGGCCGGGTGGTGGATCCCGCGAGCGGGATGGACGCCGTTGGGGATGTGGCGGTGGTGGACGGCAAGATCGCCGCCGTCGGCACGGGCCTCGGCGGCGCCGAGCGGGTGATCGACGCTACCGGCCTCGTGGTGGCGCCCGGCTTCATCGATCTGCATGCCCATGGCCAGTCGATCCCGGCCGATCGCATGCAGGCGTTCGACGGCGTCACGACCACCCTCGATCTCGAGGCCGGCGTGCTGCCGGTCGGGTCCTGGTATGAGCGCCAGGCCCGAAAGGGGCGCGTGCTGAATTATGGCGCGGCCACCAACTGGGCCTTTGCCCGCATCGGCGCGATGACGGGGTCCAACGCGGAGAGCTCGCTGGAAGCGTTCGGCAACGCCATGCGCGACCGCCGTTGGATGGACAACGTCGCAACCGATGCGGAGGTCTCGGGCATTCTCGAGCGTCTGGCCCGCGGCCTCAACGAAGGCGGTATCGGCATCGGCATCCTCAACGCCTATGCGCCCGGCGCCGGCGTGCAGGAGCTGACCGCAGTGTGCCAGCTGGCCGCGAACCAGGACGTCCCCACCTTCACCCATGTCGCCTTCATGTCGCGCATCGATCCCGAGAGCGCAGTGGAAGCCTATATCCGCCTGATCGGCTATGCCGGCGCCACCGGCGCGCACATGCACATCTGCCATTTCAACTCGTCGAGCAAGACCGACGTCGAGCGTTGCCGCGTGCTGATCGAGAAGGCGCAAGGACAGGGCCTGCCGATCACGGTCGAGGCTTATCCTTACGGCACCGGCTCGACCGTGCTGGCCGCGGCCTTCTTCAGTGATCCCCAGTTCGTCGAGCGCAACGGCACCGGTTACGATTCCGTGCAGCGCGTCACCGACGGCTACCGCTTCCACGACCGCGAGGAGCTCTTGAAGGCGCAGGCCGAGGAGCCGTCCTCGCTGGTGCTCTGGCACATTCTCGACACCGAGAACAATGCGCACCACCGCGACCTGCTCGATATGTCGGTGCTGTATCCCGGCGGCGCGATCGCCTCCGACGCGATGCCGTGGACGCTGTCGGACGGCTCAACCTACACCGGTGATGCCTGGCCGCTGCCGGATGATGCGACCTCGCATCCGCGCTCGGCCGGCTGCTTCACGAAGTTCATCCGTGAATGGGTGCGCGAGCGCAAAGCCGTGTCGTTGCTGGAAGGCGTGCGCAAATGCGCGCTGATCCCGGCGGAAATCCTCTCGCAGAGCACGCCGGCGATGCGGAGCAAGGGCCGGCTCGCGAAGGACGCGGATGCCGACATCGTCGTGTTCGACTACGAGAAGCTCTCGGACCGTGCGACCTTCACCGCGATGAACCGGCCCTCTGAGGGCGTCCGGCATCTGGTCGTCAGCGGCCAGGTGCTGATCAGCGACGGCATGCTCGATGTGACCGCGCGGCCGGGCAGGCCCGTGCGCCGCCCAATCGTCGAGGGCTGATCCATGGCGGTCCCCATTCTCCTGGTGACGGGCTTCTTGGGGGCCGGCAAGACCACGGTCGTCAACCATCTGCTGGCGCATGCGGAGGGGCGGCGGATCGCTGCCGTCGTCAACGATTTCGGCGCCATCAACATCGATGCGGAGCTGATCGCGGGCGCGAGCGACGGCGTGGTCAGCCTTGCCAATGGCTGCATCTGCTGCTCGCTCGAGGGCGATCTGCTCCGCACGCTTTCGACGCTGCTGCGGCGTGATCCCAAGCCCGATTGTATCGTCATCGAGACCAGCGGCGTCGCCGATCCCGCTGACATCGTGCGCAATCTGATGGACCCGGTGATCCTGCGCGAGGCACAGCTGGAGACGGTGCTTTGCGTGTTGGACGCAGGGACACCGCTCGCTGCCCTCGACGAGGCGTTGCAGCGGTCGCAGCTGCGCGTCGCCGATATCGTGGCATTGAGCAAGCTCGATCTGGTGGGCGCGGGCGCAGGGGCGCGGATGCGTGAAGCCATCCGCGCCCAGCGCGTGCCCGCGGTGGTGGTCGATGCACACCACGGCGAGATTCCGCCTGCGCTGCTGTTTCCCGCCGGCGCCGACCGCGCTCCGGCGTCGCGCGAGGTGGGACCGAAACGGCCGGCGGAGGAGCGCTTCGAGGCACTGAGCTGGACCTCGGATAAGCCGGTCTCGTTGCCGCGCCTGCAGCAGGCCATCAGCCGCCTTGCACCGAAGCTGGCGCGCGCCAAGGGCCTGTTCGAGACGCTCGAGCAGCCCGGCCGCACGATGGTGTTTCAGTTCGCCGCCGGCCGCGCGACCCTGGCGCCTGGCGATGCGCCGACACCGGGCGCGGCGCGGACGCGCATCGTCTTCATTGCCGAGCTTGGCATGCTCTCGAAGGTGGAGCTCGATGAAGTCATGGAGGCGTGCGTTGCCGGCGGCTGAGGTGAGGGGGTAGGGTCAACCGCTTCCGCCATTAGCCACCACCTCTCCTCTTGCCGAGTCGATCCGAGGCCGAACTATGCCGCCAAATATGCCACTCGCCCCCGCTGATGCCGCCTCGCGCCGCGCTGCCAAGCCGGCCATCGTCTATCCGGCCGGGACGATGCCCGGGCCGGACATGGCCGCGCTCGAAGCAGTCCGCCGTGCCGCGGTCAAGACGCACGAGCTTATCGTGCCGCCACGCGATGCCCGTGCCTTTCGCGTGGCGCGCGGCCAATTCTTCCGCATCGTGAGCATCGAAGGCCCTCAGGTCGGTGACCTCAATCTCTGGAATGCAGACGATCTCTCCGAGCGCTTCTTCAGCGGCAAGACGCGGGCGCTCCATGGCACGCATGTCGGCATCGGTGACCGGCTCTGGAGTAATATGCCCTATCTTAGGCCGATGGCGACCATCAGCCACGATACGCTTGGCTGGTACGGCTTCGACGCGGACGGTGCCGGCATTCACGATGTGATCGGCACGCGCTGCGATCCCTACACAAATCTCCTGCTGAACGGCACGGCTTACGATTTTTGCTGTCACTCCAACCTGTCCCGCGCCCTCGCCACCGAATTGAAGGCGGATCCGGCCGCAGTGGAGCATCATGTCCACGACGTGCTCAACGTCTTCATGTGCACCGGCTTCACTGGGGATACGCACCAATATTTCATGAAGGCAAGTCCGGTCCGCCCCGGCGACTTCATCGAGCTCTTCGCGGAGATCGACCTGCTCGGCGCGCTGTCGGCCTGTCCGGGTGGAGACTGCAGCGCAACCCATTCCAGCGATGCCGCGGCATGCCATCCGCTCAAGATCGAAATCTTCGAGCCGGATCGAACGGCCCTGAAAGGCTGGACCTGGCCTACCCCGAGCGCGTATCACCGTCACCACGGTGCGCATGCGGGACGCTGAATCTCAGTCTTCGACCGGCAATCCGTCGCCGTGCACCTCACGCGAACTGCGCGATGCCGTGACCGACGGACCAGTTCTCCTTGGGCGCGTCGAGCACGTTGACGAACACGTCCTCGGGCCTGATCCCCGGGTTCTCGCCGAGCAGGTCGGCGATCCGACGATACAGCGCTTTCTTCTGCTCGGCCGTGCGCGAGGCGAACACGGTGATCTGGATCAGCAGGGCGTCTTCGCTGCGCTCGACGCCGTAAGCATTGCCGCAGCGGAAGTTGGCCGGCTCATGCTCGGTGATGGCCATGAACGCATCGCCTTCGGGCACGTTCAGGGCCTCGCGCATCGCGCGGTAAAGTCCGTCCAGAATCGCCTGCCGGTAGCTTTGCGGCTTACCGGCGCGCATCGAAATGTGGAGGAGAGGCATCACGCGGCCCTTTGCATGCGGTCCCGGCCGACACGGCGATGTGAACGCCGCCGGCTCGGCCAATTGAGAAAAACGGACTATCAATCTCGATCAGTTTTTGACACGATGTCGAGAAAGCATGTTCTTGACGGCATGTCAAATACTTTGCGGAGCCAAGCTTGAGACCGCGCGAGTTCGATCATGACGAGGTTCTGCGCATCGCGTTCGACCAGTTCTGGCGCAAGGGCGTGCGCGGCACCTCGCTGTCCGACATTGCGCGCGATGCGGCGGTCCAGCGCGGGAGTCTCTACAATGCCTTCGGCAGCAAGGAGGCGCTATTCCTGCAGGCCTATGAACGCTACGCGGGGGATTATCTCGCCAAGCTGCAAAAGGCGCTCGGGGCAGGTTCCTTGCGCAAGCGCCTCACCGCGTTCTTCGATCTGACCATCACCAATTTCCGCTCGGGCACACCGCCGCGCGGCTGTCCGACGACGCGCGGGCTGATGGAGCTCGGCGGCGCCGAAGGCGAGGGGCTCGACGACAACGCGCGCCAGGTTTTTGCGAACCTGATCTCGCGCATCACCGCACTGCTTCAGGACACATTGGCCGCTGGCGCGGCGCGGGGCGAGTTCGACGGCAATCCCGCGGCTGCGGCGCTGCACATCGTCACCGTGACGCGCGGCCTCGCCGTGCTCGAGCGTGCCTTCGGGGACGAGCCCCAATTGCGCAAGATCGCCGCGCACACGATCGATCTCGTGCTCGGCAGGAATGGCGGATAGGTGTCAGCACAGCGCGAGCGCGTTGACCGCGCGTGTCGCAGCATCCTCCTTGCCGGAGCCAACGACCTGGCCAACGGTGGATTCGAGCTCGCCCGGCTGCTTGCGGCGCGCGACCGCCAGCAGTCGCATCAATTCCGCCTCGTCCTTGGAAAGCCGCCTGCAGGACGGCGGCATGAAGCACAGCTCGCAGGACCGCTCCTTGCGCAGAATCCTGACGAGCGCGGCCGCGCGCGCGACCAGCAGCGGGCTGTCGGCAATGCCGGGCGCTTCCTCGGCAAAGCGATAGGCCGCTTCCCAGCAATCCGATGCGCCGGTCGCATAGGCCGCTCCGATGAAGCGGAGCAGCGCCAGCGCGAGGCGGGAAAAATCATCGTAGCTGTCGATGTCCGGCCGGGTCGCAAGCGCGGCCTGGAGTGGACAGAGCAGCGGCTCACCAGCGTCCGACGTCGGCGCAGAATCGCAACTGGCCCGCATCGTGAACGATCTCGTCAATGCAACGTCGCGCTGCCCACGAACCAGCTCTTCATCGCCAAAATCCTGTCATGCTCGACAGGCTGCACGTGCCGGTCGGGCAGGACGAGGCCGGCCATGCGGAAGATCGTCGCAAGCCCCAGGACCGGCGCGAGCGCCCAATCGGCGCCGATCGGCGGCAGCCAGCGCTCGAACTGCTCGCGCGCGACATCGACGCGGTCCTGCTGGGCCGCGGCAATCGCGCGCAAGATTCCGCGCTCGCTGTCGGACATGCGCGGACAGGTGGGGCAGTGCACTTCGATCGCGGTATGCGCGGTGCAGGCAAAGATCTCGATGATGGAATCCAGCGACAGCACGGCATCGCCGACGCGAAAATGGTCGTACACCTGCTGGATATCGGCCGCCGTCGGGACGGCGCTTCCGCTACGCGCCTTCGCCCGAAATCCCCAGATGAAGAGACGCTCCGCTGCGCTCAGCGCAGGAAGGTCGACGGGCCTGGTGTATGTCGATCGATGCATTGTGCTTCTGGCCTCCGGCTGCGCTCACGCCAGCGCTGGCGCGGATGATCTGCGCCGATCGTTCTGCCAGAGAGCTCTCCAAGTCAACGCGCGGAGAGGCGATGTCGAGGTGTTCTAGATTGGAAGAATTCGTATCTCGGGTGAAGTCGGTCTCGTTTGTCTCGTGGCCATACGAGCGTGCCGGTAACGTCCCCGCAAAATTTCGGAGTGTCGGGAACCCGAATGCTTAAAGCTTTGCTAAGAGACGCGGGATAATCTGGCATATCAGCCCTTCCAATTCCTGTGAGCACCGATGATTTTCTCCCGCATCAGTTTCAAGCTGGTCCTGATTGTCGGCATCAGCCTCCTCGGCATGATCGCGTTGGCGCCGGTCGCCCTCTCGACCCTGCGCACGCAGATGGTCGCCGACCGTCAGGCCAAGACGCAGCAGATGGTCGATGTTGGCTACGGCATCCTGGCGCACTACCAGAAGCTCGAGGGCGAAGGAAAGCTCTCGCGCGAGCAGGCGCAGGGCGGCGCGATGGCCGAGATCAAGAGTCTGCGCTACGACAAGGTCGAGTATTTCTGGATCAACGACATGACCCCCAAGATGGTCATGCATCCGATCAGGCCCGAGCTTGACGGCAAGGATCTCTCCGGGATGAAGGATCCCGCCGGCAATGCGCTGTTCATGGGCTTCGTTGACGTCGTCAACAAGCAGGGTGCGGGTTTCTACGGCTACCTCTGGCCGAAGCCCGGCTTCGACCAGCCGGTCGGGAAAATCTCCTATGTGAAGGGCTTTGCGCCCTGGGGCTGGATCATCGGCACCGGCATCTATCTGGACGACGTCGATGCCGCCTTCCGCAAGAACGCGATGACCTTCGCCTGTATTTGTCTCGCTGTGCTGGTCGTGGTGCTCGGCGCCTCCTTCCTGATCGGCCGCAGCGTCACCCGGCCGCTGGCCCGGATCACCGCGCTGACCGAGCGCCTTGCCGCCGGCGACAGCGCCTTCGACGTGCCCTACACCGACCGCCGCGACGAGGTCGGCGGCCTCGCCAAGGCGCTCGCCGTGTTCAAGGACAATGCATCGGCGGTGAGCCGGATGCATGCCGAGCAGCAGGAGCTGAAGCAGACGGCCGACGAGGAGAAGCGCAAGACCATGACCGATCTCGCCGGCAAGTTCGAGGCGAGCGTCCAGGCCGTCGTTCGCGACGTCTTCGACGAGGCCCGCGCGATGCAGCAGGCGGCGCAGGGCATGTCGGAAACCGCGAACAAGGCGAGCGACCGTGCGAGCTTCGTCGCCACCGCGTGCCAGCAGGCCTCGAGCAACGTGCAGACGGTGGCCTCCGCCGCCGGCGAATTATCGGCCTCGATCGCCGAGATCAGTCAGCGCGTGGCACAGGCCGCGACGGTCGCCGACAAGGCCGCCGCCGACGGCCAGCGCACCAACGACACCGTGCAGGGCCTTGCCGCCGCCGCGCACAAGATCGGCGAGGTCATCGACCTCATCAACCAGATCGCCTCGCAGACCAATCTGCTCGCGCTCAACGCCACCATCGAGGCGGCGCGCGCGGGCGAGGCCGGCAAGGGCTTTGCGGTGGTCGCGAGCGAAGTGAAGTCGCTGGCGAGTCAGACCGCGAAGGCGACCGACGAGATCGGCGCGCAGATCACCGCGATCCAGGCCGAGACCAATCAGGTCGTCGGCAACATCGAGAGCATCCGCGCCACCATCATGGAGGTCAACGAGATCTCCTCGTCGATCGCCGCCGCGGTCGAGGAGCAGGGCGCCGCGACGAAGGCGATCGCGCACAGCGTGCAGGAGGCGGCCTCCGGCACCGACCAGGTCTCGCACAACATCTCCGGCGTCACCGACGCGACGGCCGAGACCGGACAGGCCGCCGGCCTCGTACTGCAATCGAGCGGCCGGCTGACGCACAAGCTGCAATCGCTGCAGGACGAGGTCAGCGCCTTCGTTGCGGGCGTGCGGGCGGCTTAGTATAACGGGAGGATGGGCCAAAGCTCCGATCGACGCGCGCGCATCCTCCTGATCAATCCGAACAGCAATGAGGCGACCACCACGATGATGGTGGCGATCGCAAGGTCCGCTGCCGCCGATGGTTTCGACATCGTCGGCGCCACGGCAACGCGTGCGCCCACGATGATCGTCTCGGCGGACGCGCTGGAGGCGGCTGCGCTGGAGGTCGAGGAGATCGCGCGTCTCCGTGGCGGCGAGTGCGACGGCGTCATCGTGTCGGCATTCGGTGATCCCGGTCTCGCCGGGATCAAGGCGGCGATGAAGCTGCCCGCCGTCGGCATCGGCGAATCCGCGATGCTGGAAGCCGCCGGGAACGGTCGCCGGTTCGGCGTGGCGACCACGACGCCGTTGCTGAAAGCGAAGATCGATGCATTGCCTGATACGCTGGGTTTGCGCGCGAGCTACACCGGCACGCGCTTCGCCGATGGTGATCCGCAACAGCTGATGCGCGATCCGGCGCAGCTGCGCGCAGCGCTCGCCGGCGCGGTTGAGGCCTGCATTGTGCGAGACAGAGCGGAAGCGGTCATCATCGGCGGCGGGCCGCTGGGTGAAGCGGCGCGCGAGCTTCAGCCGATGTTCGCGGCGCCAATCATCGCCCCGATCCCATCTGCCGTGCGACGGATCATTCGTCTCGTCGCGGCGTAGCCCCGGTTTTTCCGCGCCGCGGCATCGGCCGTGCTGCGGGAAACTGTTTTCCTTGACATCAACTCTGCGGTGCTCGACGTGTAACGAGGTCGAGCGATGCTGCCTTGCGTCCCTCGCGAAAGGAAAAGCAACACGGGAAGGACGTCATGAACACGGGCCTCGACGAGAATGACTACCTCGCCACCTTGCGCGGCCTGTGGGACAAAGCCTGGCCGACCGGCCTGCCGCGCTCGCCGAACTATCTGCACGGCGAAGTTCCTCTGACGGAATATCTGCGCACCTGGGCGAAGCGGAGTCCGGAGCGGCCCGCGGTGATCTTCTACGGGCATGTGACCACCTATGCCGATCTCGATCAGAAGAGCGATCGCTTTGCGGCGCTGTTGCAGGCAAAGGGCGTGCGCAAGGGCGATCGCGTCGCCGTCTTCCTGCCGAACTGCCCGCAATTCCACGTCGTGTTCTTCGGTATCCTGAAGCTCGGCGCGATCCACGTCCCCATCAGCCCGCTGTCGCGCGCGTTCGAATTGTCCTACCAGCTCAACGACACCGAGGCCGAGGTGATCGTCGCGCTCGACCAGCTCATGCCTATCGTTGATCAGGTCCGCTGCGAGATGCGCCTGCGCGAGATCATCGTCACCAGCTTCGCCGATGTCGTGCCGGCGGCGCCTGCGTTTCCCGCGCCGGACTCGATCCGCACGCCGCGCGTTGCGGTCTCCGGCGCAACTGATCTCCTGCCGGCGCTCGCGGCACTGCCCGCACCGACCCCGCTGCCGCCGCCCCACCTCGATGATGTCGCCGCGCTCAATTACACCGGCGGCACCACCGGCATGCCCAAGGGTTGCGTCCATACCCATCGCGATATGGTCTACACGGCCGCCGCCAATTACGGCATCTCGTTTCCCTCGGATGAGAGCAGCGTGTTCCTGTCGTTCTTTCCGGAGTTCTGGATTGCGGGCGAGAATTCCGGTCTGATCTTCCCGCTGTTCTCGGGCGGCACGCTGGTTCTGCTCGCGCGCTGGGACGCTGTCGGCGCGATGGCGGCGATCGACAAGTACAAGGTCACGATGACGGCGATGCCGGTCGACAGCGCGGTCGAGATGATGGACCATCCGCGCTGGAGCGAGTTCGACCTGTCGTCGCTGCAACAGGTGCGCGTGGTCTCCTTCGTCAAGAAGCTCAACGCCGGCTATCGCAGGCGCTGGAAGGACCTCACCGGCACGATCCTGATGGAGGCGGCCTGGGGCATGACCGAGACCCACACCTCCAATACTTTCACCGCTGGCTTTCAGGACGGGGATTTCGACCTCAACAGCCAGCCGATCTTCGTCGGCCTGCCGGTCCCCGGCGCCGAGTTCAAGATCACCGATTTCGAGACCGGTGCGCTGCTGCCGCTGGGAGCCGAAGGCGAGATCCGCGTGCGTACGCCGTCGCTGCTCAAGAGCTACTGGAACAAGCCCGAGGCGACGGCGGAATCGCTCGTCGACGGCTGGTTGCGCACCGGCGATATCGGCACCATCGACAAGGACGGCTTTCTGCACTTCCTCGGCCGGCGCAAGGAGATGCTGAAGGTCAAGGGCATGAGCGTGTTTCCGCCGGAGATCGAGGCGTTGCTGGGGCAGCATCCGAAGGTGCTGGGCTCGGGCGTGGTCGGCCGTGATGATCCGGACAAGGGCCAGGTGCCGGTTGCTTACATCCAGCTCAAGCCGGAAGCGATCGGTACGGTCTCAGAACAGGAACTGCGCGCCTGGTGCGCCGAGCGCATGGCCGTCTACAAGGTTCCGGAAGTCCGCATTATCGATGCGCTGCCATTGACGGCAACGGGCAAGGTCAGGAAGCAGGACCTCATTCCAAATCCTCCTGCCGTCCAGTGAGAGAGACGATGTCGTTCAAGAAGCTCCTGATCGCCAATCGCGGCGAGATCGCCATCCGCATCGCACGGGCGGCGGCCGATGCCGGCATTGCGACGGTCGCGATCCATCCCGCCGACGATGCGCTGTCGCTGCACGGGCGCGTTGCGGACGAGGCGATCGAGATCCCCGGCCGCGGCGCACGGGCCTATCTCGACATCGAGGCCGTGGTGATGGCGGCCAAGAGCGCAGCTTGCGATGCCGTGCATCCCGGCTACGGCTTCCTCAGCGAGAACGCGGCATTCGCGAAAGCCTGCGCCGACGCCGGAATCACCTTCGTCGGGCCGAAACCGGCTGCGCTCGAGCTGTTCGGCGACAAGGTTGCGGCACGTCAGCTGGCCAAACGCTGCGGCGTGCCGATCATTGCCGGCACCAGCGGGCCGTCGAGTCTCGAGGAGATCACGGCATTCTTCACCTCGCTCGGCAGCAATGCTGCGATCGTGATCAAGGCGATGGCGGGCGGTGGCGGCCGCGGCATGCGCGTGGTGGAGAACGCGTCCGACCTTTCGGAGGCCTATGCGCGCTGCCAGTCCGAGGCCAAGGCGGCGTTCGGCTTCGAGGGCGTCTATGCCGAACGGCTGATCCGGCAGGCGCGCCACATCGAGGTCCAGATCATCGGCGACCGCCATGGCGCGATCACCCATCTCTGGGAACGCGAATGCACCATCCAGCGCCGGCACCAGAAGCTGATCGAGGTGGCGCCGAGCCCGTCATTGAGCGATGCCCTGCGCGGCCGCATCATCGAGGCGGCAAAGCAGCTGGCGGGCGCCGCGTCTTACGACAATCTCGGCACGTTCGAGTTTCTGGTCGACGGAACCGCCGAGGACAGCTTCGCCTTCATCGAGGCCAACCCGCGTCTCCAGGTCGAACACACCGTGACCGAAGAGGTGCTCGGCGTCGATCTCGTCCGCGCCCAGCTCGCGGTCGCCGCAGGCAGCACATTGAGCTCGCTCGGTCTTGCGCAGGCATCGATCCCGAAGCCGCGCGGCCATGCCATGCAGCTGCGCGTCAACATGGAGACGCTGGACGTGTCAGGCGCCACCCATCCGACCGGCGGTGTGCTCGCGGTATTCGAGCCGCCGTCGGGCCCCGGCGTGCGCGTCGATAGTTTCGGCTATGCCGGCTACAAGACCAGCGCGGCCTTCGATTCGCTGCTTGCCAAGGTGATCGTGCACACGCCGGGCGAGGCCTGGCATGACGTCGTCGCGAAAGCCTCGCGTGCGCTACGCGAGTTCCGGATCGATGGCGTCGTCACCAACATCGCGTTTCTTCAGGCGGTGCTCGCACATCCCGATTTCAGGACCAACCGCATCGCGACTGATTTCATCGACCGCAACATTGCCAGGCTCGTGGAAGCATCGGATGGTGCCGCCAAGCCGCTTTACTTCGCCGCGGCCGAGCGTGGCGCCGGTCACAGCGCGGAGGTGCATGTCGCGCCAGCCGTACCCGAAGGCACGGTGATGGTCGCGGCGCCCTTGCAGGGAACCATCGTCACCATCCAGGTGAAGAAAGGCGAGATCGTCCGCCCCGGCCAGCAACTCGCCGTGATCGAGTCCATGAAGATGGAGCACCTCGTCATGGCCGAGCAGGGCGGGCGGGTGACAAAACTCGTCGCAGGTGACGGCGTCACGCTGCTGCATGGCGAGCCGATCCTCTATCTCGAGCCGCTCGACGTCGCCGCCGACAGCGCGGCGGCGGAAGCCGACATCGATCTCGACCATATCCGTCCCGATCTTGCCGAGCTGATCGCCCGCCAGGCCAACACGCTCGACGAGAACCGCCCCGCTGCGGTCGAGCGCCGCCGCAACACCAACCAGCGCACCGCTCGCGAGAACGTCGCCCAGCTCGTCGACGACGGCTCGTTCATGGAGTACGGCAGCCTTGCGATCGCGGCGCAGCGCCGCCGGCGCAAGCTCGACGATCTCATCAAGAACACGCCGGCGGACGGCCTCGTCATGGGCGTCGCCACTGTCAATGCCGAGAAGTTCGGGCCAGAAGGCGCGCGCTGCATCGTCGTGGCCTACGACTACACCGTGCTCGCGGGCACGCAGGGCCACATGAACCACAAGAAGATCGATCGCATGCTGACGCTGGCGGAAGACTGGCGCGTGCCGCTGGTGTTCTATGCCGAAGGCGGCGGCGGCCGGCCCGGCGACACCGACCGGCTCGGCATGACCGGCCTCGACGGGCCGTCCTTCGTGCAGTTCGCGCGGCTCTCGGGCCTTGTGCCTGTCGTCGGCGTTGTTTCCGGCTATTGCTTCGCCGGCAACGCCGCGATGCTCGGTTGCTGCGATGTCATCATCGCCACCAAGAACGCTTCGATCGGCATGGGCGGTCCTGCCATGATCGAGGGCGGCGGCCTCGGTGTCTATCATCCGGCCGAGGTCGGCCCCGTATCATTCCAGTCGCCGAACGGCGTCATCGACATCCTGGTCGAGGACGAGGAGGAAGCGACCCGCGTCGCGCAAAAATATCTGTCCTATTTCCAGGGTGCGGTGGCGGATTGGGAGGCTGCTGACCAGCGCCTGCTCCGCCGCGCCATCCCCGAGAACCGCCTGCGCGTCTATGACATCCGCAGCGTGATCGACCTCGTCGCTGACAAGGATTCCGTGCTGGAGCTGCGCCGCGACTACGGCGTCGGCATGATCACCGCACTGATCCGAATCGAAGGCAAGCCGTTCGGCCTGATTGCCAACAATCCGCGCCATCTCGGCGGCGCAATCGATGCCGATGCCGGCGACAAGGCTGCGCGTTTCCTCCAGCTCTGCGACGCCTTCGATCTGCCTGTTGTCTCGCTGTGCGACACGCCCGGCTTCATGGTCGGCCCCGAGGCGGAGAAGACCGCGATCGTGCGCCACGTCTCACGCATGTTCGTGACCGGCGCCAGCCTCACCGTGCCGCTGTTCGGCATCGTGCTGCGCAAGGGCTATGGTCTCGGCGCACAATCGATGATCGGCGGCGGCTTCCACGCCTCGTTCTTCACCGCGGCCTGGCCGACCGGGGAGTTCGGCGGCATGGGCCTGGAGGGCTACGTCCGCCTCGGCTTCCGCAAGGAGATGGAGGCGATCGCCGATCCCGAGGAGCGCGAGACCTATTACCGCAACAAGGTCGCCGAGCTCTATGCCAACGGCAAGGCGGTCTCGATCGCCTCCGTGTTCGAGATCGACAACGTCATCGACCCGGCCGAGACGCGGCGCTGGATCATGGCGGGCTTGCGCACGGTGCCGAAGCCCGAGCCGAGGACGGCGAAGAAGCGGCCGTGCATCGACACGTGGTGAGGGCGGTGCAGCAATAGCTGCTTTCCCGGTTCCCGATTGACATCCCCGCCTGTGCTGCCAGACTTTGCATAATAATACAGGGTGGAGACGTCCGCGATGGCCAGCCTCTCGGCCTCGAACCATGTCGCCCGTGTCTTGTCCGTCGCCAATCATGTGGCCGACGTCGATGCCTCTTCGCGGATTGCGAGTTCCTGGCGGCGCTGCCTCGTCAACCACAAGCTCGATCCCGCCCGCCAGGGCCCACCGCAGACGCTCACCGAAGCCGAAATCCGCCATGTCGCCGAGCCGATGGAGGAGACGATCCGGCTCGTCACGCCCGAGCTCGACGATCTCGCCCGTGTGCTGCGCGACGCCGGCTACTGCGTCAATCTCGCCGATGTCAACGCGACCATGCTGTTCAGCCGTCTGCCGGGCGAAGCCGATGCAAGGATGTTTCTGGATTGGAAGATCTACACCGGCTCGAACTTCGCCGAGGCTTGCGAGGGCACCAATGGGCTCGGCACCGCGCTGGCCGAGCAGAAGCCGATCCTGGTGCATCGCGACGAGCATTTTCGGGCGCAATGGCACATGTTCTCCTGCGCGGTGGCGCCGCTGTTCGATCCGGTCGGCCGGCTCGCCGGTGCCGTCAACATCACCTCCTGCCGTGAGGATCTGGAGCGTGCCGCGCATCAGCTTGCACTTGCGGTGACCATGGAGGCGACGCGGCGGATGGAGGGTGCGATCTTCCGCGGGCATTTCCGCAATGCCTGGATCGCCACCGTGCCCGGTGACGGCGGCAGCGGCCTCGTCGCCTATGATGACGACCGCCGCATCGTCGGCGCCTGCCGCTCGGCGCGTGCGCTGCTCGGCCTCACCGACGGCATGATCGCCTCCGGCATCGACCTGTCGCGCTATCTCAAGTTCGACCATCACGCTGCGCGTGGCAGCGGCGAGATCGTCGAGCTGCGCCATGGCGACGGCCGTCCGTTGGGGCAGGGGCATGTTGCTCCGCCCCTGCATGCGAGATCGCATGCGCCGCGCCGCGATGCGCAAGTCGATCGCTTTGATGCGTTGCACCGGCTCGCCGGCCGCGACCCCGGCCTGATCCGAAGCGTCAAACGGCTGCGGAGCATCGGCGACCACAATCTGCCGGTGCTGCTGCATGGCGAGACCGGCGTCGGCAAGGACGTGTTCGCGCGGGCCATTCACGGTGCGAGCAACCGCGCGCGCAACAATTATGTCGCGCTCAATTGCGCGGCGATGCCGGAAAGCCTGATCGACGCCGAGCTGTTCGGCTACGAGGCGGGCGCCTTCACCGGCGCGCGGCGCGAGGGTTCGAAGGGCCTGATCGTGCAGGCCGACGGCGGTACGCTGTTCCTCGACGAGATCGGCGACATGCCGATCGGCTTGCAGACGCGCCTGTTGCGCGTTCTGGAAAACCGCGAGGTCTGGCCGCTCGGCGCGCTCAAGCCCGTCACCGTCGATATTCGCCTGATCAGCGCCACGCATCGCGATCTCGGCCGCATGGCGGAAGCGGGGGCCTTCCGCGCCGACCTCTATTTTCGCCTGCGCGGCATCGAAGTGCGCCTGCCCGCCTTGCGCGAGCGCGCCGACCGCGACGACATCATCCGCCAGATCGCGCGCGAGGAGGCGCCGAGCTGCCGGCTCTCGGAGGAGGCATGGTCGCAGCTCGCGGCCTACCCGTTTCCCGGCAACATGCGCCAGCTCCGCCACGTGCTGCGGCTCGCCGGCTGCACGGCGGAAGATGGCGTCATCACCGATGCCGATCTCGATCTGCCGCCGTTTGGCGGACGGACGGAGCCTGATCTCGAAGCAGCCGAGCGTGCGACGATTGTCGCGGCGCTACGTAAGCATGATGGCCGCGTGACGGAAGCCGCGCGCGCACTGAAGCTCAGCCGCGCGACGCTGTATCGCAAGATCAAGCAGTTGAAGATCGAGACGGCGCAGTAGCTCTTTCTTCCCCTCTCCCCTTGTGGGAGAGGGTGGCTCGCCGCGCCGCGGCGAGACGGGTGAGGGGTCTCTCTCCGCGTATGACTCTGGTGAGTTTGCAGAGAGATACCCCTCATCCGGCGCTTCGCGCCACCTTCTCCCACAAGGGGAGAAGGAAGAAAGCGAGCACTCGTCCTACGAAAAATCCGTCCAGCTCAGATGCCGTGCGTCGAGATCGCCGATCGTCACGTTCTCGCGGAGTTCTCGTGGCGTGTGGAAATTGCTGCGCAAGTACACCAGCGGCGTGACGGCAGCGGAATGCGAGGCGCTGCGGACCTCGCCGACGAAGATCGAATGCGTCGTCGTCTCGAACTCCTGCGCCAGCACGCAGTCGAACGCGGCCACCGCGTCCGCCAGCACCGGTGCGCCGGTCACGCCACGCGTCCATTGCCCGAAGGCGAAGCGATCGTCGCCGTCGACGCCCTTCTGGCCGCTGAAGGTGAGGGCGAGCAGCGCGTGATCCTCGTGCAAGAAGTTGATGGCGAAAGCACCTTCCTCCCGGATGCGCGCATGGGCGCTGGCGTTGCGGTTGACGCAGACGATCAGCGAGGGCGGCTTGTCCGACAACGAGCAGGCCGAGGTCACCGTCAGCCCCGTGCGCCTGCCGTGCTCGGCGCCCACCGTGACCAGCGCTACCGCACCGGCACATTGGCGCATCGCCTGCTTGAAGTCCTTCGCGTCCACCGTCACGCGGAAATCTCCCAGAATAGAAGCGGGTGCGGCACGATCGCGCCGCACCCGGCGCCAAGAGTCTAGCATGATCTCTTCGGAAAACCGCTATGCACTTTTCCGGATCATGCTTGCGTCAAGCCGCCTTCTTCGCGGAGCCGAGATGCCCAAGGCGCGGCATCACCTCGTTCTTCAGCAGCGAGAGCGAGTGGTGCCAGGCCTCGGCCTTATGCTTGTAGTCGAAGCCGAACACGAGCAGCACGCCGAAGCCGCCGACCTCGTCGTAGATCTTCTCGATCTTCTCGGCGACGGTCGCGGGCGAGCCGACGATCCAGTTCCGCTTCGCGCAATATTCGACCGTGACGTCGCTGTCTGGCACATCGGGCGCGTGCTTCAGATAGTCCTTGAAGCCGAAATGCCCGAGCAACGGCAGGAAGTACTCGCTCATCATTCGGCCCATCATGTCGCCGGTCGAGAGCTTCCAGGCCTCTTCGTCGGTGTCGGCGACGAATACCTCGCGCACCAGGCGCCAGTCCTGGCGGTTCGGCTTGCGGCCGGTCTTGGCGGCCCCGATCTCGACCGAGTCCCAATGGCTCGAGACATAGGCCGGGTTGAGGTTGAGGCTCATCGGGATGAAGCCGCGCTCGCCGGCGAGCTTCAGCGTGTCCGAGTTCTTGGACAAACCGGCAACGCCGATCGGCGGATGCGGCGCCTGCAGCGGCTTGATATGGGGCTTGAGGAAGTCGAACATCGTGTCTGGCTTGGTCACCGTCCAGTACTTGCCCTTGTGGGTGAAGGGCGCCGGCTCGGTCCACAGCTTCAGGATGATCTCCAGCGCCTCGCGCGTCATGTCGCGGTTCTGCCCGCTCATGCCGTCGACGTTGAACATCGCCCAGTCGCTCGGCAGCCCGCTCGCCGCCACGCCGAAATTGAGCCGGCCTTCGGAGAGATGGTCGAGCATGGCGACGCGGTTGGCGAGTTCGGCCGGGTGATGATAGGGCAGCAGGAAGCCGCCCGGCCCGATGCGCAGCTTCTTGGTCTGCATCAAGGCCTGCGCGATCAAGAGGTCCGGCGTGGGATTGGGTTCCCAGGGCGCGGTGTGGTGCTCGCCGACCCAGGCCTCCTGATAGCCGAGCTCGTCGAGCCAGCGCATGACCTGCAGATCCCAGTCGTTCCCTTCCTTCAGGCCGCACTCCGGCGGATGCGAAGGCATCGTGAAATAGCCGATCTCCATGGGTTTCCTCATCTGATGTTGACGCGTCTTGTCGCGCGTTGACGGAGTTGAGTGATGAACCTTGTCGAGTGATGAACCTTGAGCAAGCGGTGTGCCAGCGCGGCGGAGCCTCAAAATGAAGAGAAAGGGCTGGTTTGCCCGTGCAATAGCCGGTATCTCGACGGGAGCCTTCTGGACATCGTCTCATGTGTCGCGAGACGGCGTCTTGGCCATGAGACGAGGACGAGACCTGACATGACCGAACCCGCCTATGTCGCGGTGGATTGGGGCACCAGCAGCTTCCGGCTCTGGCTGGTCGATCGCGCCGGTCAGGTGCTGGCCGAGCGCCGCAGCGGTGAGGGCATGCTGGCGGCGGCTAGGACCGGCTTTCCTGCCGTGCTGCAAGCGCATCTGGCCGCGGTCGAAGCGCCCGCGCATCTGCCGGTTCTGGTCTGCGGCATGGCCGGTGCCAAGACCGGCTGGGTCGAGGCCGGCTACGTCGACACGCCGGCAAAGCTCTCAGCCGTCCTGAAACAGGCCGTGCGCGTGCCGGGCGAGGCGCGCGACATTCGCATCCTGCCGGGCATCGCCCAGCGCGATGCCAAGGCGCCGGACGTCATGCGCGGCGAGGAGACGCAATTGCTCGGCGCGCTCGGCCTCGATGCCGCGGGCGAGGCGCTGGTCTGCATGCCCGGCACGCATTCGAAATGGGTGCGGGTGAAAGACGGCACGGTCGAGCGCTTCTCCACCTTCATGACCGGCGAGCTGTTCAGCGCCGTCTCGCGCGAGACGATCCTGTCGCTCGCGGTCGCCGGCGCTGATGACGCCGAAGATTTCGCGAGCTTCAAGGCAGGCGTAAAGGCCGCATTCGATGCTCCGGCCTTCGCCGCCAACCTGCTGTTCACTGCACGGTCGCGACAGCTCTTGTTCGGCGGCACGCCGGCAGCGGCACGTGAGACGCTGTCGGGCACGTTGATCGGTGTGGAACTCGCGGCAGGGCTCTCCGGCACCGTGCCGCAAGCGGGCGTCCAGCTGATTGCCGCGGGGCGGCTTGCGGTGCTGTATCTGCTGGCATTCGAGGCGCTCTCGGTAACCGCAAATCCGGTCGATGCGGATGAAGCCGTCCGCCGCGGCCTGTCGATGGCGGCAGCCGCGATCTGGACGAAGTAGAAGGACTGCGAGAGATGAGCGTTCCCTTTCCGCCGATGCAGCGGCCGCTGGTCGCAATCCTGCGCGGTATCAAGCCTGAGGAGACCGAAGCGATCGTCGGCATCTTGGTCGAGGCCGGCATGACCGCGATCGAGATCCCCCTGAATTCACCCGATCCATTCCGCTCGATCGCGCTTGCCGTGAAGCTCGCGCCACCAGGCGTGTTGATTGGCGCCGGCACGGTGCTGACGACGGCAGATGTCGATCGTCTCAACGATGTCGGCGGCAGGCTGATGGTCTCGCCCAATGTCGACACCGAAGTGCTGGCGCGCGCGCATCAGCATCGCATGGTGACCATGCCCGGCGTGTTCTCGCCGACCGAGGCGCTGCTGGCGGTGCGCGCGGGCGCGTCGAGCCTGAAATTCTTTCCGGCGAGCGTGCTCGGCGCTGCCGGCATCGCCGCGATCCGTGCCGTGCTGCCGGCAGGCGTGATGATCGCCGCCGTCGGCGGCGTCTCCGACCAGAATTTTGCCGAGTACATCAAGGGCGGGGTGACCGCCTTCGGGCTCGGCTCCAGCCTCTACAAGCCAGGCATGACGGCAACAGATGTCGCAGCCCGCGCAGAGGTGACAATTGCCGCTTACGATCGGGCAATTGAGAAAGATTGAGCCGACAATAAACTAGCCGTAATCCTGACTTGGTCTATTCTGCCATATGGTGGCGCGATGCCGACATGCGCGCATCGTGTTATGCGACTGGCTGAATCAGGAGACCGACATGGCGATCAACAACGTGGCCGATCTGTTCGTGGCAACGCTCGAACAGGCCGGGGTCAAGCGCATCTACGGCATCGTCGGCGACAGCCTGAACGCGCTCACCGAGGCGCTGCGCCGCCGCGGCACGATCGAATGGATTCATGTCCGGCACGAGGAGGTCGCGGCCTTCGCGGCGGCCGGCGAAGCCGAGATGACCGGGAGCCTCGCGGTCTGCGCGGGCTCCTGCGGCCCCGGCAATCTGCATCTGATCAACGGCCTGTTCGACGCGCATCGCAGCCGCGTTCCCGTGCTGGCGATCGCGGCGCAGATCCCGACCGCCGAGATCGGCGGGGGCTATTTCCAGGAGACGCATCCGCAAAACCTGTTCCGCGAATGCAGCCATTATTGCGAGCTGGTGTCGGACCCGAGCCAGCTGCCTTTCGTGCTGGAGAATGCAATTCGCGCGGCGGTCGGCTTGCGCGGCGTTGCCGTCGTCGCGATGCCCGGCGATGTCGCGTTCCGGAGTCCTCCGAAGCGCGCGCTGTCGACGACGCGTGGCCTTGCACTGGCTCCGCCGAAGGTCGTGCCGCAAGCGGATGAGCTGCAGGCGCTCGCGGATCTTCTCAACGGCGCCGAGCGCATCACGCTGTTCTGCGGCCGCGGCTGCGCCGGCGCGCATGCGCCTTTGATGCAACTCGCTGAAGCGCTGAAGAGCCCGATCGTGCACGCGCTCGGCGGCAAGGAGCATGTCGAATACGACAACCCCTATGACGTCGGCATGACCGGCTTCATCGGCTTCTCCTCGGGCTACGCCGCGATGCACGCCTGCGATGCACTGGTGATGCTCGGCACCGACTTCCCCTACAAGCAGTTCTTCCCTGATGATGCGAAGGTCGCGCAGATCGACATCCGTCCGGAAAATCTGGGACGGCGCTGCAGGATCGATCTCGGTCTCGTCGGCGACGTCAAGCTCACCATCGAGGCGCTGCTGCCGCTGCTCAAGACGAAGACGCAGCGCAAGCATCTCGACGACGCCGTCGCGCATTACAAGAGAGCCCGCGAGGGCCTCGATTCGCTAGCCAAGGGCACGCCCGGAGCCAAGCCGATCCATCCGCAATATCTCGCCAAGGTCATCAGCGACCATGCCTCCGACGATGCCGTCTTCACCGCCGATGTCGGCACCCCGACGGTGTGGGCGGCGCGCTATCTCGACATGAACGGCCGCCGCCGGCTGATCGGCTCCTTCGTTCACGGCTCGATGGCCAATGCCATGCCGCAGGCGATCGGGGCGCAAGCGGCGCAGCCCGGACGCCAGGTCATCTCGCTCTCCGGCGACGGCGGCTTCACCATGCTGATGGGCGACCTGATCACGCTGACGCAGGAGAAGCTGCCGGTGAAGGTGGTGGTCTTCAACAACGGCGTGCTCGGCTTCGTCGCGCTGGAGATGAAGGCGGCGGGCTTCGTCGACACAAATGTCCACCTGGAGAACCCGGATTTCGCCGCGATGGCGCGCGCGATGGGCATCTTTGCCAAGCGCGTCGAGGATCCCGGCGAGCTTCCGGGCGCGATGAAAGAGATGCTGGCGCACAATGGGCCGGCGCTGCTCGACGTCGTCACCGCCAAGCAGGAGCTGTCGATGCCGCCGACCATCACGGCCGAGCAAATCAAGGGCTTCAGCCTCTGGGTGCTCCGCGCGGTGATGAACGGCCGCGGCGACGAGGTGCTCGACCTCGCGAAGACGAATCTCTTGCCGCGGTGATATCAGCCGGCGCGGTGGTTCACCTCTCCCCTCCGGGGAGAGGTGAAAGTCTGCCAGTGCAGCACGACGCCGATCAGCAGCGCCGGCAGAAAGCCGAGCGCGATCAGGAAATGCGGCAGCTGCTTCGGCGAGATTAAGGCGATCGCGATATCGGAGATCAGCCACAGCGCTGCGAACATCACCGCAAAATCCGTTCGCGGGCACCGCAGGTAATAGAACACGGCGGTGATGACGATGGCCGGGCCGATCGCGATGCCGATCATGATCGCGGTCAGCTCCTTCGGCGTCAGCGTGTCGAGTACCATCGATGCCAGCAGCCAGAGTGCGGCGAACATGGCAACGATGTCGAGCGGATGCCGCAATCCAATTCCTCTGGCGAAAGGCGCGCTATCGTTGGGGCCGGAGCTGCGGCCGTCAAGTCAAAATGGGCTTATTCCTCGTCACTTCCAGGCGTCGGGCGCAGCATGAAGTGACCGAAAGCGGTGGCGATCGGCCTCGTCGCATCGTCCTGCCAGGCCCGCGCCTCGAAGGCGACGATACGTCGGCCCTGCTTCACGATCGAGACGTCGGCAAACGTGTCGAGCGCGCGTCCGGAGCGCAAGTAGTTGACGGTGAGGCCGATCGGCTTGGGCGGTGCGCTAGCGCCGAGCTCCCGCGCCACGCCGATGATGGCGGTGGTCTCGAGGAAGGCGCCCGTCATGCCGCCATGGATCGCCGGCAGGATCGGATTGCCGATGATCTGCGGCGAGAACGGCATCGTCAGCGTGCCGTCATCGTTGACGCGGATGCCGAGCGCGCGCGCGAACGGGCTGCGCGCAAAGGGCCCGTCCGGATCCTCCGGCGCCTCCAGCGTCGGGATGCTGCGCGCATCCATCCGGCGGTCGGCGAGCATGTTGGTGCGGTTGGCGCCGATCATGAAGCAGGCGGTCGCGGTCGCGACCGGATCGTCCTCGGACTCCTGATAGGCGGTGGAGCGCACGAAGGCGATCGAGCGCGTGGTGCGGTAGCAGACCGAATGCGCTTTGATGTCGAGGCCGGGCGTTGCCGGCTTCTGGTAGTCGATGCGCAGATCCAGGGTCGCGATCGCGCGGGTGCCGTCGAGCGCAAGTTGCACCGCCATGCCGCAGCTCTCGTCCAGCATCGCGGTGACGACGCCGCCATGCAGCACGCCGGTCGCGGTGTCGCCGACGAAGACCGGTCGATAGGGCAGGCTGGACCAAGCCTCGCCAGGTGCGAACCGGTCGAGCTGGAGCCCGCTGATATGGCCGTAATCGGAGCGGCGGCCCTTGATGGCCTCGGCGAGTTCCTCGAAGGCAAGCGTGGTCGGCGTGGTGCTCATGGGGACCTTCTAGACCAGTGTCGGGCCTCGCGCAAAATCCCGAATGAGCCCCGCATGGGACGGTTTGGTCTCGACAGGGCGCGCCGAAGCGTCGATGTTGGGCGCTTCGTTCGTCGATGAACTGCAAGGAGCGCCCATGGCCGACCCCGAAACGCCCTCGACCGCCCAGGGGCCCGTCACCATTTCCACCTCCAGCGCCGAGCGGGCGCCGATCATCTATTTCGACGGCGCATCCTGCTTCGGTCACCACAACGGCGCGATCCAGATCGAGCTTGCCGCAAACCTGTTGATGCCGGTCGGCGCTGCCGTCAGGGTCGACGTGGTCCAGACCGCGCATCTGCGTTGCAGTGTCGCCGCAGCACTGGCACTGCGCGAAGCCCTCGAAAAGGCGCTCGCGATGTATCAGCAGGGTCAGAAGCAGCCGGTGGCGGAGGAGATACCGGCGGTCAAGAACTGAGGCTGTTGCGATCGCGTATCGATGCGATCGCACACTTGCTAAAGCGAGATCCATGCCACGGGCTCGCTGCAACCTCTCCCGCTTGCGGGAGAGGTCGCGCCGAAGGCGCGGGTGAGGGCTTTCTCCTCTAGGGGATTGTCCCATCGCGGAAACACCCTCTCCCCAGCCCTCTCCCGCAAGCGGGAGAGGGAGTGCACCTCCGCCGTAGCGATCGAACTGATCTCATCACGCTCTAGTAGCCTACATGCACCTTCGGTTTCTTGCCGCCGTTCCACTTGCCGTCGAGCGCGCGCTCGATCTGGGCGGCGAGCTGCAGCAATAGGCCGTCATTGGCCTGCTTGGCGATCGCCTGGATGCCGAGCGGCAGGCCGTGGTCCTGGCTTGCCATCGGCATCGAAATCGCCGGCATGCCGCAGAGATTGGCGAGCGGCGTGAAGGCGAAGAAGCGCCACAGATTGTCGAACCAGTCGCGCACATCAGGATTGTCCGAGATGGTGAGATATTCCCTGGTGCCGACCTTCGGCGTCGGCAGCGCCGTGATCGGCGTCAGGATCACGTCCCATTGCTCGAAGAAGCTGCCGAAGCCGCGCGAGGTCGTGTTGAACACGGCCTGCATCTTCGCCCGCTCGGCAAAGCTGGTGTGGCGCCCGGCTTCCCAGATGCGGATGTTCATCGGCTCGATCAGATCCTCCGGCGGCTTTTCCAGTCCGCGCGCAGCGAGCATGTTGGAGATCACCACCGCGAAGTTCGAGATGTAGCAGGTGGTCTGCGCCTCGAAGGCGGCCGGGAGGTCGATCTCCGGCAGCGCATAGTCGACGTGATGGCCGAGGCCTTCGAGGAAGCGTCCGGCCTTCTCCAGCTCGGCAGCGAGCTCGGGCGTCGCGGTGTAATTGCCCCATGTGTGCGACAGCGCGATGCGAAGCTTGCCGGGATCGCGCTTGATCATCTCGCAATAAGGCTGCGCCGTGGTCCAGAACGGCATGAACTCGCCGGGCGCAGGCCCGCGCGCATGATCGACGAAGGCGGCAGTGTCGCGCACCGAGCGCGACTGGCAGCCCTGGATCGAGACGAGGCCGGTCAGGTCCGACATGTGCGGCGCGAGCGAGAACACGCCGCGCGAGACCTTCAGGCCGATATTGCCGTTGACGCCGGCGGGAATGCGGATCGAGCCGCCGCCGTCGGTCGCATGCGCGATCGGCACCACGCCCGCGGCCACCATCGCCGCGCTGCCTGCCGATGAGCCGCAGGTGGTGTAGTCCGTATTCCAGGGATTGCGCGTGACGTAGACGGCAGGATTGTCGGCCGACGAGCACACGCCGAATTCTGGCGTCGTGGTGCGACCGATCAGGTTGAGCCCCGCCTGACGGAATTTGCCGGTGAGGAACGTATCGGCGCTCGCGCGATTGCCGCGCATCAGCAGCGATCCCATCTCCTGCAGCCGGCCCTTCATGGTCGGTCCGAGGTCCTTCATCAGGAAGGGCAGGCCGGCGAACGGACCTGCGAGATTGGCGCCGTCCTTGGCGGGATCGGCGATCACGTCCTCGAACAGCTCGACCACGCCGGACAGCGCTGGATTGACCTTGGCAACGCCCGCGGCGGCCTGGCGCGCCAGCTCCTTCGCCGTCAGCTCGCCCTTGCGAACGCGCCCCGCCAGCGCGACGCCATCGTGCTGTGCCCATTCATTCCAGCTCATCGGCAAAGTCATGAAGTCAAATCCCCTTAAGGCCGCGGCGTCACCTTTTTCGCAACGGCCCGCGTGAATCAACCGAGGCGCCACGAGGGGCAGGGTTGCGCCCGGCGGAGAGGTCGGGCTGCCGGCTATCAATCCGACAGTCGTGCGATCGCTGCAACCGGGCCGCCGCCGGCCGGCCCCTGATGCTCGGCGCCGCCGGACACGTAGACCGCGCCGGTGCCGGCAAGGCCCGCGATCAGGCCGCCGACCGCTGCGCGGGCGTGGCGTGTCGAGCTGATGTCAGTGTCTTCAAGCATGGTGTGGCGGAAGCCGCGCACGGTGCCGTCCGGCGAGGCCTCAGCCTTGGCGAAGATGTTGACGAGCGTGCGGCCCGCGGTGGTTTGCGGCGCAGCGCCGAGCCCGACACTGTTCAACGCCGATAGCACCGCCGCGGCGTCGATCGCATCCTCCATCACGGCATGGCCGATCTCGAACTCACTCGCTGAAGATGCCGAGTTGCCGAGCACGATGACGACGTTATGCATCAGCTCGATCCCCGACGAGGTCGAGGCCACCTTGGAGAACAGATCATAGCGCCGCAGCACGTCCTCATCGTCGAGGTCGGAGCCGATCTCGCCGAGCGCGACCGCAACGCCGAGCGCGGACGCGCCGCGCGAATAGGCCATTGAGCTGTAAGCGCTTGTCGTTGCCGTTGTGTTGCCGCGGGCGTTCGCCGCCGCAGCGCGCTCGCTGGTCAGCAGCGGGCACTTGATCTGAACGAAATGAACGTCCGCGGGATCGTTGATGCCGGCATCGGCCATTGCGGACTGCACGGCCTTCGCTGTCTCGGCGATTTGCGCGGCGCGGCCGAGTTCCTCGGGCAAGAAGTCCCGCGTGTGCGCCATGCCGATGCTGAGGCGCTTGCCGGAAAGGCCTGCCGGGCGCTCGGCCTCGCTGCGCGTGAACACCGTGATGTGCGGGCTCAGCACGCCCTCGGTGCCGCCGGACATCACGAAGGCGATACGCTGCTCGACTGCCTCCGCCGACAGGCCAAGCTTGGGTGCCAGCGCCGTACATAGCGCGGCCACCGCGTATTCCCGGGTAAAATCGTTGACGCCGCCGTTACCCTCGGTCTTGCCGAGAACGGCGAGGATCGAGGTGGGATCGATCGCGCCGGAGCCGATCAAGTCCATCAGGCCGGAGACGTCGCCGGGTCCCGTGGTGGCGATCCTGAAGACGCCGACCGATGTGGTACGCATGATTGGTCCTCGTGCGGAGAGTTCATTGGCCCGGCGGGAACAAGCAGGCGCGGAACGCGGGGCCGATGTCAAGTCGCCGCGCCCCCACGAATGTGGCGAGATCGCATCGGTCGGGCAAAAAATCCTCTGTCGACGGTTGCGCACCGCACCTTGATGAATCAACCTTGGTTGGTCCATAAGCGGCGTCCCGCGGCCGGTGGTTCGCCCCTGCGCCCGCGTGCTTGGATTAGAGGGAATCTCGCGTGGCAAACATCAACCAGAAAATTGCGCAGGAGCTTGGGGTTCGCGCCGAGCAGGTCGAGGCGGCGGTGACACTGCTCGACGGCGGCGCCACGGTTCCCTTCATCGCCCGCTACCGCAAGGAAGCGACCGGTGCGCTCGACGACGCGCAATTGCGAACTCTGGAGGAGCGCCTGGTTTACCTGCGCGAGCTCGAGGATCGCCGCAAGGCCATTCTCGAATCGGTCCGCGAGCAGGGCAAGCTCGATGCGGCCCTCGAGGCCTCGATCATGGCCGCTGACAGCAAGGCTCGCCTCGAGGACATCTATCTGCCGTTCAAGCCGAAGCGCCGCACCAAGGCGGAGATCGCCAAGGAAGCCGGCCTTGAGCCGCTCGCCAACCAGCTTATGGCTGAGCCCGGCAATGATCCGAAGGTCGTGGCGGAAGGCTTCATCAACGCCGAGAAGGGCGTCGCTGACGCCGCTGCCGCGCTCGACGGCGCCCGCGCCATCCTGGTCGAGCGCTTCGACGAGGACGCCGATCTGATCGGCGCCCTGCGCGAGGAGATGTGGACCAATGCGCGCATGGCCTCCAAGGTGCGCGACGGCAAGAAGACCGAGGGCGAGAAGTTCGCCGACTATTTCGATTTCTCCGAGCCGCTGACAAAACTGCCCTCGCACCGCATCCTCGCGATGTTCCGCGGCGAGAAAGAAGAAATTCTCGACCTGCAAATTCAGCCCGAGGCCGAGGCGCCGCCGCCGGGCGTGCCGAGCGCCTATGAATTGAAGATCATGAAGCGGTTCGGCATTGCCGATCTCAAGCGTCCCGGCGACCGCTGGCTGATCGATACCGTGCGCTGGGCCTGGCGCACCAAGATCCAGGTGCATCTCAATATCGATCTGCGCATGCGGCTGTGGAATTCGGCCGAGACCGAGGCCGTGCGCGTGTTCGCCTCGAACCTGCGTGACCTCCTGCTGGCCGCGCCCGCCGGCACCCGCGTCACCATGGGGCTCGATCCCGGCTACCGCACCGGCGTGAAGGTCGCCGTCGTCGATGCCACCGGCAAGGTGGTCGACACCACCGCGATCTATCCGCACGAGCCGCAGCGGCAATGGAACGAGTCGCTGGCGACGCTCGGCCGGCTCGCAATCAAGCACCGCGTCGAGCTGATCGCGATCGGCAACGGCACCGCCTCGCGCGAGACCGACAAGCTCGCCACCGAGCTGGTCAAGGGTCTGCCTGAGCTGAAGATGAACAAGATCGTGGTGTCGGAAGCCGGCGCGTCCGTCTATTCGGCCTCGGCCTTCGCCTCGGAGGAGCTGCCCGGCCTCGACGTCACCCTGCGCGGCGCGGTGTCGATCGCGCGGCGCCTGCAGGATCCGCTCGCCGAGCTCGTCAAGATCGAGCCGAAGGCGATCGGCGTCGGCCAGTATCAACACGACCTCGGCCAGGCCAAGCTCGCCAAATCGCTCGACGCCGTGGTGGAGGATTGCGTGAACGCGGTCGGCGTCGACGTCAACACCGCCTCCGCGCCGCTGCTGGCGCGCGTGTCGGGTGTCGGCTCCGGCCTCGCCCAGAGCATCGTGGCGCATCGCGACGCCAATGGTCCGTTCAAGTCGCGCAAGGCGCTCAAGGACGTGCCGCGGCTCGGGCCGAAGGCGTTCGAGCAGTGCGCGGGCTTCCTGCGTATCCTCGGCGGCGAGGATCCGCTCGATGCCTCCGGCGTGCATCCAGAAGCCTATCCCGTGGTGCGCCGGATTCTCGAAGCGACCAGGAGCGACATCAAGGCGCTGATCGGCAACAGCGACGTCGTGCGCACGCTGAAGCCGAAGGATTTCGTCGACGAGACCTTCGGTCTGCCGACCGTCACCGACATCCTTCGCGAGTTGGAAAAGCCCGGTCGCGACCCGCGCCCTGCGTTCAAGGCGGCGGTGTTCAAGGAAGGCGTCGAGGAGATCAAGGATCTCAAGAAGGGCATGATCCTCGAGGGCACCGTGACCAACGTCGCCGCCTTCGGCGCCTTCGTCGACATCGGCGTGCACCAGGATGGCCTCGTGCACATCTCGGCGATGTCGAGGACCTACATCAAGGATCCGCGCGAGGTGGTGAAGCCCGGCGACATTGTCAAGGTGAAGGTGCTGGACTTCGAGGTCGCCCGAAAGCGCATCTCGCTGACGCTTCGCCTCGACGACGAGGTCGGGCCTAAGAAGGAGGCCCCCGGCATGCAGCGCGACAACAATCAGCGCAACGCAAGCCGCATGACGTCGGCGGCGCCGCGCAAGCAGGAATCTTCTGGCGGCGGCGCGCTCGCCGAAGCGCTGCGCCGCGCGGCGGAGAAGAACGGCGGCAAGCGGGTGTAGCGGCTGAGCGGCGCCGTTAGGGCTGTCAAAGCTCGATCACGCCGCGGCGCGCCGCATGCGCCACCGCATCGGTGCGGCCGGTGGCGTCGAGCTTGTCGAGCAACGAGCCGACATGGAATTTCACGGTGTGCACGGAGATGCCGAGCTGCCGTGCGATCATCTTGTTGGAGGCGCCCTCGGCCATCAGCGCGAGCACGTCGAGCTCGCGCTGCGTCAGCGCGATGTCCGCAGGCATGATGCGCGTATCGCGGGCGACGATCGTTGCGGCGGGCTGCTCGCCGGGCGCTGCGAGGCGAAGCCCGGCGACATTGCCGAGCAGGGCCGCGAGGCGATCGGCGAGGGCGGAATCGTCGATCTCAAGCGACAGTACGATCTCGGCCGTCTTGTCCTCGCTCACGCCTCCGGCCTTTCGCCGACCGTGACCTTGAAGCTGACCGGCTCGCCGCCACGGTGCACGGCGAGGTCGACCACCGCGCCGACGCTCGCAGGTCCCAGCGTCCGCGACAGCGCGCGCACGCCCGACAGCTTCTGGCCGTTGACCGCCACGATCACGTCGCCCTGGCGGATGCCGGCCGCGGCCGAAGGTCCGGCCTTGTCGACATTCATCACCATCGCGCCGATACCGTCGTCGAGCCGCACCGGCTGCAGCCCGAGGCCGAGATAACCGCGTGCGATGCGGCCGCGCGCCTCGAGCTGGGGCGCGACACGCTCGATCGTCGCGGTCGGGATCACCAGCACGCGCCGCGGCCCGAGCACGGCCATGCCGAAGGCTTTGCCCGATGCATCGAGCGCGAGGCCGCCCTGCTGGCTGCCGCGCAGGCGGACGTCGAGCTCGATCCGCGCATCGATGTCGCCGCCGCGCAAGGAACGCCAGCTCTTTCCGGACGCCGACACCATCCCGAGCGCCGCGCTTGGTGTCTCCCGGCTGGTCGCGACCACGACCGACAATGCGCCCAGCGGCGGGACGGTTGTGGCGAGCTTGACCGGCGCGGCCGCGGCCTCAGTGCGCAGCAGCGCGATGTCGGTGGTGTGGTCGCGGCCGGCGATCGTGGCAGCGACCCGACTACCGTCGGCGAGGCCGATCTCGACCTCGCCCTCGTCGGCGAGGGCCTCATCGGCGGTGATGATCAGGCCGCTCCTCCAGACGAAGCCGGTCGCGCGAGAGCGATGCGAATGTACGGAGACGACGGACGGCGCGGTGCGCGCCACAATGTCCGCGAGCGCGGAGGACAGTGAGGACAGGGGACTAAGATCAGTCATGGCGGGCTCCCGTAAGTTGTCCTCAATCTGGGATGCCGCGGGCGATTGCGAAACTGGCCGGGTGGCCAGGACCAGGACGGCCTCCGCAAGACCGCGACCGACGAACATGTGATTGGGAGCGCCTCACGGGAACGTGTAGCAATCCCAAAATTGGGCCATTTGGCCTCGAGGATTTCCAGCGAGCCCGACCGATGACCATCGACTTGACCCGCCGCACCCTGCTGCAGCTCGCCGGCGCCACCTCGCTCGCCATGGCCGCCGCAGCCGCGGCCCGTGCCGAGGGCACAGCGCAGGGCGGCGGCCCCACCTTTGCCAGCCGTACGCCGATGCGGGTCGGCATGGTGACGCTGCGGGTGAAGAGCCTCGACAAAGTCGCAGATTATTACCGCGATGTGATCGGGCTCACCGTGATGGAGCGCTCGGCGGCCACAGCCAAGCTCGGCACATCAGGCCTCACGCTGCTGGTGCTGGAGGCCCGTCCCGAAGCCGCGATTGAATCGCGCAGCGCCGCAGGCCTCTACCACACTGCCTTCCTGATGCCGACCCGCAAGGATCTGGCGCGCTGGCTGGTTCATGCCGCCTCGCACCGCGTGCCGTTGTCGGGCTTTGCCGATCATCTCGTCTCCGAATCCGTCTATCTCGACGACCCCGAAGGCAACGGCATCGAGGTCTATGCCGACCGCGACCCCTCGCAATGGCAATGGAGCGAGGGTAGCGTGAAGATGGCGACCGACGAGCTCAACATTCCCGACCTGTTGTCGCTCACCAATACGCGCGTTCCCGATTATGCCAAGGCGCCGGACGGAATGCGCATCGGCCACATGCATCTGCGCGTCGGCGATCTCGCGCAGGCCGAGAGCTTCTATCACGGCACGGTCGGCCTCGACCCGACTCGTCGCCGCAGCGGCGCCGCGTTCCTGGCGTCGGGCCGCTATCACCATCACCTCGGCATGAATGTCTGGCAGAGCCAGGGCGCCGGCCAGCGCGACGAGTCCACGACCGGTCTTGCCTGGTTCTCGCTGGTGATGGCGAAGCCGGAGCTGCTCGCCGCGCAGGAAGAACGGCTGCGCAAAGGCGGTGTGAAGGTCACGGCGCTTGCGGACGGGGTGGAGGCGATCGATCCCTGGGGCACGCGGGTGCGTCTGCTCAGGGTTTGATCGCCGGCGCCGGCATTGGTAATAGCCGTCAGCCGCAAACCAATCGACCGGGATCCGCGCCGCATGTCCGAATTCCACGGTGTCTTTCCGTATCTCGTCTCGCCCATCGATGCCGACGGCACGGTGCGAACCAACGTGCTGGCAAAACTCTGCGACGACCTGATCGGCGCCGGCGTGCACGGGCTGACGCCGTTGGGCTCGACCGGCGAATTCGCTTACCTAAACGCCGCGCAACGTACGGCGGTCGTGCAGATCACGATTGAGGCCGCGCAGGGCCGCGTGCCTGTTATCGCCGGCGTCGCCTCGACCGCGACGGCGGATGCGGTGGCGCAGGCGAAAGCCTGCCAGAAGTGTGGGGCCGACGGCATCCTTGCGATTTTGGAGGCGTATTTCCCGCTGGCCGATGCGCAGGTCGAATCCTATTTCCGCGCCATTGCCGATGCCGTCGACATTCCCGTCGTCATCTACACCAATCCGCAATTCCAGCGCTCCGATCTCACGCTCGACGTCATCGCGCGCCTCGCCGAGCATCCGCGCATCGGCTACATCAAGGATGCCTCGACCAACACCGGTCGGCTGCTATCGATCATGAACCGCTGCGGGGACTCCTTGCGCGTGTTCTCCGCCTCCGCCCACATTCCGGCGGCGGTGATGCTGATCGGCGGCCGCGGCTGGATGGCGGGACCTGCCTGCATCATCCCGCGCCAGAGCGTGATGCTCTACGATCTATGCACGGCCGGCCGCTGGGACGAGGCCATGGCGCTGCAGCGGCGGCTGTGGCGGATCAACGAAGCCTTCGCCCGTTTCAATCTCGCGGCGTGCATCAAGGCCGGCCTTGCGATCCAGGGCTATGACGTCGGCGGCCCCGTCCCGCCGCAGGCGCCACTGACGGCGGATGCGCGCAAAATCGTGGAAACGGCGCTGCGCGAGCTGGAATAGCTCGCCACGCGGCAATATGCCCCGGCATCCGTGCCGGGCGCAAAATGGTCCATACCTGACCGAGAAACTTCCGCGCGTTTGCGACGTTGCTGCGTAAGCGAGATCCTGCCAGTTCATGCATGTGCATCTCACAGCCCGCATTCAGCACAAGACACGGTGATCACCCAATGAATCGTCGCTATGCGATTGCCGCGGCAGCCTTCGCCGCCCTGCTGGTCGCGGTCACGGCCGCGAAGATCCTGCATGTCCCCGTCTCGTATGTCCCATGGGCCGCGCCCTCCGCACGTGCCGTCGAGCAGCGCGGGCCGCTGTGGGACGGCGAGAAGGCGACCATCGACATCTTCGAGCGCGTATCGCCGTCGGTCGTTCAGGTTGCGGCCAAGTCGGCGGCAAGTCCCCTCATGGGCGAGGAGAGCCAGGCCGGCGGCGGTGCTTCCGGCACGGGATTTGTCTGGGACCGCGACGGCCACCTGGTGACGAACAATCATGTTGTCGCCAATGGCGGCGAGATCGCCGTGCGCTTTGCCTCGGGTGAGGTGGCCCAGGTCGACCTGGTCGGCACGGCGCCCAATTACGATCTCGCGGTGTTGCGCATCCGCAGCGTGCGCCAGCTTCCAGCGCCGATCGCTCTCGGCAGTTCGAGCGACCTGAAAGTCGGACAATCCGCCTTCGCGATCGGCAATCCCTTCGGGCTGGATCAGTCGATGACCTCTGGCATCATCAGCGCGCTCAAGCGCCGGCTCCCGACCCATGGCGGCCGGGAGATCGCCAACGTCATCCAGACCGATGCTGCGATCAACCCCGGCAATTCGGGCGGGCCGCTGCTGGATTCCGCCGGCCGGCTGATCGGCGTCACCACAGCCATCATCTCGCCGTCCGGCTCGAACGCCGGCATCGGCTTCGCGGTCCCGGTCGACGTCGTGAACCGGATCGTCCCTGAGCTGATCCGCAACGGCCGCGTGCCGACGCCGGGCATCGGCATCGTGGCCGCCCGCGAGGATGTTTCGACCCGGCTTGCTGTCGAAGGGGTGATCGTGGTGCGGACGGCCCCCGGCAGTCCTGCCGAGCGGGCGGGGATTCGCGGTGTCAACTTTTCCACGGGAGCGGTCGGAGACATCATCACCGCGGTGGAAGGCAAGCCGGTGCGGCGCCTTGCCGACCTGACCGATGCGCTCGAGCAGGCCGGGGCCGGAAAGACCGTTCGGCTCACGGTCAAGCGCGGCTCGGACACCCGTGACGTGAATGTGAGCATTGTCGATATCGACAGGTCCTAGCCGCCCAATCCGCGCCTGCAAGGGGCCCTGACGCGCATTGCAGATGCGCCGGGGCTCGGTTGTCTGGCGCGCAAAATCGGTTAAAACCGCCGCCGTCGTTTTTCCCGATCTCGAGGATACAGCGGAATGAACATTCTTCCCGGCAATTTGCGTTTCGGAGCGGGGCAGCCCGTCAAGCGTTTGGAAGACCAGAGGCTGCTCACCGGGAAGGGACAGTTCATCGACGACAAGCCGGAGGACGGCGCGCTGTGGTTGCACGTGCTGCGCTCGCCGCACGCCCACGCCAAGATCGTCTCGATCGACACCAGCGCCGCGGCTTCGATGCCGGGCGTTGCCGCGATCTACACCGGCGCGGACTTGGTCAAGGACGACATCGGCACCATCCCGACGCTGAACATCTTCAAGCGCCCGGACGGCAAGCCGATGACCGTGCCGCCGCGCCGGCTGCTCGCCCACGAGGTCGTCCGCTACGCCGGCGAGGCCGTGGCCGCGGTGGTGGCGTCATCGCGCGTGGAGGCGCAGAGCGCGGCCGAGGCGATCGCGGTCGAATACGATGTGCAGCCCGCGGTGGTCGATCCCGTCGAGGCGGTGAAATCAGGTGCGCCCGTGGTGTGGCCGGAGGCGCCCGACAACATCGTCGGCGCCATGAGCTACGGCGATGCCGCTAAGGTCGACGAGGCCTTTGCCAAGGCCGCGCACACCGTCGAGCTCGATATCGTCAGCCAGCGTCTCGTTCCGTCCGCGATGGAGCCGCGCTCGACCATTGCCGAGATCGACAAGAAGTCCGGCCGTCTCCTGCTGCACGTGCAGTCGCAGACGCCGGCCTCGACCCGCGACGTGCTGGCGGAAGCCGTGCTCAAGCGTCCCAAGGACAGTGTCCGCGTGCTGGTCGGCGACATCGGCGGCGGCTTCGGCCAGAAGACCAATCTCTATCCCGAGGACGGCATCGTCGCCTATGCCGCGACCAAGCTGAACAAGAAGATCCGCTGGCGCGGCGACCGCACCGACGAGTTCGTCGGCGGCACCCACGGCCGCGATCTCACGTCCAAGGCGTCCTTCGCGCTGGATGAGAAGGGCAAGGTGCTGGCCTATCGCGTCAAGTCGATCGGCTGCACCGGGGCCTATTCCTCGGGCGCGGCCAACATCATCCCGCTGGTGCTCGGGCCGTTCGTACAGACCGGTGTCTACGACCTGCCGCTGGTGCACTTCGAGGTGCAGTCGGTGATGACCCACACCGCGCCGGTCGGGGCCTATCGTGGCGCCGGCCGCCCTGAGGCGGTGTTCATCGTCGAGCGCCTGTTCGACGCCGCTGCGCGAAAAATCGGCATGGATCCGCGCGCGATCCGCAAGGCCAACTACATCAAGCCGGCGCAGCTGCCCTACACCAATGCGGCCGGCCAGGTCTACGATTCCGGCGCCTTCGCGCACATGCTCGACCGCGCCGTGAAGCTCGCTGACTGGGACGGCTTTGCCGCGCGCAAGAAGGCCGCGAAGAAGAAGGGCCTGCTCTACGGCCGCGGACTCACCTCCTACATCGAGTGGACCGGCGGCCGCGCCCACACCGAGAAGGTCACGCTGCAAGCGACCTCGCAAGGCCGCGTTGTGCTGCATTCCGGCACCATGGCGATGGGGCAGGGGCTGCAGACCACCTACACCCAGATGATCTCCGACACGCTCGGCATTGCCATGGACAAGATCGACGTGGTGCAGGGCGACACCGATCTTGCCATGGGCTTCGGCAGCGTCGGCTCGCGGTCGCTGTTCGTCGGTGGCACGGCGGTCGCGGTCTCCTCCAACGATCTGATCCAGAAGGCGCGCGAGAAAGCAGCGAACGTGCTGGAGACTTCGGTCGAGGATATCGAATATCAGGGCGGCATGCTCACCGTGGTCGGCACCGACCGCCGCATCAGCCTGTTCGATCTCGCCGAGAAGGAGAGCGGCGCCAGGCTCAGCGTCGATTCCGAAGGCGAGGTCGATGGTCCCAGCTGGCCGAACGGCACGCATATCTGCGAGGTCGAGATCGACCCCGAGACCGGCGTCTCCAAGGTCGTGCGCTACACCACGGTCGACGACGTCGGCGTCGCCGTGAACCCGATGCTGGTCACCGGCCAGATCCATGGCGGCGTCGCGCAAGGCATCGGCCAGGCGCTGTATGAAGGCGTGTCGTATGATGCCGACGGCCAGCTGCTGACGGCGAGCTACCAGGATTACTGCATCCCGCGCGCGGACGACGTGCCGCCGATCGTAGTGACGCTGGATGATTCCGCGCCCTGCCGCACCAATCCGCTCGGCGCCAAGGGCTGCGGCGAATCCGGCGCCATCGGCGGCCCGCCCTGCGTCACCAACGGCGTGATGGACGCGCTCGCCGAGCTCGGCATCACCCAGCTGAACACGCCCCTGACGCCGCAGAAGGTGTGGCAGGCGATCCGGGACGCGAAGGCGGCGGGCTAGGTGCGCTAGCTGTTGCGCAGGCTATTGCACCAAACTCAGCTCGTCGTCCCGGGGCGCGCAAAGCGCGAGCCCGGGACCCGTAACCACAGGGAGTGGTTTGGCGAAGACTCGGAGTGACCAGCTCGCCCCATAACCTCTCCCTGGGGTTATGGGTCCCCGCCTTCGCGGGGACGACAGCGGAGATCGGAGCACAGGCGCTCGCCATATCCCGGATTGCGCTGCGCTCCATCCGGGCTACATGCCCTAAATCCCCAGCATCATCTTCGCGATAATATCCCGCTGTATTTCCGAGGTGCCGCCGAAGATGGTGTAGGCGCGGCCGTTGAGATATTCCGGCATCACCGTCAGCATCTCCTCAGGCGTCGCCGGCTCGTGGTTGAGCTTGTAGAGCGGGCGCATCGGCTCGACGGCGAGGGCGTCGTGGCCGATCACGTCGGCTCCCAACCGCGTCACGGCCTGGCGGATCTCGCTGTTGCGCAGCTTCAGGATCGACGACACCGCGCCGGGATTCTGGCCGGTCTGGAGTGCCGAGAGCACGCGCAGCTCCGTCATCTCGAGCGCGTCGATGTCGACCTCGACCTCGGCAATCCGCGTCGCGATGTCGGGGCTGTCGATGGCGCGGCCCGTGAGGTCGGACTCGGCAAGATCGGCAACCGCCTTCAATCCTTCGCGCAGCTTGGCCGAGGCGATGCCCGCGCCGCGCTCGAACTCGAGCAGATATTTGCCGTAGGTCCAGCCCTTGCCTTCCTCGCCGACGCGATTGGCGACGGGCACGCGCACGTCGTCGAAGAACACCTGGTTGACCTCGTGGTCGCCGCCGATGGTAAGGATGGGACGGATGGTGATGCCCGGCGTTTTCATGTCGATCAGGACGAAGCTGATGCCGTCCTGCTGCCGCGCCCCGTCGCTGGTGCGCACCAGCGCGAACATGCGGTTGGCGTGATGCGCATGCGTGGTCCAGATCTTGGTGCCGTTGATGATGTAGTCGTCGCCGTCGCGCACCGCGCGCGTCTTGAGGGACGACAGATCTGAGCCGGAGCCCGGCTCGGAATAGCCCTGGCACCAATAATCCTCGCCGGAGAGAATCCGCGGCAGGTAGAAATTCTTCTGCTCGGGGCTGCCGAAGCCGATGATGACGGGCCCGACCATCTTCACGCCCATCACGTTGACGTTGGGCACGCCGGCGCGGGCGCATTCAGTCTCGAAGATCCAGCGCTGCGCCGGCGTCCAGTCGGGGCCGCCATATTCGACCGGCCAGCCCGGCGCGCCCCAGCCTTGGGCGTGCAGCGCGCGCTGCCAGGCCATGCCGATGTCGGGATCGGAGAACACCGATGGCGTCAGCGCGGTCGCGCGCTTCATTTCCTCGGTGAGATTCTTGGCGATGAAGCCGCGCACCTCGCTCTGGAAGGCGCGCTCCTCGGCATTGAACGACAGGTCCATGATGCGCTCCTTGTTAAGCAGAGATGGCCCTGCGGCTCAGCTCGGCGTGGCGGGCATAGTGATGCGCGCTGCCGCCGAACAGCGTGTCGAACGCGACGAGGCGCTTGAAATAGGCGCCGACCTCAAGCTCCTCGGTGACGCCCATGCCGCCATGGAGCTGGATCGACTGCTCGCCGACGAAGCGCGCGCATTTGCCGATCTTCGCCTTCGCGCCCGAGGCTGCCCGGGCACGCTCGATCGGCGCGCTATCGGCCTTCAACGCCGCGCGCAGCGCCATCGAGCGGGCCTCGTCCACCTGCATCGCCATGTCGGCGAGGCGGTGGCGGATCACCTGGTTGGCGGAGAGCGGCCGGCCGAATTGTTTTCGGATCTTGGTGTAGTCGAGCGTGGTGTCGAGCAGCGTCTGCATGATGCCGACAGCTTCCGCACCGAGCGCGGCCATGGCGCGATCGATCGCCCATTCGATCGCGGGCACGGCGTCGCTGCCGTCGCCGAGCAGGGCGTCTTCCGGCAGATGCGCGTCGAACAGCTCGATGTTGCAGGCGCGTCCGCCGCCGAGACGCGGATAATCACTGATGACGAGGCCTGACGTCGTCGCCTGCACGAGGAACAGGCCGATCCGGCCCGAGGGGCCCCGATGATCGTGGATATGGGCGGAGACGATGATCTCGTCGGCGGCATGTCCGTCGAGCACGGCGATCTTGCTGCCGGAAAGGCGCCAGCCTTGTCCGGTCTTGTTGGCGCTGGTCGTGACCTTGGCAAGATCGAACCGGGCGGCGCGCTCCGAATGCGCCAGGGCAAGCTTCAGTGATCCGTCCGCCACCTTGGGCAGGCTCGCCTGCTTCTGCTCGCTGGTGCCGCATCTGGCGATCAGCGCGGCCCCGAGCACGACGGTTGCGACATAAGGCTCAGAAACCAGGCCCCGGCCGAAGGCCTCCATCAAGATGCCGATATCGACCGCGCCGCCGCCGAGCCCGCCGAACTCTTCCGGAAGCGGCAGCGCCAGCCAGCCGAGCTCGGCGAATTGCTTCCAAACGGCCGGGCTGAAGCCGAGCGGATCATTCGCGATTGTGCGGCGGTGCTCGGCATCGTAGCTCTCGGCCACGAAACGTTCCGCGCTTTCGCGCAGCAACTTTTGCTCGTCACTGAGATTGAGATCCATCGCGTCTACTCCGCGGCGGCCGGCGGCTTGCGCACGGAGGGATGCAGGCCGGATGGATCGACGATCATGCCGAACTCCTGGAGATTGTGCGCGTGGCAGAGCTGATGCAGCGCGAAGGCCTGGTCGATCGCGGCCGGCTGGCCCATGACGTCGACCGAGCGGTTGACCGCCTCCTTGGTCAGCTTCAGCGCGAAGGACGGTTTTGTCGCGATCCTTCGCGCCAGCTCCAGCACGCGCGACGACAGCTCGGCGCGCGGCACGATTTGGTTGACCATGCCGAGCTGGTGCGCCTCCTGCGCGCTCCAGCTGTCGGCGGTGAACAGGAACTCCTTGGCCTTGCGTGGCCCCAGCTCCCAGGGATGCACGAACCATTCGACGCCGCACACGCCCATGGTGACGACGGGATCGCAGAACTGCGCATCGTCGCTGGCGACGATGAGGTCGCAGGCCCAGGCCAGCATCAAGCCGCCGGCGATGCACTTGCCATGCACCTCGGCAATGGTGGGCTTTGCCAGATTGCGCCAGCGCCGGGTGATCTGGAGATAAATTTCCTGCTCGCGGGCGAACCGGCCATGGGCGTTCGGCTCGGCGAAACCGCCCCAATTTCCAATCGGCGGGAAATCGACCCCTGCGGTATTCTTGTCTCCGGGGCGCAGGTCGTGGCCGGAGGAGAAGTGCGGGCCGTTCCCGGCGAGAATGATCACCTTGACCGCATCGTCCTGCACCGCCGCGTCGAAGGCGGCGTTGAGGTCGTAGGTCATTTGCAGGTTCTGCGCGTTGCGCGCCTCGGGCCGGTTCATCACGACACGGACGATCGCCGGCTCAGGCCGTTCCACGAGGATGGTCTCGAACGAGGACATCGCGTTCCCCCTGGTGTTTCCGCTCTTGTTTTGCCGGAGTTGACTATGTCGGCCGGTGCGAGGCAAGAGGCTTGCGTCAGCCTGCTGCTTTTCTCAGGCGCGCAATCTGATAGTTTGCGCCGGATTCCACCGGGAGAAATTTAATGCGCAAGATCCTGACCGTGCTGGCCGCCCTGGCCTCGCTGAGCCTGACCAATTGCGGCTACAACGCGATCCAGAGCGAGGACGAGCAGATCAAGGGCAATTGGTCCGAGGTCGTGAACCAGTATCAGCGCCGCGCCGATCTCGTGCCCAATCTCGTCAACTCGGTGAAGGGCTTTGCCCAGCAGGAGAAGGACGTGCTGCTCGGCGTCACCAATGCACGCGCCAAGGTCGGCAGCATTCAGGCGACGCCGGAGGTGCTGAACGATCCCGCCGCGTTCCAGAAATTCCAGGCCGCGCAGAGCGAGCTCTCCAGCGCGCTGTCGCGCCTCCTGGTCGTCACCGAGAACTATCCGCAGCTGAAGTCCGATGCCCTGTTCAAGGATTTGATGTCGCAGCTCGAGGGCACCGAGAACCGCATCACGGTGGCGCGCAACCGCTACATCAAGGCGGTGCAGGATTATAACGTCACCGTCCGCTCGTTCCCGACCAATCTCACCGCGATGGCGTTCGGCTACAAGGAGAAGCCGAACTTCTCTGTCGAGAACGAGAAGGCGATCTCGACCGCGCCGAAGGTGGACTTTAACGCGGCGCCGGCGCCGTCGAAGTAAGCGCGTCGTTTCGAATGCGCGCCCCACACTCCGCTGTCATTCCCCGCGAAGGCGGGGAATCCAGTACGCCGCAGCCTCTCCGCATCCCACGGGCGTCTCTGGAATACTGGATCGCCCGGTCAAGCCGGGCGATGACAGCGAGGATTTGGTGGGCGCATCGAGCGATCGCCTCTTTTGTGTTCGCCATCGCCCTCCTCCTCACCTTTGCCTTCCCCTCCCATGCCGACGTCGCCGTCCCCCAGCTCACCGGCCGTGTCGTCGATCAGACCGGCACGCTCTCCAGCAGCGACATCGCCACGCTCACGCAAAAGCTGCGCGACTTCGAAAACCGCAAGGGCAGCCAGATCGCTGTCCTGATCGTCGCGACCACGCAGCCGGAGACGATCGAGCAATTCTCGATTCGCGTCGCGGAGGCCTGGAAGATCGGTCGCAAGAAGGTCGACGACGGCGCGATTCTCGTCGTCGCCAAGAACGACCGGCATTTGCGCATCGAGGTCGGCTACGGTCTCGAAGGCGTGCTCACCGACGTCACCTCTCGGCGCATCATCGACGAGGCGATCACCCCCAAGTTCAGGAGTGGCGATTTCGCCGCGGGCATCAGCGCAGGCGTGGACCGCATGTTGCGGGTGATCGACGGCGAGCCGCTGCCGTCACCCTCGCGCAGCGTCAACTTCGCCCACAATAGTCTGGATGATCTGGCGCCGGTGTTTGCGGTGGCGCTGTTTGCCTCGATCGGCGTCGGCGGGTTCTTCCGCGCCATCCTGGGGCGGCTGCTCGGATCATTGGTGACCGGGGGCATCATCGCAGCGGTAACCTGGCTCATTCTCGGCTCCGCGGCGCTCGCGGCGGCTGTCGGCATCCTCGGCTTCATCGTCGGATTCATCGCCGATCTGTTTTCGGCGATCACGCCGGGCACGGGCCGCTCGCGCGGCGGCTCGTGGTCGAGCGGCTCCTCCGGCGGATGGAGTAGCGGATCGTCGAGTAGCGGCGGCTTCAGCGGCGGCGGCGGCAGTTTTGGCGGCGGCGGCGCCTCGGGGAGCTGGTAGCGATCATGAGCATCAAGCGCATTGCCCGACATCTCGTGCAGCATCACTGGCGGGCGAAGCAGATCTTTCCGCAAGCGGTGCTCGACCGCATCGAGCAGGCGATCAAGCGCGGCGAAGCCACCCATTCCGGCCAGGTCCGCTTCGTCGTCGAAGGGGCGCTCGACGGCGGCCCGCTGTTCCGCAACCAGCCGGCCCGCGAGCGCGCGCTCGACGTGTTCTCGCATCTGCGTGTCTGGGACACCGCCCACAACAATGGCGTCCTGATCTATCTCCTGCTCGCGGACCGCGACGTCGAGATCATCGCCGATCGCGGCATCGACGCGAAGGTCGGCGCGGAGGGTTGGGAGACGATCTGCCGCGCGATAGAGGCCGAGTTCAGATCGGGCCGGTTCGAACGCGGCGTGATCAGTGGCATCGAGGCCGTCTCGCGCGAAATGGCAAAGCATTTTCCTAAGCAAGGGCCGCATGCGAACGAGCTGCCGGATGCTCCCGTCGTGATGTGACGGATAGTGATTTGATCGGAGCGCGCGCGGCGCGCTCCCTCATTGCGAGGAGCCCTTGCGACGAAGCAATCCAGACTGCCTCCGCGGAGTTGCGCTCGCAATGACGCCATGGGGGCCATTCCGCCCCCGTTCATCTTCCCCCGATTACGAACTGTTTCACGCCCGCCACACCGGTTCCACTTTCCCGGCCCAATTCGGCCCCGGATGAATTCCTAAAATTTCGGTAAGCGGGTCCCGAGGTAAGGATTTCGCAAGCAATGAAAGTTACCAAAAGGTCAACCGAGACTGGAGTATTTGAGCCGTGAGCGAACCAATGCCCGAGCAGGCTGCCCAGGATTCCGCTGCCATCGACGCGGCAGCGCCGCAGGCCATCGAGGCTGCCGCGGGTATCGAGGCCCCCTCGATCGCCCCCGACCACGAAGCGCCGCCCAAGCCCGATCCGGTCAAGGCGGACGCCCCGAAGATTGAGCCGCCGCGGATCGAAGTGCCGAAGTTTGAGGCCAAGACTGACGCCAAGACTGACGCCAAAGCTGAGGCCAAGCCCGAGCCGAAGCACGGCAAGCTCATCGTCATGCCGCCCGCCGACCGCGCCTGGGAGCGCGAGGAGTTCGCCCCGCATGGGAAGGCCGACGAGCCGCGCGAGTCCGGCAGCAAGCGCCGGCTGTCGGCGATGGCCGCGGTGGTGGCGATTGCCGCCAGCGTCGGCGCGATCAGCGGCGCGCTTGCGACCGCCGGCATGATGCGTTTCGCCGCACCCGCCCCGGCTCCGGTCCAGGTCGCCGATACCAGCGCGCTGGATGCGTCCGTGGCGCGGATCGACGCCGACCTCGTCGCCCTGAAGGCCAATGTCGAGCAGAGCTCGAAGACCGGCCTCACCCAGTTCAACCGGGCCAACGACCGCCTGGACAAGCTCGAAAAGGCGCAGGCCGAGCCGCTGGCCAGGATCGCAAAGCTGTCCGAGGCCGTAGACAAGCTCCGCGCCACGCCGCCCGCCGCGCCTGCGCAGGCCGCTGCAGCGGTGCCCAAGGAGACCACCGGCTCGATCGCGCCGACGCAGGTCGCGACCGCGGCGGCCGCACCGGTCCCGGCGCCCGCAGCTCCCAAGACCGAAGTTGGGCGTCTGCCGACGATCGAAGGCTGGCGGCTGCGCAGCGCCGGCAATGGCGGCGCGCTGATCGAGGGCCGCGACGGCCTCTACGAGGTCTATCCCGGCGACCCCATCCCCGGCGTCGGCCGTGTCGATGCGATCCGCCGCCAGGATGGCCGCTGGGTGGTCGTCACCTCGAGGGGGCTGATCACCGGACGCTGAGCGTTCCGATATCCGACTTTCGAAGAGGCGCTTCACTGCGATGTGAGGCGCCTTTTTGCTTGAATAGGTGTCCCTGCGCGGTGTTACCTCAGGCATGGGCCGCGCCTTGCGAATTCTCGTTGCTGCCGCCGCATTGCTGGGCGGTGTGGTTTCGCTGTTCGCAGCGGAGAATGCCGCGCTGACGCGCGGCACCGCGATTACCGATCCCGATCTCCTGCGCAAGCTCGACCAGAACAACACGCTGACGATCTCGCGTCTTTTGTCGCCGGAGCGGAATTCGGACGTCCCGCTCACGACCGAGCCGATGTTCGCCTCGCTGCCGCAGCTGAAAGACATTCTGCCCGCGATCGATGCGGAATTCGACCGCTATATCGCATGGTTCAGGGCGACCTATCCGGGCGAGACCATCGGCGTCGGCGAGGGCTTCGACGTACAATTGTTCGATCGGGCCAATCTGAAATCGCGCGAGGCGCGCTTCGTGCTGGCCGGCATCGTCAATCGCATGGATCGTGCCTATGTCTCGGAAGAGTCCTGTGGCGAGATCCGGCTGATCTATCGTCTGGCGCGCTTCGACAGCGGGCCGGATGGCGGCAAGACCGCAACGCGCCTGCCGATGACATTCAACCTCGTGATGAAGGCGCGCGATGGGCGCCAGACGGATGCGAACGGCAAGCCGATCAGCTGCGCCGAGATCGCGCGGCGCTGGCTCGACAATGGCGACTGGCAGGGCTTGATCGGCGGTCGCGCTCCGCCTGACGAAGCCATGCTCGACAGCATCGAGACCAACATCCAGGTCTCGGTCGCGCCGAAATCGGCGCTGCACGATTTCCGCTCCGACTATCTTCTCAAGGTGTTCAAGTACAATGCCGCCACCAGGACATTCGTGGAATCGACGCTGGAGAACCAGATCGACCGCGATCGCATTCTTGCTGACGATGCGCTGCGGCGCGACTTCAAGGCCTGGCTGCTCGCGCCCGAGAACTTGCGTGAATTCGATCGCGGCACGGTGTTGATCCCCGAGAAATTCCTGGCCAGGGCCGCAATTGTGCCGACCCCCGCCGGCCTCGACGCCTCGGCGTTGCAGCCGGAGTTCGGCATGATGCAGGGGGAGGGCAAAGGCGATCCCGTCTTCACCGACAATGACGTGGTCGGCGCGCTGAAGCGGGCGGCGGCACGCGGCCTCGACATGCAGAACGTCCGTTCGGTCGCAGGCTTCCAGCGCCGGCTCAACGACGTCACCTGCACCGGCTGTCACCAGACCCGTGGCATCGGCGGCTTCCATTTCCCGGGCGTCGATTGGCTTGCGGACAGACCGTCGAATGCCGCCATCGTGGCGGCCTCGCCGCACTTCTTCGGCGACCAGCTCCGCCGCCGCGACATCCTGACCGCGTTCGCGGCCGGAAAAACCCCTGATCTCTCACGCGGATTTGCCAGCCGGCCGCAGACCCGCGGCAGCAGCGAGCTGGACGGCAGCGAATATCAGGACGGCTGGGGCGCGCATTGTTCCCTGCAAGATCCGGGATCGGGAACGCCGGACAGGAGTTTTACGTCATGGAGCTGTGCTAGCGGTCTGACCTGCCAGGCCGCCGCGGCCTCGCGCCGCATCGGCATGTGCTTCATCAAGACGCGTTAGCGCGTGATCCAGGAAAAGTGTGGAGCGGTTTTCCGAAGGATCACGCGCAAGATAAAGTCTCAAGCGATTTGGATGACCCATGACGGATACCGGCAACGCCAACAAGGCGCGCAATCGCGAGATCGCGCGGAACGAGGAAGTCAAGCAGGTCACCGGCAGCGCCCGCGTCAGCATCTGGGCCGTCGCGGTGGCCGTCATCATCGGCGGAATTCTGTTCACGCTGGGCTGGCTGTCGCTGAGGTGAGCTTGCTTACCTCTCCCCGCTTGCGGGGAGAGGTCGAATTCGATCGCAGATCGAATTCGGGTGAGGGGGTACAGGTCCCTCGACGAACTCACATGTGGAGAGAAGCCCCTCACCCAACCCTCTCCCCGTAAGAACGGGGAGAGGGAGAAGAGAAGAGAGAGTCCTCACGTCGCGTAGTTCGTCATCCGTTTTCCCGGCAGCAGCTCGTAGGCCTGCTTCCAGCCCGGCAGCGCGGCCATGCGGCCGAGCCAGGCGTGGATGGCGGGATGGCTCGATGCGAAATCGAAGCCATGCTCGTCGCTGGGATAATGCAGATAGGCCATCATCGAGATGTCCGCGACCGTCGGCCTTGCGCCGATCGCGAATGCATTGTGCTGGAGATGGCCGTCGAGGATACCGAGAAAGTCTTCGAGCCGCCGGCGAAAATGCTTCAGCACCTGCGGATCGTTCTTCTCGGTGAAGGCGCGCATGAAGCGGTAGGTCGCCATGTAGCCGGTGAGCTTGTGGTTGTCCCAGAACAGCCAGCGCAGCAGCTCGAACTTCTCGTCCTCCGTCTCGGCGCCGAAACGGCCGTATTGCTCGGCCAGTTTCAGCAGCAGCGGCGCGGTCTGCGTCATCTTCACGCCGTCGATCTCGAGCACGGGAATCTCGCCCATCTCGTTGACGGCCTTGCGCCATTCCGCCGTGCGCGTGACGCCGCCGGCAAAATCGGTCCAGACCGGCTCAAACGTCTCGCCGCAGAGCGTCAGCATCAGCGCCAGCTTGTAGCTGTTGCCGGATTCGGGGAAGTAGTGCAGGCGGTAGCTGGGCATGGGACCTCGCGGCACTGTGTGTTGCCGATTGTTATAGCGAGATAGTCCGGCATCGTCATTGCGAGCGCAGCGAAGCAATCCAGAATCTTTCCGCGGAGACAGTCTGGATTGCTTCGTCGCAAGGGCTCCTCGCAATGACGGTGTTCGGAGCAACCGACTCGGCCTTACCCCACAGCCCCCGACCCCCGCAGCGCCTTGATCGCCGCCTCGTCAAATCCCGCCCCGCGCAAAATCTCGTCACTGTGCTCGCCGACGGCTGGCGGCTTGCGCGGCTGCACCTTCTTGGCGCCGTCGATCCAGATCGGGCTGTTGATGGTCAGCATGGTGTCGTTCTCGAACGGCACCAGCACCTCGTTGTCGAGCATCTGCTTGTCGTTGGGGATGTCGTCCAGGATGGCGACGACGCCGAACACGAGGCCGTTACCGTCGAGGATTCTCCGCCATTCGGCGAGATCCCTGGTGGCGAAGGTCTCGTCCAGGATCCTGATCAGCTCGACCGAGCGGGCGTGACGGTCGGCCTTGGTGGCGAAGCGGGGATCGTTGATCAGATCCTCGCGGCCCAGGCACTTGGCCAGCGTCGGAAACTGCTTCTCTTCGTTCAGCAGCGACAGGATCAGCCAGCGGCCGTCCTTGCACTGGTAATGATTGGCCACCGCGTTAAGCGCGCGCTCGCGCGGGCGCCGCTCGCCGAACTTGGCGCCGCAGAGCTTGGCCTGCGCCAGCACGCTCGCGGCCCACACCCCGTTCGCCATCAGGTTGGACGCGACATGCGAGCCCTTGCCGGTCTTCTCGCGCTGATACAGCGCGGTGACGATCGCGCCGTAGAATGCCATGGCGCAAGGGTGGTCGCCCATGCCCGCGACCGAGCGCGCCGGCGTGGTGTCGGTGTCGGCGCGGACGAGATCCATCAGGCCGGACCGCGCCCAATAGGCGTTGCTGTCGAAGCCGGGCTTGTTGGCTTCCTCGCCCTTCTCGCCATAGCCGGTGAAGGAGGCGTAGATCAGCCGGTCGTTGAGATGGGCGAGGTGGTCATAGGTGATGCCAAGCTTGGTGCGCACCGGCGGCGGCATGTTGGTGATGAAGACGTCGGCCTCCTCCACCAGTCTGTAGAGCACGGCCTGCGCTTCCGGCTTCGACAGGTCGAGCGCGATGCTCTTCTTGTTGCGCGCCTCCAAGAGCCAGGCGAAATTGTGCTCGCCTGAGGGATAGCCCGGCAGGTTCGGCAGGTTGCGATAGGGGTCGCCAGTGCCGGGCGGCTCGATCTTGATGACGTCGGCGCCGAAATCCGACAGCACGGTCGCGGCCGCGGGCGCTGCGATGAAGCTCGCGCAGTCCAGCACCTTCAGGCCTGCAAAAATGCCCTTCTCCATCGCGGCGTCGCTCCCTCGCTTCAGTCGTTTCCCGCGCGCTGGAATTGGCGCGGGCGCGTGATGAGAGCATTAGACCGATGTTTTGCCGGGATGCAACGGCACCTGGCGCAGGGCCTCACTCCTCCCCCGCAAGCAATGCGGCATTGCCGCCGGCCGCAGCCGTGTTGATCGTCACGGTCTGCTCGGTGGCAAAGCGCGCGAGGTAGTGCGGGCCGCCGGCCTTGGGGCCGGTTCCGGACAGGCCGCTGCCGCCGAACGGCTGCACGCCGACCACGGCGCCGATCATGTTGCGGTTCACGTAGATGTTGCCGACCTGGACGCGGTCGACGATGGCCTCGATGGTGTCGTCGATGCGCGAATGGATGCCGAGGGTGAGCCCGTAGCCGGTGCGCGCAATCGATTGCAATACACGTTCGAGGTTCTCCGCGCGATAGCGCACGACATGCAGGATCGGGCCGAACACCTCTTCGGTGAGCTGACCGGCCTCCTTGAGCTCGAAGATATGCGGCGCGACGAAGCAGCCATCCGGCGCGGTGCCCGCAAAATGCAGCCGCGCCTCGCGCTTCATCCGCGCGATATGCGCATCGAGGCGCTGCTTGGCCTCCTCATCGATCACCGGACCGACATGGGTCGCGACATCCGCGGGATCGCCGATCTTCAGTTCGCGCGCGGCGCCCGCGATCATCTCGACCATGCGGTCGGCGACATCCTCCTGCGCGAACAAAAGCCGCAAGGCCGAGCAGCGCTGGCCTGCGGAGCGGAACGCAGAGGTCACGACGTCGTCGGCGACCTGCTCGGGCAGTGCGGTCGCATCCGCGATCATGGCATTGATGCCGCCGGTCTCCGCGATCAGCGGCACGATCGGCCCGTCCTTGGCGGCCAGCGTCCGGTTGATCTGGCGCGCGACGTCGGTCGAGCCGGTGAAGACTACTCCGGCGACATCAGGATGCGCGGTGAGGACGCCGCCGATGCGGCCGTCGCCGGTGACGAGATGCAGCGCGCTTCTGGGGATGCCGGCCTCGTGCAGCAGGGCTACGGCCTCGCGCGCGATGCGCGGCGTCTGCTCGGCGGGTTTCGCCACCACGCTATTGCCGGCCATCAGCGCCGCGGTCACCTGGCCAAGGAAGATTGCGAGCGGAAAATTCCACGGCGAGATCGCGACGAACACGCCGCGGCCGCGCAGGCTAAGCACATTGCTCTCGCCGGTCGGGCCGGGCATGGCGGCATCGTTTCCGAACAGCTTGCGGCCCTGCGCGGCATAGTAGCGGCAGAAGTCGGCGGCTTCGCGCAGCTCGGACAGAGCGTCGTCGAGCGTCTTGCCGCCCTCGGCTTGCAGCAGCGCGATGAAACGGGCGCCGCGGGTTTCCAGAAGATGCGCGGCCTGCTCCAGCGCCGCCGCGCGTGTGCCTGCAGGTGTCCGGCTCCAGGCAGTAAAGCCGGCGCGCGCAGTCGTCACCGCCGCGTTGGCCTGATCCCGTGTTGCGTCAGCGACAGGCTTGAGGTCGGCCGCCGCGGCCTTCACGTCCGTCAGCAGCTGGTCGAGCGCGGCACGCTCACCGAATTCGACGCCGCGCGAATTGCGCCGCTCCGGCGCGAACAGATCTGCCGGCAACGGAATCTTGGCATGAGGGGCCTGCAACGCCTGGCCGATGGCATTCGCCGGGCGCTGCAGCAGCGCCGAAACCGGCACGCGATAATCGGCCGCCTGCGCCACGAAGGACGAGTTGGCGCCGTTCTCCAACAGGCGCCGCACCAGATAGGCGAGCAGGTCGCGATGGCTGCCGACCGGCGCATAGGTGCGATAGGCGATGTCAGGATGATCCTTTGCGAGTTGCTCGTAGAGCGCTTCGCCCATGCCATGCAGGCGCTGGAACTCGAAGCCGCCGCCATCTGCTGCGAGCTCCAGCACGGTCGCGACCGTCAGCGCGTTGTGGGTGGCGAATTGCGGGAAGATGCGCGGCCGCAAGGCGAGAAGCTTCGTCGCGCAGGCGACGAAGTTCAGATCGGTCATCGCCTTGCGCGTGAACACGGGATAGCCGTCGAGCCCGCGCTCCTGGGCGCGCTTGATCTCGGTGTCCCAATAGGCGCCCTTGACCAGGCGCACCATCAGCTTGCGGTCATGCGCGCGGGCGAGTTCATCGACATAGTCGATCACCGCGCTAGCACGCTTCTGATAGGCCTGGATCGCGAGGCCAAATCCGTCCCAGCCGGAAAGCGAGGGATCGGCGAGCGTCGCCGCGATCACGTCGAGCGACAGCTCCAGCCGGTCGGCTTCCTCGGCATCGACGGTGAAGTTGAGGTCATGCGTCTTGGCGCGCTGCGCAAGGTCCAGCAATAGCGGCACCAGCTCGGCCATCACGCGGCCGCGGCTGATCGCCTCGAAGCGCGGATGCAGGGCCGAGAGCTTGACCGAGATGCCGGGCCGGTCGGGCAGGGGATGGTTGCCCGAAGCCTTGCCGATCGTGTCAATCGCGCTGGCATAGGCGTCGAAATAGCGCTTGGCATCGGCGGCCGTGCGCGCGCCTTCGCCGAGCATGTCGAAGGAATAGCGCGGCTTCTGGCCCGAGCGCGGCCGAGCCCGCTCCAGCGCCTGCTCGATCGTCTCCCCTAACACGAAATGGTTGCCCATCAACCGCATCGCCTGGCGCGTCGCGGTGCGCACCGCCGGTGCGCCGAGCCGCTTCACCAATCGGCCGATGGTGCCGTCGGGCGTCTCGCCGGGCTGGATCACCCGCGCCGACAGGCCGAGCGCCCAGGCCGAAGCGTTGACCAGGAACGCGGTGGACTTGGTCTCGTGATGGATGAAATCGCCTTCGCCGAGCTTGTCCTCGATGAACTGGTCGGCCGTGCGCGCATCGGGCACGCGCAGCAGCGCTTCCGCCAGCACCATCAGCGCCAGCCCCTCCTTGGTCGAGAGCGCGAACTCCCGCAGCATGTCCTCGACCCCGCCGAGCCGGTCGTCGCGCTTGCGGATCGCCTCGATCAGCCGCGTCGCGATGCGGTCGATCCGGGCCTCCCGTGCGGGGATGAGATGCGAGGCCGGCAGAACCTTTGCGGCGATCTCGGAATCATCGGGGGCGTAGGGCGCGGAGAAGGGGGGCGGGATGTTCGGCATGGCGTGTCCTGTGGCTGAAATCCAGGATAAGGCCCGCGTGACCGTAGTTCGATAGACAATTTAGCCAGTTTGCCTTAGCAAATGAAGAGGATTACCCATTTGGCCAGATAAGATATGGAACTCGATCGAACAGACCGGAAAATCCTCTCGATCCTGCAGGAGGATGGGCGCATCGCCAATGTCGAGCTCGCCGAGCGCATCGGGCTGTCGCCGACCTCGATCGGCGAGCGGTTGAAGCGCCTGCAGCGCGAGGGCTTTGTCGAAGGCTATGGCGCGCGGCTCAACCCGCACCGGCTCGGCCTTGGGCTCCTGGTGTTCGTCGAGGTGCTGCTCGACAAGACCACGCCCGACAATTTCGAGCGGTTCGCCCGAGCCGTGAGGCTCGCCCCTGAAGTGCTGGAGTGTCACATGGTTGCCGGCGGCTTCGACTATCTTGTGAAGGCGCGGCTTGCAGACATGACCGCCTATCGACGCTTTCTCGGCGAGACCCTGCTGTCGATGCCGGGCGTGCGCGAGACGCGAACTTATGCGGTGATGGAGGAGATCAAGCGCGACGCACCGCTGCCGGTGGGTTAGCGAAGTGCAGTCGCGATTGTCATTGCTGTGGTTCGATGAGCGGTCTTCGCAAGGAAAAATAGCTATCCTTGTGCAATCGCAACGCCTGTCGTCGAATGCACCGGCCGTCTTCTTAAATTTTCTTGGCCCGCTCCCGGACAAATCCGGGAGGCAGCAAAGGCTGGCGCGGGCTTATACTTTGAGGTTTTCCGCGGAGGTCTTGCCCCGGTTTGCGATCTCTTCGTATTCCACCGTCTGTCCCTCGTTGAGGGTCGACAGACCGGCCTTCTGCACTGCCGAGATATGCACGAACACATCCTTGCCACCCGACGCAGGCTGGATAAATCCATAACCCTTCGTCGGGTTGAACCACTTGACCGTACCTTTAGCCATCACGACTTCTCCGCGGGTCTTCCTCCGAGATCTCGAACCGCCAGTCCCCGCCAACCGGCCGGTTCGGTCCTAACAGGATACGCGGAATGTGGCAGGCTTGGTAGCTCAAACCACATCGCCATTTCGCCGAATTCCGCTCAACTTCGCGGCGTTTTTGCCGGTTTTGCCCGTTTCGCGGTCAAATGGCAGGGGCGCGTGATGCCATCCGTCAGTAGGTCGCGGTCAGATAATCGACGATCTTGCCGACATCGGCATCGTCGATCGGTGCGCCATAGAGCTTGATCATCTTGGTCACCTCGGCCTGCCAGAACGCCCTCTTGTCCTTCATCGGCGGCTGCGTGGCGACGTAGTCGGACGAATGGCAGGCGCTGCAATTGCCCTGCACGACCTCGAGATTGGGACCGGGCTTGAAGGCGGCGACTTCGTCCGGGGTCTTGTAATTGACGGGCGCTGCAAGTGACGAGCCCATCAATGCGGTGACGGCGAGCGTGATGGCGAGGAGAACGATGCGCTGCATGATCAGTCTCCTTCAGGCCACGCTGACGCGAACGGTTTCGACGACGTTGCGCAAGTAACCCGCCGGGTTCCAGCGCGGCATGTCCGGCTGGGTCTCACCGCCATTGCCGGTGGCGCGGACCTTGAGCTCGTGGCTGCCGGCCGCGAGCTTCACCGGCAGCTTCCATTCGCGGAAGGCGTACCTGCCGAGGTCCTTGCCGAGCTTGGCGCCGACCCAGGTCTTGCCGCCGTCGGTGGAGACCTCGACCTGCTTGATGCCCTTGCCGCCATCGAACGCGATGCCGCGCAGGGTCACGGCTCCCGCCTTCAGCTTGGCGCCATCGGGGACGCTGGTGATGAAGGAGCGGATGGTGAAGCGGTTGATCGGGATCGTCGCCTTTGGCGCGGTGCCCGGCTCGACCGCATTGTTCGGCGTGTCGGGGATGCGGTAGGCCGACTTCATCCAGAAGCCGTCATAAACGTCGTCGATGACGGTGATCTCGTTGAGGTGCTTGACCCAGTAGGTGCCGAAATAGCCGGGCACGATCAGGCGCAGCGGAAAGCCGTTGAGGAACGGCAGGTCCTCGCCGTTCATGCCATAGGCCAGCATCACCTCGCCGTCGGTGGCGTGATCGATGTCGAGTGCCTTGATGAAATCCGGCGTCTTGTCGTTGACCGGTCCGTCCATGCCGTTGAAGGTGACCTGCCTGGCGCCGCTGTGCACGCCGGCCATCTCCAGCACGTTCTTCAGCGGCACGCCGCGCCAGCGCGCGCAACCCATCGCGCCGTTGGCGAGCTGACCGCCGGCGACGCGCGGCTCGAAGAAGCCGCGGCTGTTGCCGGAGCACTGGTTGACGGCGACGATCTCCGTCGCCTTCATCTTGCGGATGTCCTTCAGCGACAATTTCAGCGGCTTGTCGACCTTGCCCTTGACCTCCAGCGTGAACTTGTCGGGGTTGAGATCGTAGGGCAGGTCGGAGAGGTGGTAGCGCACGAAGAACGCGTTGTTCGGCGTGATCGGGCCGTCGTTGAACACCGCAAACGGGGTCTCGAGCTGCGGCGGCCGGCTGGTCAGGCCGATCATCGGCCGCTTCTGCGGATATTTCACCAGCGGCCGTTCGCCATTGGCGAAGGGCAGGGTCACCGTGTCGAGGGCCAGCGCCTTGGTGGAATTCAGTGTGGCCGCCATGGCGGCAAGGCCTGCTCCCTTGAGCAGGTCGCGTCGATCGAACATTCTTTCTCCTCCCGGAGCTTCTCGTTGGATCGGCGGTCATCAGCACGATCCTGCGCTCATCTGTCGCAACCATTTGCGTGAAGTCAATTCGCGCTTTCGCAGCAAGCCCATGCCGCTGCGTTGCAGCAGGCCGGTGTTGTGCTCGTAACGAGATTGACGAGCAGTAGGCCGCGACGACGGTGCGCTCCCTCGCCCCGTTCTTACGGGGAGAGGTAAAGAATCACGCCGCCACGCGCTTGCTGCGATCGACCAGCGCCGCCAGCTCCCTCGCATTCGCCACCACGCGCACTGCGAGCGGCTGGTCGCGGCCGCGGATGGCGACCTCCTGCTGCGGCAGTGCGTCGTCGGCAATATCAGCGGTACGGCGCACTTCGTCCGAGACGATCGCCTCGCAGGCCAGCGTCTTGGTCATGTCCTGCAGGCGGGCGGCGACGTTGACGGCATCGCCGAGCGCGGTGAAGACGATGTGATCGCGATAGCCGATGTCGCCGATGATGACCTCGCCGCCGTGGATGCCGATGCCGAAGCGGATCGGCTGGCGCAGATCGTGGCTCAGGAGATCGTTGAGCTCGTCGATATGCGCAGCGATTCCCGCGGCGGCCTTCATCGCCTGCCGACAGGCGGTTTGCGGGTCGGCCGCGAGTCCGAACAGCGCCAGCATGCCGTCGCCGACGAACTGGTTCGGCTGGCCGCCGTTCTCGATCACCGCTTGCGACACCGCGCCGAGGAAGCGGTTGACGATGAAGACCGTGTCGAACGGCAGGCGCTTCTCGGCCAGCTGAGTCGAGCCGCGCATGTCCACGAACAGGCTGACGAGATAGCGCTCCTGGCCGATACTGGCCGATGTCGAGACTCCGTCCGTTGCATGCGTGTGAGCTGCGAAGAGCTGGAAGAACGAGAGATCGGAGGTCGGACGCAGCTGACAGGCCAATCTGATCGAGGGATCGGCGGTGCCGACGCGGGTGAGCACGAAAGCCTCGCGCTGCGACGGAGTGGGCAGGGCATCATGATCGCCGATGATACGGATGCGGCAGGTCGAGCAGCGGGCGCGGCCGCCGCAGACGCTGGCGTGCGGCACGTTGTGGCGCAGGCTCGCCTCCAGCACCGACAGGCCCTTGGGGACCCGCACCGTCTTGCCGTTGCCGTAGGACAGCGCGATCATGCCGCCGCGCCGTTCGCGCAGGGCGCGCACGCCGCGCGCCGCCAGCACCAGTCCCAACAGACCGAAATAGCCCATGGTGAGACCGCCCGCGATGCGCTCGAGCGTGTTGCCTTCCGCAACCGTGCCGACCTTGCTGCGGGTGAGATGCTGCTTACGCCATTCGCCGTCGTCACTGTCGGCGGCGACGCTGCGGCCGCCCTGGTAGATGCCGAGCAGCGATAGCGTCGGGATCAGCACGGCGGCCGCGAGCAGATAGGGCGCCGCGCGCGTGAAGAACGGCTTCAGCCGAAGCCAGAAATAGACGCCGATGCAGCCGTGCACCCAGGCGATGAGAAGCAGGATCGTCATCTGCCAGAGCAGGCCCGGCGCCGCGACGAAGAACAAATAGAGCTCCTGCGGATACAGCTTCTCGTGTCCGTACAGCGTCTGCGCGAGCCGCACGCCGATGACATGGCCCATGACGAGGACGGGGATGCTCAAGCCGAGCACGAGCTGGAGCGGCTCGATCGTTCGCCAGCGGAACTGGCGGCGCTGATACAGCGCGTAGACGCCGAGGCCCATATGGGTGAGGGCGGCCGTGTAGAACACGATCGCGACCGGGAGGAACTGCCAGAACAGCGTGTGGTAGTAGACCCCGGTCTCCATGGCATCGACCGAGATGTTGCCGAGCGCGTGGTTGAGGAAATGACTGACGACAAAGGCGAACAGGATGATACCGCAAACGAGTCGCACCTGCCGCACCCCGGCAGCGCGGACGACTGACATCTGTGTGGGAGCGGTGGCCATGATTCGGTTGTGTCAGGTCCTGGAGGAGACCAGCCAGCGTAACCTTTAATTTCCGATATGGACAGCCAGCAGGATCACAGGGACGACGGCCCCACATTGACTCCCCCTTCCAAGTCGGGGAAAAGCGCCGCCGTGACGATCGCTCCCGACATCTCTGCAAAGCCTGACGGCGCCGAACGGCGTCTGATCCTCATGGCTGCAGCGATCATCGCCGCGATGACGCTGCTCCGCATCGTCTATGCCTCGGCCATCGAGCTGCGCACCGACGAAGCCTATTACTGGACCTGGTCGAAGGAGGCTGCGCTCAGCTTCCTCGATCATCCGCCCGGCATCGCCTGGCTGATCCGCTTCGGAACCGCGATCTTCGGCGATACCAATCTCGGCGTCCGCTTCGGCGGCATCGTCGCCATGCTGGTGACGCAGCTATTGCTCGCCGACATCGTCCGCCGCCTCACCCATGATGCGCGCGCGATCGTGTTCGCGGTGCTGATGCCGGAGGCCGCGCTTTATTACGGCCTGTTGATGGCAAAGGTCGCGCCCGACGTCGCCATGATCCCGTTCGCGGTCGCGATGATGTGGTCGCTGGTGCGGCTGGCGCAAAGCGGCGATGGCCGCTGGTGGTTGGCGGCCGGTCTGTTCGCGGGCCTCGCGATGCTGTCGAAATTTACTGTGATCATGTTCGCGCCGGCCGTTGCCGCCTTTCTGCTGGTGCCGGATTGGCGCTGGCGCTGGCTGCGCAGTCCGTACCCCTATCTCGCCGTCCTGGTCGCGATAGCGGTGTTCTCGCCGGTGCTGATCTGGAACGTGCAGCACGACTGGGCCTCGTTCCGTTTCCAGGGCGTGCGCGCCACCGCCAATTACGGCGTCTCGCTGCGTACGATCGGCGATTACATCGGCCTACAATTCGGCCTGGTCGGTTTCGTCTTGCTGCCGGTGGTGCTGACGGGCCTGGTGCTGACGGCGTGGCGCGGCTATCGCACGCGCGAGCCAATCGCGATCCTTTTGTCGACGGCGGTGCTGGTGCCGTTCGCCTATTTCTTCTTCAAGTCGCTGACGCTGCGCGTCGGCGACACCTGGCCGATGTTCATGTGGCCAGCCGGTTTTGCCGCCACCGCGGCCAACCTCGTCACGATGAGGAAAGAGGGATGGTCCGCCAGGATGCTGGACTCCTCGCTGTTCTGGGCCAGGACAGCGATCGTCTTAGGCATTCCCTTCGTCATCATCGTGTTCCTCTACTACGTTGCCGCGCCCTGGAATCTGCTCGGCAAGATCGACCCGATCGGCGCCGAGGCCGGCTACGAGCAGGTCGCCGCGCAGGCCCAAGCCGCCCTCGACGCAACAGGCGCGACCTGGATCGCAACCACGGACTACCGCACCTACGCCATGATGCGCTGGCTGTTCCGGGGCCGCGTGCCCGTGATCGAGCTCAACGAGCGCGGCCGCTTCCAGGACTTCCGCGATCCCGGCATGGACAGGATCAAGGGCCATGCCGGGATCTATGTCGGGCGCGAGCCGGACAACCGCGCATCGCTGTGGGAGCACATTCCGGCGCAGCGCGAGCAACTCGCCACGGTCGAACGCCGCTGGCGCGGCGTCGTGGCGGACACCTATGTGATCGAAAAGCTCACCGGCTGGACCCCGCAGCTCTCGCCGCCAAAGGACTCGCCGCTGTTCCAGTGGAAGGTGCTGGCGGACGCCGGCGGGCGCTCGCGTTCTCTCTCCAAGCCTCTCCAGGAGCCTGGAGCGGGAGGGTAAGCGCGAGCCTACTGCACGAGATCGGCGACGGTGGTTGCGGCCTTGAGGCCGGTGCCGGTGAGAACGGCCACCGTGGTCTCGTTCGCATTGATGGCGCCGGTTGCGGCGAGCTTGTCGAGCGCCGCAGCCGCGCTGGCGCTGGTCGGCTCGGCAAACAGGCCCTGGCGCGCGAGGCGGCGCAGGGCGGCGACGATCTCGTCCTCGGTGAGCGCGATGGTGCCGCCGCCGCTCTCGCGCAGGGCGGCGATGATCTCACGCAGGCGGAGGGGAGTCTTGATCGCGGTGCCCTCGGCAACGGTCTTGCTCACCTCGCGCGCGACGGGCGTATCGACACCGGCCTTGAAGCTTGCATCGATCGGCGAGCAATTGAGCGGCTGCGCCGCGAACAGGCGCGGCAGCTTCGAGATCTGCCCGGCCTTCATCAGCTCGCGGAAGCCGAAGGCGCAACCCAGCAGACTGCTGCCGGCGCCGACGGGAATGATGACGTTGTCGGGCGCGCGGAAACCCAGATCTTCCCAGATCTCGTAGGCCAGCGACTTGGTGCCTTCGAGGAAGAACGGCTGCCAATTGTGGCTGGCGTAGAAGGTCTGGCTCGACTGGCGGATGGCCTCGGCTTCGGATTCCTCGCGCGGGCCCTCGACGAGCTGCACGCTCGCGCCGTAGGCGCGCACCTGCGCGATCTTGGCCGGCGACGTCGAGGCCGGCGCCAGAATCTTGACGCGCATGCCGCCGGCCGCACCCAGCCCCGCCATGGATGAGCCGCCGTTGCCGGAGGAATCCTCCAGAATGGCGTCGACGCCGATCTGTCGCAGGAACGACAGCATCACCGCCGAGCCGCGGTCCTTGAAGCTGCCTGTCGGGTTGAACCATTCGAGCTTGAACAGCGGGCGCAGCGCGCCCCAGTCCTGCTGGACCAGCGGCGTGCAGCCCTCGCCGAGCGTAATCGGGTTCTCGATCTCGACCGGCAGCGCCGCCCGGTAGCGCCAGAGCGACCGCGTCCGGCCATCGATGTCCTCGCGTGAGATGCCCGCCCCCGGCGTCACCAGCAGCGGCGTGCGCTCGTCTGAGCACCAGCGCGGCTGGTCCAAGGGATAGAGCTTTCCGTTGCGGGGATCGATGTAGCTGGCGGCAGGCATAGCAGTCTCCAAGGCAGGGCAGCGCGGTGCGCCGAACTTGAAGCCCACCGCACGAAACGAAGCAACACCTTGAAAACACGAAAAATGGAACTATTTCAATTCCTTAAACTGGCCTCGCAGGCCGAGCGGCAAGCGCGATGGGCGCGCTGGCATCGGATGCGACGGCCTGACGGCCCTCTCGATGACGGGAATTTGGCCCCGAACGGCCCCTGCGCCCTGCCACGATTAACTTGTCTGTCGTCGCCGGCCGCTACAATATGTTGGATTGAGCTTGCGCCGCCGGTTCGGCGTCGCAAGTGAGCCAGGCCCGTCCGAGCGGCGGGCCGTTGGCTTTTTGGGAGCCTGGACATGAGCCGTGCCAACCGTACCGACCACATCCGCCTGACCTCCCATCCGGAGCCGGGCAGGAAGGCCGCCTTTCCCATCCATTGGGGCGCCGCTGATGCGCGCGCGCGCGGGCCGATCATCGGTACGGTGTCGCGCGCCGGGGATCGCAACGTGATCGGCAGCCATGGCGGGTCCTACGCGATGTACCGCGCGCTCGCGGTCTCCGCCGGGGCGCTGGACCCGATCAGGCGTCCTGACCTCACCAATACCTTTCCGGCCGCCACCATCGGTCCGTTCGAGCAATGGACCGATCCCACAAAAATCGTCGCGCTCGATCCCTGGGGGCATCTGGTCGCCGAGAATTTTCGCCAGGAGATCGCCGAGGGCGCGGACATCCGCCCGAGCATCGCGGTGACTCGGGCGCGGCTCGACCTGCCGGAGATTCGCGATGCGCTCGCCGCAAAGCGGCTGCGCGCCGATGGCGAGGTCGTGCACGCCAGTGGCAGCGTGTCGGTGGTGAAGATCGCGATCGATCCGGTGTGGTACCTGCCGGGCCTTGCGGCGCGCTTCGGCACCGGCGAGACCGAGCTGCGGCGCACGCTGTTCGAGCAGACCGCCGGGATGTTCCCGGAGCTGGTGACGCGCCCGGACATGAAGGTGTTCCTGCCGCCGATCGGCGGCACCACGGTCTACCTGTTCGGCGACGTGACGAAACTGCCGGACCATCGCACCAGGATCACCTGCCGCGTGCATGACGAGTGCAACGGGTCCGATGTGTTCGGCTCCGACATCTGCACCTGCCGGCCCTATCTGATCCACGGCATCGAGGAATCCGCGCGCGGCGCGCAGGAGGGCGGGCTCGGGCTCGTCGTCTACAACCGCAAAGAAGGCCGCGCGCTCGGCGAGGTCACCAAATTCCTGGTCTACAATGCGCGCAAGCGGCAGGAGGACGGCGATGCGGCCGCCGCTTATTTCGAGCGCACCGAGTGTGTGGCTGGCGTCCAGGACGCGCGCTTCCAGCAATTGATGCCGGATACGATCCATTGGCTCGGCCTCAAGCGCATCGACCGCTTCCTGTCGATGAGCGACATGAAATACGACGCGTTGACCTCGCAAGGCATCGACATCGTCGAGCGCGTGCCGATCCCGCTGGAGCTGATTCCGGCCGACGCCCATGTCGAGATCGCCGCGAAGAAGGCCGCGGGCTACTACTCGACCGACATCGCACCGGAAAAGGACGTGAACGGCGTGGTCGGGCGTTCGCTGGAAAAATACTGATCGCGATGGCGGACGCTTTGGAATCGCAGGCACGCGCGCTGCTCACCGCAAAGGCGGTGCGCGCGCGCGCCGGACAGATGCTCGAGCTCGGCCTTGCCGGCGGGCTCACCCATTTCACGGTCGATCTCGACCGCATCGATGGCGTTGCCGATGCCGTGCTCGCGGTGACCCGTAAAGCCTATCCGACACTCGACATTCCCTTTCATGCGCGCTGGCGGCACTTCGTGCTCGGCGGCATCGACCGCTGGGCCCGGCTTGCCGATGCTGCGTCCTGGCCGGATCGCGCGGCGCAAGCGCGCGCCGAGTTCGACCTCGCCATCGTCAGCGTGCTGCTCGATGCCGGCGCCGGCGCAGCTTGGCGCTATCGCGACAGCGTGACGGGAGCAGACGTAGGGCGATCGGAAGGGCTCGCGATCGCGAGCCTCGACATGTTCGCGAGCGGGCTGTTTTCGCGCGATGCGCGTACGCCGTTCAGGGCCGATGCGGAGGTGCTTGAAAGACTGCCTCTTGGCTCACTCACCTCCGCCTTTCAGGTGACCGAGGCCAATCCGCTGCTCGGCCTGGAGGGACGCACCGACCTGCTGCGGCGTCTGGGCAGGCAGGTCTCGGAGCGTGCGGACGTGTTCGGCCTGCACGATACGCCGCGGCCGGGCGGGCTGTTCGATCATATCGCAGCGCAGGCGATCGGCGGCGCCGTCGCAGCGCCCGCGATCCTGTCCGCGGTGCTGAACCAGCTCGGACCGATCTGGCCGTCGCGACTTGAGCTTGCGGGCGTGCCGCTCGGCGATTGCTGGCGGCATCCGGCGATCAAGGCGGACGACGGCACGGCAGGCCTCGTGCCGCTGCACAAGCTGTCGCAATGGCTGAGCTATTCGCTGATCGAGCCGCTGCAGCGCGCCGGCTTTGAGGTGACCGACATCGATGGCCTGACCGGGCTCGCCGAATACCGCAACGGCGGTCTGTTCGTCGATCATGACGTGCTGCGCCTGCGCGATGCCGCCGATGCCGCGCGTGCGCATGAAGTGGATTCGCTGCTCGTCGTGGAGTGGCGCGCGCTGACGGTTGCATTGCTCGACAGGTTGGCGGAGCGCATTCGCGCCAAGCTCGGCCGCACCCCTCGGACCTTGCCGCTTGCGAGCATCCTCGAAGGCGGCACGTGGGCGGCGGGCCGCGCCATCGCATTCGCACGCCGTCCCGATGGATCGCCGCCGCTCAAGGTGATCAGCGACGGCACGGTGTTTTAAACCCTCTCCCCTTGTGGGAGAGGGTGGCTTCGCGAAGCGAAGCCGGGTGAGGGGTTGTCGCCGCGGGCACATCTCTCAGTTGGAGTTCGCGGAGAGATACCCCTCATCCGGCGCTTCGCGCCACCTTCTCCAACAAGGGGAGAAGGGAAAAGCAAGAGCATCTCATCATGGAAGGCGTCACGATCGTCGATCATCCGCTGGTGCAGCACAAGCTGACGCTGGTGCGGGACAAGTCCATCTCGACCAAGTCGTTCCGCGAGCTGATCAAGGAGATCGGCATGCTGCTGTGCTACGAGGTGACGCGCGACCTGCCGCTCACCGACACCGTGATCGAGACGCCGCTGGCGACGATGCACTCGGCCAAGATCGCCGGCAAGAAGCTGGTATTCGTGCCGATGCTGCGCGCCGGCACCACCTTCGTCGACGGCATGATGGATCTGGTGCCGACCGCGCGCGTCGCCCATATCGGGCTCTACCGCGAGCCGCACAGCTTTGCCGCGGTGGAGTATTTCTTCAAATCGCCGTCTGACCTCAGCGAGCGCCTCGCCATCGTGGTGACGCCGGTGGTCGCCACCGCCAACACCGCCGTCGCCGCCATCGACCGGCTGAAGGAGCGCGGCGCCAGGGACATCCGCCTCGCCTGCCTGATCGCCGCACCGGAAGGGCTCGAACGGCTGCGCGGATTGCACCCGGACGTGCCGATCTGGACGGCGGCGGTGGATGAAGGGCTCGACGACAACGGGTTCATCCTGCCGGGCCTCGGCGATGCCGGCGACCGCGCCTACGGAACGCGGTAAGTGCTGGGCGCGTTTTAGGAACAGCTTCCACCGCGCGAGGTTCTCCTGCTTTGCGATGGAGAGCAACGATGACCTATCAGAATGACGACCGCAGGGCCGACAGAGCGCGCCGCAACAGCCCGGTCGGCTGGGCGGTCGGCGCGATCTTCGTGATCGCCGTGGTCGCGGCCGTCTTCTTCTACAATGGTCGCGAGTTCGGTCCCCAGACCACGACCTCGAACCCGAACACGGCGCCGAACGTCACCACCGGATCGAATCCACCGGCTGCGCCGGCGAAGTGATGCGCCAGGAGCGGGCCGTCACACCTTCCCGCTGCGGCAAATGCCCTTCAGTGCCTGCCACTCCGTGTCGGTCAGCAGCGGCGGGCCGCTGGCGGGCCGGTCCTCCTTCGTCATGCGCGCGAGGCGGTCCTCGGTCAGCGGATGGCTGGCGAGGATATTCGTCAGGCCGGAGCCGCCCTCTTTGCCGGTGATGCGGAACATCAGCTGGGCCGCGGGCTTCGGCGACCGGCCGAGCGCATGCATGATCTCGATCGCGAAGGTGTCGGCGCCGGTCTCGGCTTCGCGCGAATAGGACGCTTCGACCAGGCTGCGCGAGGCGAAGATCACGGCCGAGGAGCCGGTGATGTCGCCGAACAAGAGGCCGATCAGGAACGAGGTGCCGCCGTTGTAGATCAGGCCGCGCATGTTGTCGTAATGCTTGAGATGGCCGAGCTCGTGGGCGAGGATGCCGGCGAGCTCGTCGGGACTTTCGGCCTTGTCGAGCAGGCCCTTCAGCACGAACACCTTGCCGCCGGGCAGCGCGAAGGCATTCGGTATCGAGCTCGGCAGCACGCCGGCCGTCATTGAGTCGTCGAGGCCGGCCGCATCGCGCAGGCGGTTGACGAGCTTCGTGAACGCGGCCTTGCCCGCGGGGTCTTCGCACACGCCGCGGCCGAAGATGGTTTTCATCTGCACTTCGGCGGCGTCGCCGATGCGCCGTTCCACGGGCTTCGGCACCAGCGGCGCGAGCCGGTCGGCGGCGAGCGGCACGCCGAACAGGACGACGCAGACGATGGAGACGGCGGCGGCAACCGACCAGCCCACGATTTTCGCGACGCCGCTGCGCGTCGTCCGGTGCTCGTCGAGGCGCGTGCAGCGCGCGGCTACGTCCGCGGCGAGCACGGCATCGCGGATCTCCAGCCGCGCCAGAGGCGGTGCAGACGTCGCAGCCAGGCGCAGGATTCCGGGGGGACTGTCGGCGCGGCGAACGTCGGCATAGGCCCAGCGAACAGGCGTTGCGCCGTCCTCGGCGATCTCGAGCGCATCACTGAGCGTCAGCGTCACCTGCCGTCTGCGGCTCGACACGCCGTCGAAGAAGATGGTCGGACTCTCCGACTGCGCCGGGGTCTCGGCAAACACGTCACTCACAGCTCAGAATCCCGCGACATCGAGTCCGTCGGCAAAGCCTTCGCCGAGCGCGCCGGCAAGCTGACCGCTGCCGCGCACGTCCGCCGCGGCCCAGATGTTGTGCACCTCGACGGTCTCCAGCACCTTGGCCCAAAGATCGCGTTGAAGATAGACCCGCATGACGATGTTGATGGCAAGAGCGAGCGCGAAATAGCCGATCACCATCATCGCCACCATCGGGATGCTCTTCGTCGCATTGTCGCCGGCGAAGATCTCCTCGGCGGAAACGCCGGTGAGCGAGACGACCAGGAAGGCGCTGCCGCCCATATAGGCTGCGAACGCGACCGTGAGCAGCATCCACCAGCCGATCACTTTCCAATACAGGCCGTAGAAGGCATCATGAGGCAATTCCGAGGACAGGCTGACGCCACCGATGCGGATGCCGTCGAGCCACCAGCGCCATTCGCGCGCCTTGAACTCGGCATAGAAGAACGGTGCGAGCGGGAAGATGATCAGCGCGATCGGGCTGAGCAGCCAGAGCCACCAGCCGCGCTTGAAGAAGGTCCAGCCGTCGGCGTCGAAATCGCCGCGGAGATCGCCGTAATGGGTGTGCCGCATCTTGTAGCGTTCGAGCGCCGCCGCGCGCCAGGGCAGCGCGAGACCGAGCGTCAGGAGCACCAGCAAGCCCCATAGCATGGCGCGAAACGCGTAAGCCCAGCCGGAGCCGTCCATCCAGAAGCGGACGCCGCGCCAGACCGTGCGGGTCAGGCGGTAGCGCCGCGCGCGAAAAATCGCGAACTGGCCGAAGGCGTAGAAGGCGATGAATAGCGGCGTCGAGGCAAAGGCCTGCCAGCGCTCGAACTCGATGCCAATGAGAAAATAGGCGAGATAGATCGGCAACAGGATCGCGAGCGCGAACAGGAAGCCGACCAGGAGCTCCTTGGCCCGTCCGGTGTATTCGGCCGCATCGCCATCGATCGCGGTGTGCGTCCACAGATGACGGCGGATGTCGGTGACGAGCCAAAACCGGTAGAAGCCGAAGGTCACGAGCTCGAGCATGGCACCCTTGGTGACCATTTTGCGGAACTCGGAGCGGCTGCCGGAGAAATCGACCCGCGTCGCCGGCAGCGGCGGGGGCAAGGGTTCGGACCCGATCGGGGTCCATTGCATGTCGTTCACGGCGGCAACCTCGGGATGCGGATCTGTTCCGGCCAAACTATAGATCAGAGGTTAGTCGATCCCCAAGATGAGCGGGTTCGATTTAGCTCGATTCCAGCGGGTTTCTCGCACGATTCTCTGTCGTTCGGCGTGCGGGAGGTCACGTTCTCGTGGCGTCGTGACGATCGTGCAACGCGCTCGTGAAGGCTGGATGTGGCAAAACTCTCCCTTGCCCCGGCGCAGACAACCGGCTGTAATTGCAGATCAAATACCGCAGCGCAGAATTCAACGACGCGCGGTTCATATTCAGGGAGAACGGTCATGCATGGGACCATCGAAAGCGCGGCCAAGCTCGACGCCTTGCGCGAGCGCGCGATGTCGCTGCCGCTGGAGCAGTTCGATCCCGGCGACCCCGAATTGTTCAGGACCGATACGTTCTGGCCCTATTTCGATCGGCTGCGCCGCGAGGATCCCGTGCATTACTGCAAGGACTCGATGTTCGGGCCGTACTGGTCGGTGACGCGCTACAACGACATCATGGAGATCGAGACCAACCATGCGGTGTTCTCCTCGGCCTCCGCGCTCGGCGGCATCACCATCCGCGACATCGATCCGGATCTACGCCGTGAGAGCTTCATTTCGATGGACCCGCCGCGCCATGCCGCCCAGCGCAAGACCGTGGCGCCGATGTTCACGCCGACGCATCTGGACAATCTCGCCATCAACATCCGCAAGCGCTCGGCCGAGTGCCTGGACAACCTTCCCCGCGGCGAGGTGTTCGACTGGGTCGACCGCGTGTCGATCGAGCTCACCACGCAGATGCTTGCGGTGCTGTTCGATTTCCCCTGGGAGGATCGCCGCAAGCTGACGCGCTGGTCCGACGTCGCCACCACGATTCCCGGGCCTGACGGCCTGGTCGCGACCGAGGACGAGCGGCAGGCCGAGCTGACGGAATGTGCGGCCTATTTCTCGAAGCTGTGGAAGCAGCGCATCGAACAGCCGCCGAAGAGCGACCTATTGTCGATGATGGCGCATGGCACTGCTACGCGCGACATGGATGCGAAGAACTTCCTCGGCAATCTCATCCTCCTGATCGTCGGCGGCAACGACACCACGCGCAACACCATGTCGGGCTCGCTTCTCGCGCTGAGCCAGCATCCGGAGCAATATCGCAAGCTGCGCGAGAACCCTGACCTGCTCGACAGTTTCGTGCCGGAGGTGATCCGCTGGCAGACGCCGCTCGCGCATATGCGCCGCACCGCGCTGTCCGATTTCGAGTTCCGCGGCAAGCAGATCAAGAAGGGTGACAAGGTCGTGATGTGGTACGTCTCGGGCAACCGCGACGAGGACGTGATCGACAGGCCCTACGAGTTCATCATCGACCGCGCCCGCCCGCGTACGCACCTGTCCTTCGGCTTCGGCATCCATCGCTGCGTCGGCCTGCGGCTCGCCGAGCTCCAGCTCAAGATTATTTGGGAGGAAATTCTCAAGCGGTTCGACCATATTGATGTGGTCGGCGAACCCACCCGGGTCTATTCGAGTTTTGTAAAGGGTATCGAAACGCTGCCGGTGAAGATTGCTGCGTGAGTCGAACGCAACGGAGCCACGATCATGAACATCCAAGCGCCGGTTAAAGTGGACAAGGCCGAACGCATGCGCAGGGCCCGCGAGGAGGCCTATGCGACGCCGTTGTCGCAATTCCACCCCGGCGCGCCCCGGTTGTTCCAGGACGACACGCTGTGGCCCTGGTTCGAGCGGCTGCGTAAGGAAGAGCCGGTGCATTACTGCACCAATGCGCCGATCGAGCCGTATTGGTCGGTGGTGAAGTACAACGACATCATGCATGTCGACACCAATCACGGCATCTTCTCCTCGGATTCCAAGCTCGGCGGCATCTCGATCCGCGACGTGCCGGAAGGCTACGACTATCCGAGCTTCATCGCGATGGACCAGCCCCGGCATTCGGCGCAGCGCAAGACGGTCTCGCCGATGTTCACGCCGACACACCTGGACGAGCTGGCAAAGCTGATCCGCCAGCGCTCGCAGACCGTGCTGGACAATCTGCCGCGCAACGAGACGTTCAACTTCGTCGAGCGCGTCTCCATCGAGCTGACCACGCAGATGCTGGCGACCCTGTTCGACTTCCCCTGGGAGGAGCGGCGCAAGTTGACGCGCTGGTCCGACGTTTCCACCGCGCTGCCCAAGAGCGGCATCGTCGCCAGCGCCGAAGAGCGCCGCCGCGAGATGGACGAGTGCTACGCCTACATGTCCAAGCTCTGGAACGAGCGTGTCAACTCCGCGCCGCGCAACGATCTGTTGTCGCTGATGGCCCACAACGAGGCCACGCGCCACATGGACCCCGACAACCTCATGGGCAACATCATCCTGCTCATCGTCGGTGGCAACGACACCACGCGCAACACCATGACCGGCTCGGTGCTGGCGCTGAACGAGAACCCGGAGCAATACGACAAGCTGCGCGCCAATCCGGAGCTGATCGATTCCATGGTGCCGGAGGTGATCCGCTGGCAGACGCCGCTGGCGCATATGCGTCGCACCGCATTGCAGGACACCGAGATCGGCGGCAAGCACATCAAGAAGGGCGACCGCGTCGTGATGTGGTACGTCTCCGGCAACCGCGACGAGGAGATGTTCGACAAGCCGGACGAGTTCATCATCGACCGCCCGCGCCCGCGCACGCACCTGTCCTTCGGCTTCGGCATCCACCGCTGCGTCGGCATGCGCCTCGCCGAGCTGCAGCTGCGCATCGTCTGGGAAGAAATGCTGAAGCGCTTCGACCGCATCGAGGTGGTCGGCGAGCCCAAGCGGATCTATTCGAGCTTCATCAAGGGCTATGAGTCGCTGCCGGTGCGGATACCGGGCTGACCACTATGGCAGAGACCAACTCGATCGACATGCTCGCAGACATCATGGCGATGTCGGGCTTCCCGCAATCCTCAGGCATGCGCGTCGTTGCAGCCGAGCCGGGCAATGTTGCGCTGGCGCTGACCAAGAAACCGGAGCTGACGCAATTCTTCGGCCATTTCCACGGCGGCGTGATCGCGGGCCTGGCCGACCAGGCCGCCGGCGCCGCGGTCAGCACCGCGCTCCCGAAGGGCCGCATCGCCGTCACGGTCGAGATCAAGATCAACTTCCTGGGACCTGCCGACGGCGAAGAAATCATCGCGAGCGCCGAGGCAATCCAGGTTGGCGGCTCGATCGCGGTCGCCAAGGTGGAAGTGGTTTCAGAGTCGAAGGGAAACCGGCGCGTCTGCGCCTTCGGGCTCGCGACCATGCGCGCGGTCGAGATGCCGGCGCGGCCATGATACGCGCGCTATAGAATTCCGGCATGACTGCTCAAGCAAAATGAGAAGGGAACGGCGCCTTTTCGGAGCCTAAGCACTGGGGAAACGGCCGGCTAGGCCGTAGACCCTTCAGGCCAGCTTGATGTCCCAGATGCCTTCCTTGCGGCAGGCCGCGATTTCCTCCCGCAGCAGCGCCGTCACGGCGGCGGTCGCTGTCGTCACCGGGCGCTCGATCGGAGAGGCCACGATGAGCTCACGCGACATCGGCTTCGAAATCGGCGCAGCTTCCAGCCGACCATCCGCGACCTCGGCATGGACCGAAGACGGCGGCAGCAATGCGAAGCCGAGCCCCTCCTCGACAAGGCTCGTGAGCACCCTGAACGAGTCGGCCTCGAGCTGCACGTCGAGTTTGATGCGCTTGCGCGCCGCGGCGTGCTCGATCAGCGCGCGGAGGCCGTGGGAATGAGAGGGCAGCACCAGGCGTTGCCGCAGCAGCCAGCCGATGTCGACGCTCTTCTTGCGCGCCAAGCCGCAGCCGCGCGGACCTACCGCGACGATGTTGTCGCGCCCCAGGCTCTGCACGTTCAGATGCAGGTCGGCCGAGCGGCCGTAGAGGATGGCGAGATCCATCTCGCCGCGATGCAGCCATTCGACCAGATGCCCGCTGTAGCTCTCGACGATGCGCAGCGAGATGCCGGGAAATTTTTCGACACAGCGCCGTGCAAAGCGCGCCGACAGCACGCAGCTCACGGTCGGAACCAGGCCGAGCACGACCTGGCCGGACGGCGGCCCCTTGGCCGACTGGATGTCGTCGCGGATCTGGTCGATCTGCCGCACGATGCCGGAGGTGCGTGCGAGCAGCAGGCGGCCGGCCTCGGTCAGCACCATGCCGCGGCCGTTGCGCGTGAAGAGTTCGGTGCGCAGCTCGTGTTCCAGCAGCTTGATCTGCCGGGAGAGCGCCGGCTGCGCCACGCGCAAGGTGTCGGAGGCCTTGGACAGGCTGCCGAGCTCCGCCACGCAACTGAAGGTCCTGAGCTGCCGGAAATCCATGCTTGCCAATCCTGGAAGGCTACTCCATACGCTATAACAAATGAGCATAGGGGGCGGGCATTGTTTTCACAACGCCCGTGGGTTGGCCGGCGTTATCTTTAACTGCCGCTGAGAATTGGAAACGCCATGAGTCAAGAACACCACGCCGAAGATTACGCCGACATCCGCGAGGCCATAGCCAAGCTCTGCGCCCAGTTCCCCGGCGAATATTGGCGCAAGCTCGACCGCGAGATGGCCTACCCCAAGGCGTTCGTCGATGCGCTGACCGAGGCCGGCTATCTCTCGGTGCTGATTCCCGAGGAATACGGCGGCGCGGGCCTGAAGCTGTCGGCGGCCGCCGCGATCCTGGAAGAGATCCAGCGCGCCGGCTGCAACGGCGGCGGCTGCCACGCCCAGATGTACACGATGGGCACGGTGCTCAGGCACGGCAATGCCGAGCAGAAGGCAAAGTACCTGCCGAAGATCGCGAGCGGCGAGTTGCGCCTGCAGGCGTTCGGCGTCACCGAGCCGACCAGCGGCACCGACACCTCCTCGCTGAAGACGTTCGCGCGCAAGGACGGCAACGACAGCTACATCGTCAACGGCCAGAAGATCTGGACCAGCCGCGCCGAGCATTCCGATCTGATGGTGCTGCTGGCGCGCACCACCCCGAAGGACCAGGTCAAGAAGCGCACCGATGGCTTGTCGGTGTTCATCGTCGACATGCGCGAGGCCAAGAACAACGGTCTCGAGATCCGCCCGATCCGCACCATGATGAACCACGCCACCACCGAAGTGTTCTTCACCGACATGAGGGTGCCGGCGGAGAATCTGATCGGCGAGGAAGGCAAGGGCTTTCGCTACATCCTCTCCGGCATGAATGCCGAGCGCATCCTGATCGCGGCCGAATGCGTCGGCGACGCAAAGTGGTTCATCGCGAAGGCGACGAACTACGCCAAGGAGCGCGCCGTGTTCGGCCGGCCGATCGGCCAGAATCAAGGCATCCAGTTTCCGATCGCAAAAGCCTACGCCTCGATGCGCGCGGCCGAGCTGATGGTGAAGGAAGCCACGCGCAAATACGAGGCCGGGCTCGATTGCGGCGCGGAGGCCAACATGGCCAAGATGCTGGCGGCGGATGCGTCCTGGGAAGCGGCGAACGCCTGCATCCAGACCCATGGCGGGTTCGGCTTTGCCGAGGAATACGACGTCGAGCGCAAGTTCCGCGAGACGCGGCTCTACCAGGTGGCGCCGATCTCGACCAACCTCGTGCTGTCCTTCGTCGCCGAGCACGTGCTCGGCATGCCGCGCTCGTACTGAGGTGGCGGCCATGGGAGCATTGGACGGGATCAGGGTGATTGCGGTCGAGCAGGCGGTGGCGGCGCCGTTCTGCTCCTCGCGCCTGGCGGATGCCGGCGCGGAGGTGATCAAGATCGAGCGGCCCGAGGGCGATTTCGCCCGCGGCTATGACGCGGCGGCCAAGGGCCAGAGCAGCTATTTCGTCTGGCTCAATCGCGGCAAGCAATCGGCGGTGGTCGATCTCACCACGAAGGAAGGCCGCGCCGAGCTGGAGAAGCTGATCGCGAGTGCCGACGTGCTGATCCAGAACCTGAAACCCGGCTCGATGGACAAGCTCGGCTTCTCGCGCGAGCGGCTCTTGAAGGACTATCCCAAGCTGATCTCGTGCACCATCACCGGTTATGGTGACGAAGGTCCCTACGCCCACCGCAAGGCCTATGATCTCCTGATCCAGGCCGAGAGCGGGCTCGCCTCGATCACCGGCAATCCCGACGGCGCCTCGCGCGTCGGCATGTCGATCGTCGACGTCGCAACCGGCGCCACCGCGCATGCCGCGATCCTGGAGGCGCTGATCGCGCGCGGGCGCACGGGCAAGGGCGCCGACATCCGCATCTCTATGTTCGACGTGATGGCGGATTGGTGCACCGTGCCGCTGCTCAATGCCGAAGCCGGCAATTCACCCAAGCGCATGGGCCTGCGCCATCCCTCGATCGCGCCCTATGGCGTGTTCACCTCGAAGGACGGCAAGGACATCCTGATCTCGATCCAGAGCGAGCGCGAGTGGAAGACGCTGTGCGCGAAGGTGCTGGATCAGCCGGACCTGCCGGCCGATCCCCGCGTCGCGAACATGGTCGAGCGCGTGCGCAACCGCGATTTCACCGACACGACGGTGGCGGATGCTTTCGGCAAGATGACTCGCGACGAGCTCTTGAAGCGGCTGTCGGACGCGGACATCGCATTCGCCGAGGTCAACACCATGGCCGACCTCGCCAACCATCCGCATCTGCGGCGGATCGAGGTCGACACGCCGAACGGCCGCGTCAGCTATCCCGCGCCGGCGCCGATCATCGTCGGCGAGACGCGCAGCTACGGCGCCGTGCCCGCCATCGGCGAGCGTCCTCAGTCCAAATAAAGAGAGCGAGGCGTCATGACCGAGAAGCTCGACATCGATCATCTCCGGCAATGGATCGGGCGCAGCCAGGAGGCCACCGACATCGTCACCGCGCAGCTCGTCAAGGGCCTGCGCGCGACGCTGTTCCAGGAGGTCGGCGAGCCCAAGGCGGGCGACGCTGCGCCGTTCACGGCGCACTGGTGCCTGGCGCAGCCGGTGTTCCCGATGTCGATGTTAGGGCCCGACGGCCACCCGACCCGCGGCGGCTTCCTGCCGCCGGTGCCGCTGCCGCGCCGGATGTGGGCCGGCGGCGAGATCGAGTTCTTGCAGCCCTTGTGCGTCGGCGATGAATCGACGCGAACATCACGCATCGCAGACGTGCAAGTGAAGACGGGCTCGACCGGCACGCTGTGCTTCGTCTCGGTCGAGCACAGCATCTCCTCGCCGAGAGGCACGGCGATCCGCGAGCGGCAGGACATCGTCTATCGCGAGATGACTGGCAGCGCGCCGGCTGGCGGCAAGGCGTCGCCTCCGCCGCCCAAGGCGCAGCATCGCGAAACGCATGTGTCCGATCCCGTGCTGCTGTTCCGCTACTCCGCGCTGACCTTCAACGGCCACCGCATCCATTACGACCGCGATTACGTCACCAAGGTCGAGGGCTATCCGGGCCTGATCTTCCATGGCCCGCTGCAGGCGGCGCTGATCGTCGAGATGGCGGCCAAGCTTCGTGGCGGCAAGGCGCCGAAGAAGTTCTCGTATCGCGGCGTGCAGCCGCTGTTCGAGGGCACGGAGTTCTCCGTCAACGCCAACGAGACCGAGGCGGGGATGGAGCTTTGGACCGCGAACGCGGAGGGGCAGCCGACGATGAAGGGCACGGCGGTGTGGTGATAGTCTCTCCTCGTCGTTGCGAGGAGCGAAGGGACGAAGCAATCCAGACTGCCTCTGCGGAGAGATTCTGGATTGCTTCGTTTCGCTCGCAATGACGGGTGGGGCCGCTACGTTCAATCAATAAACGCAGGGACGGAAACTCATGGCCAGGAACGGCAAGACCGGCAGCAAGCCCGTCACCGTGAAGCAGGCGACGCTCGACCTGCTGCGCGCCTTCGGCATCGACCGGGTGTTCGGCAACCCTGGTTCGACCGAGCTGCCGTTCCTCAGTGACTGGCCCGACGATATCGACTACGTGCTGGCGCTGCAGGAAGCTTCCGCTGTCGGCATGGCCGATGGCTATGCGCAGGCAACGCGCAATGCCGGCTTCGTCAACCTGCATTCGGCCGCCGGCGTTGGCAACGCGCTCGGCAACATCTACACCGCGCATCGCAACCAGACGCCGCTGGTGATCACCGCGGGCCAGCAGGCCCGCTCGATCCTGCCTCTGCAGGCGTTCCTCTATGCCGAGCGCGCCTCCGAGTTTCCGCGGCCTTATGTCAAGTACAGTGTCGAACCGGCAAGGCCGGAGGACGTACCGGCAGCGATCGCGCGCGCCTATTACACCGCGATGCAGCCGCCGTGCGGGCCGACCTTCGTGTCGATTCCGATCGACGACTGGGCCCATGCCTGCGCGCCGGTAGAGGCGCGGAAAGTGAGCCGCGAGATCGGCCCTGAGCTGGAGCCGATGAAGGCGCTGGTTGCGGCGCTCGCCTCAAGCAAACACCCTGCGCTCGTCGTCGGCCCCGGAGTCGATCGCGCCGGCGCGGTGGATCTGATGGTGCGCGTCGCCGAGAAGAGCAAGGCGAGCGTCTGGGTAAGCCCGTTCTCGGCACGCTGCTCGTTCCCCGAGAGGCATCCGCAATTCGCAGGCTTTCTGCACGCCTCGCCGGCGCAGTTGTCCGATGCGCTGCGCGAGCACGATGTCGTCGTCGTCATCGGCGCGCCGGTGTTCACCTTCCATGTCGAGGGCCATGCCGCGATCTTCGACCGCGGCGCGACCATCTTCCAGATCACGGATGACGCGGATGCCGCCGCAGTGACGCCATCGGGCACCAGCATCATCGCGACGATGAAGCCAGCGCTCGGCCTGCTGCTCGACCTGCTGCCGGAGAGCAGGCGCGCGGCGCCAAAAGGCCGCACACTGCCGCCGGCGCCGCAGCCCGCCGATCCGCTGCCGGTCGAATTCCTGCTGCATTCGCTGTCGCAGGCGATGCCGGATGACGCATCACTTGTCGAGGAAGTGCCCTCGCACCGGCCGGCAATGCAAAAATTCTTGCCGATGCGCGGCCAGGACAGTTTCTACACCATGGCGAGCGGCGGCCTCGGCTATTCTCTGCCCGCCGCCGTCGGTATGGCGCTCGGCAAGCCGAAGCAGCGCACGGTGTGCCTGATCGGCGACGGCTCGGCGATGTACTCGATCCAGGCGCTCTGGACCGCCGCGCAGCGCAAGCTGCCGCTCACAATCGTCGTCATCAACAATTCCGGCTACGGCGCGATGCGCTCGTTCAGCCAGGTGATGCAGGTGCGCAATGTACCGGGGCTGGAGCTGCCGGGGATCGATTTCGTGCGGCTTGCCGAAGGCATGGGCTGTCATGCGGTGCGGGTGACGAAGGCCGCGGAGCTGGGCGAAGCGCTGAAGCGCGGCATGGCGTATGCGGGCACGAGCCTCGTTGAGGTCGTCGTGGATTCCGCAGTGCCTGTGCTGTACGGGCAGAAGCATTGACCGTCTCGTAGCCCGGATGGAGCGCAGCGTCATCCGGGAATCCTGCCACAGGCGAGTCGGCCCTGGATTGCGCTGCGCTCCATCCAGGCTACGACATCACGACGCCAAAAAACCTCCGTCGGCCGCGAGCACATGCCCGACGACATACGACGACGCATCCGACGACAGCCACACCACGGCCTCGGCGACCTCCTCCGGGCTGCCCATCCGCCGCAGCGGCAGGCCTGCGCTGACCGTCGCCACATCGCCGACGCCGGCGCGCAGCATCATGTCTGTGACGACGCGGCCGGGCGCGATCGCATTGATGCGAATGCCGCGCGGCGCGTTCTCCATCGCCGCCGAGCGCGTCAGCGAGATCGCGGCGGCCTTTGAGGCCGAGTAGAGCGAAAAGCCTGGATTGGGATTGCGCACCCCGCTGACGGAGGTGTTGACGACGATGCTGCCGCGCCCCTGCGCCAGCATCGCCGGCAATTGATGGCGCAGGCAGAGGAACAGCGCGCGGACATTGGTGTCGAACACGCTGTCGTAGATCTCCGTGCCCTGCTCCTCCAGGAGCGCGCGGCGCTCCTGGAAGCCGGCATTGTTGAAGGCAACGTCGAGCCGGCCGCAGCGCCCGACGGCTGTGCCGACGAGGCGCGCGACCTCGTCTTTCTTCGTGATGTCGGTCTGAAGCGCGATCGCCTCCGTGCCGAGCTCGCGGCACGCGGCGGCGGTGGCCTCGATCTCGGCCTCGCGCCGGCCGGCGACGACGATCGCTTCCGCCCCTTCGGCCGCCATCCTCAGCGCCGTTGCGCGCCCGATGCCGCTGCCGCCGCCCGTGATCAGGCAGACCTTGCCGCTCATGCGCTGACCGGTCGGCAAGGCTTCGCTCATGGTCCACTCCAAACACTTGCGCGCGCCGTTGCGCCCATATAGTTGTATGATACAACTATATGGGCGAGTCAAGCCATGGCCGAGCTTTCGCTGATTGACGACATCCGCGCCGCCTCGCGCCTGATGGTGCGCGAACTCGGCTTCATGGACGCCACGGTGGCGGCCTCGGGCTATCCGCCCTCGGCGGTCCACACCATCCTGGAGATCGGCATTCGTGGCCCCATGACGTCGGGCGAGCTCGGCGATTTCCTGCGGCTGGAGAAATCCAGCGTCAGCCGTCTGGTGCGCAAGCTGATCGATTGCGGCGAGCTCAAGGAGACGCCGGACGAGGCGGATGCGCGCAGCAAGCTGCTGTCGCTGACGGCAAAGGGCCGGCGCACGCTGGAGGCCCTCCACGCGTTCGGCCGGCAGCAGGTCCGCGGCGCGCTGGCGGCGCTGACGCCGGCCGAGCAGCGCACGGTGTGCGAGGGCATGATGCTCTATGCGCAGGCGCTGCGCGCGAGCCGGGTGGGGGAGACGGTGGCGGTGGTGTGATGCGCGAGGTTGCTGAAGCTGCTTCTACACGCTCGGTGTCATCGCCCGCGAAGGCGGGCGATCCAGTACTCTGAGCCGGTTGTGGTTGAGCCGACAGGGCCGGCATACTGGATGCCCCGCCTCCGCGGGGCATGACAGCGTCTAGCGTGGGAGCACCTAACGGTCACTTCCCGAACTCCTCCCGCATCTTCGCCTGGATCTTGGCCATGCCGCCGATCCAGCGGTCGTAATTCTCGGTCTTCTTGCGCATGTAGCCGAGCACTTGCGGGTGCGGCAGGATCAGGAACGTCTCCTGCTCGAGGCCGGCGAGCACGTCTTTCGCCACTTGCTCGGGCGTCAGGTCGCCGTCGCCGGATTGCGGGCCCTTGGGAATCGAGCGCAGCATGTTGGTGTCGACACCCTGCGGACACAGGATCGAGACCTTGATGTTGTGGGCCTTGTGCGAGATCGCGAGATTCTCGGCAAAACCGACCGCCGCGTGCTTCGTCGTCGAATAGGCCGGGCTGCCGACCTGCGACAGCAGGCCCGCGGCCGAGATGGTGTTGAGGAAATAGCCGCCGCCGCGCGCCCTCATCCGAGGGACGAGATGCCGCGCCGCATAGACATGCGCCATGACGTGGATCGCCCAGCTGCGCTGCCAAGGCTCGTCGGAAGCGCCACCGGCGTTCTCCGACATTGGATCGAAGCCGCCGCCGATGCCGGCGTTGGAACAGAACAGCGCGATCGGGCCGAACTGCCGCTCGGTCTCCTCGATGACGTGGACGATGTCCTTTTCCTGCGCGACGTCGCATTTGAACGCGGCGCCATCGACCATGGCCGCGACCGCTCGCGCATTGGCGGCGTCCATGTCCGCCACCACGACCTTGGCCGCACCCGCATTGTGAAAGGCCTCGCACAGCGCCTTGCCGATGCCGTTTGCGCCGCCCGTGACGACCACGACCTTGCCGGTCACCTGCATGCGACGTCTCCTCTCGTCTTATACCGCTTCGCGGAAACTTCTCAGCTCAACACGAGGTCGAGCACCGCGGTATAATGACATGCCGCGCCGGCCAAGACAAAGCCGTGCCAGATCGCATTCTGAAAGCGCAGCCGCCGCCAGGCGTGGAAGATCACGCCGAAGCTGTAGAGCAGGCCGCCGGCAAGAATGAAGCCCAGCACCAGCGTGGGCAACGCCCTGACCACGGCATCGTAGAGCATCATGCCGCTCCAGCCCATCGCGAGATAGATGCCGACCGAGACGCGGTCGAACCGGCCGGGATAGAGCAGCTTCAGCACGATGCCGAGGATTGCGACGCACCAGACGCCGGCCAGCAGCACCAGCGCGAACACGCTGTCCTTCAGCTCCAGGATGAACGGCGTGTAGGTCGCGGCGATCAAGAGATAGATCGCGGAATGGTCGAAGCGGCGCAGCAGCCATTTGGCCGGCGAGACCGGCCAGAGATTATAGGTCGCCGACAGCACCAGCATCGAGAGCAGGCCGGCGACATAGACGGAGACGCCGACGATGTCGGTGGCGTCGGCATAGACCGCCGTCAGCACCACCAGCACCGTCGCGGCAATGATGCCCGCGAGCACGCCGATCCCGTGGACGATGCCGTCGGCGATCAGCTCGGCGCGATCGTAGTCCCAGCCGATCGCGTCGGCTGCGGCGTGGACGGAAGAGGATGCAAGCTGCTTCAACTGGAAGACGGTCATGGCAATCCGCAAAGGCTCGAGGCAATGCCCTCTGGATGGGTGTTTCAGGACCGGCGGGTCGTTCAAACGGCTGATTTGCCGAGAAAGGCGGTGGAAGTATGAAAGCTTGAATTTCTTCAGGCAATTGCCACTTTTGTGACTAATCCGTTTTGCGTATCCCTCGCCCGAGATCCCCTCACGTTCATATGGCATTCAGTTTCCAGGATATGGTCGAGGAAGCGCGGCTGTCGGCGCGGGCGCTGATCGACTATGGCGAGCACTTCTTCAACCCGACGGTGCGGCTTGGTGTCACCGGTCTGTCGCGCGCCGGTAAGACCGTATTCATCACCGCGCTGATCCATGGACTGACGCGTGGCGGCAGGTTTCCGGTGTTCGAGGCCTACGCCTCGGGCCGGATCGCGCGGGCGCACCTGGCGCCGCAGCCGGACGATGCCGTGCCGCGCTTTGCATATGAGAGCCATCTGCGCGCGCTGATCGAGGAACGGCGCTGGCCGAGCTCGACCGTGGACATCAGCGAGCTCAGGCTCGTGATCGACTACCAGCGCCCGAACGGCGCCGACCGCACGCTGACGCTCGACATCGTCGACTATCCCGGCGAATGGCTGCTGGACCTGCCGCTGCTCCACAAGAGCTACGAGCAATGGTCGGCGGAGAGCCTGGCGCTGTCGCGCGAGGCGCCACGCGCGCATCTCGCGGCCGAGTGGCACAGTCATCTCGCGACGCTCAAGCCCGAAGCGCGCGAGGACGAGCAGGCGACGCTGACGGCCGCAAAGCTCTTCACCGATTATCTGCGCGCCTGCCGCAACGAGCGGTTTGCGATGAGCCTGTTGCCGCCCGGTCGCTTCCTGATGCCCGGCAATCTCGCCGATACGCCGGCGCTGACCTTTGCGCCGCTGGACGTGCCTGCGGGCGGGCAGGCGGGCGAGGGATCGCTGTGGGCGATGATGGTGCGGCGCTTCGAAGCTTACAAGGACGTCGTGGTGCGGCCGTTCTTCCGCGATCATTTCGCGCGGCTCGACCGTCAGATCGTGCTGGCCGATGCGCTCGCCGCGTTCAACTCCGGCCCCGAGGCGCTGCACGATCTCGAAGCCGCGCTCGCCGGCATTCTCGACTGCTTCAACACCGGCCGCAGCACGATCCTCTCCAGCCTGTTCCGGCCGCGCATCGACCGCATCCTGTTCGCGGCGACCAAGGCGGATCATCTGCATCATTCCAGCCACGACCGGCTCGAGGCGGTGCTGCGCCGCGCCGTCTCGCGCGCGGTCGCGCGCGCGGAAAACACCGGCGCGGCGATCGACGTCGTCGCGCTCGCCGCCGTGCGCGCCACGCGCGAAGCACAGGTGGCGCACGGCCGCGACAAGTTGCCGTCGATCCTGGGAACACCTGCCGCGGGCGAAAGCGCCGGCGGCGAGTTCTTCGACGGCAACACCGAGGTTGCGACCTTTCCGGGCGATCTGCCGCTCGATCCCGAGCCGCTGTTCAATGGGACGGATGCGTTCCGCGGGCTCGCGTCGGAGGCGGCCGGGAACAGCGATTTCCGCTTCCTGCGCTTCCGCCCGCCGAAGCTCGAACGCGAGGGTGCCGACCAGCCGACGCTGCCACACATCCGCCTCGACCGTGCCTTGCAGTTCCTGATCGGAGACAAGCTCGCATGAACGACCGATCGAAGCCCCGGCGGCCGGCGACGTTCCGGCTCGATGATCCCGGCGTCGTCGTCGCCGAGGCCGACGAGACCGGCCGTCTCGGTCGCGCCACCATCCAGATCACGCCGGAGCCCGACCCGGCGATGCTGCCGGTGCCGGTGCACGCCGCAGTCCCGGCGCGGCGCGGCTTTCCCTGGGGCACGCTGTTCTGGTCGGGGCTCGCCGGATTGACGCTGCTCGGTACCGGGCTCGGCGTGGTGCATCTGGTCGAGGATCTGTTCGCGCGCAGCCAGACGCTCGGCTTCGTTGGACTTGCCTTCGCCGCCGTCACCGCGCTGGCGCTTGCGGTGGTGATCGGGCGCGAGGCGTTCGGTCTCGCGCGTCTTGCGACCATCGAGAAGCTGCACCAGCGCGCAGCTTCCGTGCTGGCCAGCGACGATCGCAAGGAGAGCCGGGTCATCGTCCAGGACCTGCTCAAGATCGCGCACCAGAATCCGCAGCTGGCGCGCGCCCGCGCCACGCTGGAGAGCCATGCCGGCGAGATCATCGACGGCGCCGACATGATCCGCCTCGCCGAGCGCGAGCTGATGTCGCCGCTGGACGCCGAGGCGCGGCGGCTGGTGTCGTCGGCCGCGCAAAAGGTCTCGATCGTGACGGCGGTGAGCCCGCGCGCCGCCATCGACGTGCTGTTCGTGTTCGTGGCGGCACTGCGCCTGATCCGCCAGCTCGCTTATCTCTATGGCGGCCGCCCAGGCGCGCTCGGCATGATCCGCCTGCTTCGCCACGTCATCGCCCATCTCGCCATCACCGGCGGCATGGCCGCGAGCGACAGCCTGGTGCAGCAGATGCTCGGCCACGGCATCGCGGCGAAGCTGTCGCAGCGCCTGGGTGAAGGCGTGCTGAACGGGCTGCTGACCGCGCGGCTGGGATTGGCCGCGATCGATGTGACGCGGCCGCTGCCGTTCGCGGCCCTGCCGCCGCCGAAGCTGTCGGATCTGGCGACGGATCTGCTGCGGAAGAAGGACGGCGACGAGTAGATCGCTCCCTTGGACCGCCTCACTCCTTCAGATTATTCGCCCGCTTCACCCAGGCGCGCACGTCCTTGAGGACGGCGGGAAGCACGGCCTTGACCTCCGCCACGGTCATGCCCGCCTTGATGCGGGGATCGTACAGCAGGTTGAGGATGTACTGGTCGTAGACGTCGAAATAGCCCATCGAGACGTTGTCGTTGAACATGGTCCAGGGCACGCTCGTGGTGTCGTTGATCGGCCCGAGCGATTGCAGCAGCTCCTCATAGGCGCAATCGAGGAAGGTGAAATCGCCGTTGTCGACGGTGAGGATGACGTCGGAATGCTCGATCTCGAAATTGTCGTTCTTGCGGAAGCCGGACAGGCATTGCGGATCGAGCGAGGAGCGGATCTCGCGCGCCTTCTCGGCGCCGTAGAAGCTCGAGATGGTGCGGAAGAGATCGCGGTCGCGCACCAGCTTCACGCGCACATTCGCCGCTTCGTTGGTGTCGATCATGGCGATGTCGAGATGCTGCACGCGCTTGCCGATGTCGGCCACGACCTTGGCGAGCTGCGTCTTGCGATCCTCGCGGTCGCTCTCGGCGTAGACGCGTACCGGCCCGTCGAACTTGCGGATGCGGTCGACGCGGCCGGCAAGATGGTATTCGGCGCCGAATGCCGTCTTCAGGAAGCCTTCAATGATCTCGCCGTCGGTGAAGCTCTTCTTCTCGGCGCGCTGGCGCGAGGACACCGCGGGCAGCTCGCCGGCGGCAGCCATGGGTGCGATGTCAGGCGCGCAGGCGAGCGTCGCGAGGGCCAGCAGGGCGAAGCGAAAGCCGGGCGAGGGCGGGACGAATGCGCTCATCGTGCTGTGACGCTGCCGCATTCGCCCCGCGTGCACAAGAGCGCAAATTCACGCGCCGCGCGGGTTCCTGGTCAGTTGTTCAGCACCACCACCGGGGTGCCGATCGAGACGCGGCTATAGAGGTCGGTGACGTCGTCGTTGGTCATGCGGAAGCAGCCCGAGGAGACGGCCTGACCGATCGTCTCCGGCTCGTTGGAGCCGTGGATGCGGTACAGCGTCGAGCCCAGATACATGGCGCGGGCGCCGAGCGGGTTGTCGATGCCGCCCTTCATGTGGCGCGGCAGGTCCGGCCGGCGCGCCAGCATCTGCGAGGGCGGCGTCCAGTCCGGCCATTCCCTCTTGGCGGTGATCCTGTGCACCCCGGCCCAGCGGAAGCCGTCGCGGCCGACGCCGATGCCGTAGCGCAGCGCCTGCCCGTTCCCGAGCACCAAATAGAGCCGCCGCTCGGCGGTGTTCACCACGACGGTGCCCGGGGCGTAGCTGCCGTTATACATGACGGTGGTGCGGGGGATCGGGCTCGCGCCGCCGCGGCCGATATAGCTGGTGGAACTGGTGCCCGTGAAGTCTATCATTCCCGTCGCGGACGCGTCGGCTGCGCCAGTCAGCAGCAGCGCCGTTGCGGCCATCGGTGCGGCAAAAAACCGGATCATCATTTCCCCCAGAAAAAAATCGATTCAACCGGATCCAGAGGCCATATTTGCGCGGATTTCGCAAGCCACGGGCCCGTGAGGGTCGCATCGTTAACGACTGACGTTACCAAATCGCAACTCTCGCCAATTTGCTGGAAAGCGTTAGCCAAATCCGGGCGTCGCCACGCGGGGCAGGGCCGCAATGCCCGCTATTGCTTTGACGGGCCGCGCGAACAATGATTGATCGAGCGGATCACTGGAAATGCCGGTTGCGGGAGCAGACAGAATGAACGGTGCGGAAAGCCTGGTGCGGACGATGGTCAAGGGCGGGGTGGACGTCTGCTTCACCAACCCCGGCACCTCCGAGATGCATTTCGTCGCGGCGCTCGACCGCGTCCCCGGCATGCGCTGCGTGCTCGGCCTGTTCGAAGGTGTGGTGACGGGCGCGGCCGACGGCTATTTCCGCATGAAGGGCACGCCGGCCTCGACCCTGCTGCATCTCGGCCCCGGCCTCGCCAACGGCCTTGCCAATCTGCACAATGCCAAGAAGGCCAATTCCGGCATCGTCAACATTGTCGGCCAGCACGCCGTCTACCACATCGGCTACAACGCGCCGCTCACATCCGACATCGAAGGCCTGGCCCGGCCGATGTCGTCCTGGGTCCGCACCTCCCCGGATGCCAAATCGGTCGCCGCCGACGGCGCTGCGGCGATTGCCGCCGCCAAAAGCGCGCCGCCGCAGATCGCGACCCTGATCCTGCCCGCCGACACTGCCTGGAACGAGGCCGACGGCATTGCCGAGGTTCCGGCCGAGCAGCAGCGCGCCAGCTATTCGCCGCAGGCGGTCGAGCAGGCCGCAAAGATCCTGCATGGCGACGGCGAAGGCACGCTGCTCCTGATGACCGGCAGCGCGCTGAGCGCGCAGGGGCTGGCCCTGGCCGAGCGCATCGCCGGCAAGACCGGCTGCACGGTGATGGGCCCAACCTTCCGTCCGAAGATGGCGCGCGGCCGCGGCCGTTTCTCGATCGACCGCATCCACTACGTCATTGATCAGGCCCTGCCGATGCTGGCGAAATTCCGTCACATCGTGCTGGTCGAGTCCGACGATCCCGTGGCGTTCTTCGCCTATCCGAACAAGCCGAGCATGCTCAAGCCGCAGGGCTGCGAGGTGCATCGCATGACCTCCTGGGGCGAGAATTCGGTTGCCGCGCTCGAGGCGCTCGCCGGTGCCGTGAAGGCCAGCGCCAGGGACGTCAAGCCGCAGGCTCTGGCTGAGCTGGTCAAGCCGACCGGCGCGCTCACCTTCGCCTCGATCGCGCAGGCCATTGCCTGTGCGATCCCCGAGAACGCGATCATGGTCGACGAATCCCTCACCACCGGCCGCGGCTTCTTCCCGCCGACGGCGGCGGCCGCCCCGCACGACTGGCTGCAGAACATGGGCGGCTCGATCGGCTTCTCGACGCCGCTGTCGATCGGTGCCGCGATCGCCTGCCCGGACCGCAAGGTGATCACCATGGTCGGCGACGGCAGCGCGATGTACACGATCCAGTCCCTGTGGACCCAGGCACGCGAGAACCTCGACATCGTCACCATCGTGTTCGCCAACCGCATCTACCAGATCCTGCGCGGCGAGTTCGACAATGTCGGCGCCGGCGAGCCCGGCCAGCGCGCCAACGACATGCTCCGCCTCGACCGCCCGACCCTGGACTTCGTGGCGCTGGCCAAGGGCATGGGCGTTCCCGGCCGCGCCGTCACCAACGCCGACGAGTTCAACAAGGCGCTGGCAGAGGCCGTCGCCGAGCCCGGCCCGCGCCTGATCGAAGTTCAGATGTAGACCGGACCGATTGCGCCGCGAATTCCGGTCTCATGTAGCCCGGATGGAGCGTAGCGTAATCCGGGGCTGGTGTGTTTTGCGAGAGTCCCGGATTGCGCTACGCTTCATCCGGGCTACCAACTTGGCGCGCACGTGATGGGCCCGGAGGCACGATGCAGACCGAGCTGAACAAGGTGATCGCGGCTGTCAGGGACTTCTACGCCCACGAGGGCTTCCTGTTCGAGAAGGACGTCGGCGAGCGGGCGGTCACGCACCGTTTCGCCGTGCATCTGGAGAAGCAGTTCTCGGGCTGGTCGGTCGACTGCAACTACGACCGGCTCGGCGAGCGCACGCTGCATCTGCCGCACGGCACCATCATCTCGACCGACGACCATCTCGGCAAGTCGATCTACCCCGATGTCGTCGTGCATCAGCGCGAGATCCCGAACAATCTGCTCGCCGTGGAAATCCGCAAGGCGAGCAACCACACGCCGCTCGATCACGACCAGCACAAGCTGCGGGCGCTGACCGACGTCCATGTCTGGTTTCCCTATTGGATCGGCCTGCTCCTGGTGCTGGACAGGCAACATGTGACGATGTCGGAGGTCTATGTCAGCGGTGCCGTCGACGAGCCGCTGTCACGCTGGTTCGCCTCGCGACTGGAGGAGACCGGCCGCGCAGCTCGCGCATAGCCGAGCGCGCCATTGCGCACCTGCGCACGCTGCGATGTCGTGAGGCAGACCATGCCGGGAGTGTGACCCCCACCACAGTTCCGGCGTGCGATCGGGCCTATCGTGGGCGGACTTGCACGCGTCGATGCCGGAGGCCTACGCTGGCTCATTCGGATCAGGTATTTTGGAGGTTCTGATGCAGAAATCATATTTGCTGGCTGCGACGGCAGCGCTGATGCTCATGATGCAATCGCCGCTCGCGCTGGCGCAGGGCGCGCCGGCCGCGGGCGGAACCGCTGCGCCTGCCGCGACAAGCACTGCGCCGGCTGCGACGACCACAGCGCCAAGCGCGACCACCGACACGTCCAGCCAGCCCACTGACGGCAAGAAGAGCGCGTCGAAGAAGCCGGCGAAGAAGAAGATGACCCGCCAGCAGGAGATCGATCATTCGGTCGACACCGGCACCGTGCCGGCGCGCTACCGCAGCTCGGTGCCCAAGCGGTACCACCAATACATTCCGTTCGCTAAGCAGTAACGGATCGCACGCTATCGCCTATGACTTGTGGCGCGGCCGGCGCGCACGCCTCGTCCTTCGAGACGGCGCTTACGCGCCTCCTCGCAGGATGAGGCTCTGCGGCACCAGCGCTCGTTGAAGCTGCTGCCGCGCACTCCGACCTCATCCTGAGGAGCCCGCCAAAGCGGGCGTCTCGAAGGATGGCCGCAAGGGAAGAGCTCCCATGTGCGATGGCCCTGCCACATCGCCGGTGGCGGTCTGCGCGAGCGGTGCTAGAGTAGGCCGAAGCCCGGGGGGAATGATGAGCGACGAGGTGAAGGATGCCGGCCTTGTGGCCATGATCAGCAGCATCCTGGGAGGCAGTAAGCGCACAGACCCTGTTGTACCGCCTCCGCTCGCCGAGGTCCCGCCGATCGTTCCGGCGGATCCCGTGGAGCCGGCCGCGACGTCCAGATCCGATGCGGCCGAAGCCGAGAGCGCGCCCGATGCCGCAGCGGCGGCCCCCGAGCCGGCCGAGCCGCCCGCGCAAATCGCAACCACGCGGAACGGCAAGCGGCTGCTGCCGGCGGAGGCGATTGCCGATCTCGTGCTCGGCGAGCTGCGCAAGCTGGACAACTTCCCGAGTTCCGGCGTCTCGGTCACGGTCTATGGTTACCGGCACTGGAACGCGATGCTCACCTTCGCGCCGTTCTCGACCAGTTTCCAGAACGCAACCCGGTTCCGCCAGGCCGTGCCGGACCTCGTCTTCAAGCTCCGCCGTTTCGTCGAACTTGAGATATAATCTCGGTCGCGGGCGCCGCACGGTGTCGCAAGCGAAACAGTTCGACAGGATCTTCAATTGAGCGTCGCCTTCACCAAGGAAGAGAGCGCCGAAACCGCGTCCGAGACGCTGTTGCCGGACCGCCCGATCTCGCCGCATCCGAACCTCGTGACGGAAGCAGGCTTCAACGCATTGCAGGCGCAGCTCGCCGAAGCGCGGGCGGCCTATGAAGCCGCGCAAGCCATCGAGGACGTCAACGAGAAGCGACGGCAGTCCGCCGTGCCCCTGCGCGATCTCCGCTATCTCACGGAACGCTTGCGTACGGCGCAGGTGATGCCCGATCCTGTCGCGACCGAAATCGTTGCGTTCGGCAGCACCGTGAGCTTCAGCCGCGCTGACGGCCGCGTCCAGACCTACCGCATCGTCGGCGAGGACGAAGCCGATCCCAAGGCCGGCTCGATCTCGTTCGTCGCGCCCGTCGCGAGGTCGCTGATGGGCAAGGCGGTCGGCGACGTCGTCGGTTCAGGTGCGCAGGAGATCGAGATCCTGTCGATTGCGTAGGGGTGCGCAAGCCGAGGTGAGTTGCGTGGCAAAGAGCGCCATCGACAGCAGCAACCCCATTCGCCTAAAGCAGATCCGGAACAGCGCGAGGCCGTCGTCTCCGCCAAACGAAGTTGATGATTGGATGAGACGGTTCTTGTCTGGAGCCTTGCCGTTCTATGCGCTGGCGGGCCTCGCCATGTGCATGTACCTCGTTCTCTACAGGACGAGCCTGTTCGACCTGAACGCCATCGTCCATGGCGCGGCCGGGTCGGCATGGTTTCCAGTCTTCATGTTCGCCTGCGTGCTGGTGGAAGCGGTCTTCCCGTATTTCGGCTATTTTCCCGGCACCGCCCTCATCCTGATGTCCGTGGCGCTCAGTCCGAAGGCCGTGGACGGCTCCGTCTTCCTCGCGGCGTGGCTCGCCATCATCCTGGGCGCCGTTCTCAGCTATGGACAAGCGCGTTTCTTCAGGCCGTTTCTGCAGCGGGTGGCCTCGAAGGCGGCCTTGCGCCGATGCGAGTCCCTGTTCGACGCCTATGGCCGCTATGCGCGCATTGCCTTGTTCGTTCATCCCAACGCCTGTTCGATGTATTTCACGGCGCTCGGACTGCTCGGCCGCAGCCTGACGCGCGAGCTCGCTTATCTCTGCGTGGGTGCCGCGGCCGCAGTGGGCATTCTGTTCGTCATCGTATCCCGGCTGGTGTCGTCCATCGGCCCCACCGACGATGGCGAATTGCAGGTGCTGCTGGCAGCTGCGCTGGTCGCCATGGGGACACTGATCGGTCTCTACACGGCCTGGCGGCCACAGCGCGCGACGTGAAACGCCGCTCTCCGCCGTCATTGCGAGGAGCCCGTGACAAAATTGCGAAGCAATTTTGCACTGGTGCGACGAAGCAATCCAGAGTCTTTCCGCGGAGAGATTCTGGATTGCTTCGTGGAGCCTGTCATCGGGCCGGGCTTCGCGCGGACCCGTTGGCTCGCAATGACGAGGATACATCGAACGTCACACCTCCGGCAGCTCGACGCCCGTCAGCTCACTCAGTTTGCCGATGAGCTGGTCCTGAAACCTCGGATCGGTCGCCTCACGGGCCGGCTCTTGCTGCTCGAGATGATGCCAATAGCGGCCGCTCACGAGGGCCGCAGGATCCTCGCTGACTGCCAGCCAGGTCTGGGTCCGTTGCCCGGTGTCGATATCGACAGGGGCGCCCGCGCCTCCCATCTTCGTGCGCACCCAACCGGGATCGACGGCGTTGCAGAGGACGTTGGGCCACCGCCGCGCCAGCGCGTAGGCGAGCGCGACGACGTGCAGCTTGCTCTCGGCATAGGCCGTGGCGGCGTTCCAGGCCCGCTTGGTCCAATCGAGGTCGTCGAGCGAGCCCTCTCCGCCGCGGTGCAATCCGCTGCTAAGATAAATCAATCGAGCGGGCCGCGCGATCAGAGCCGTCAGCATGAACGGCGCAAGCGTGTTGATGGCCAGCGTCTCGGCATGGCCTTCCGGCGTCGCGCCGCGGCTCGGCCGCGTGTAGACGCCGGCATTGTGAATGACCGCATCCATGCGCCCGATCGCGTTGATCTGGTCCGCGATGCTCCGCGTCTCCCCCGCGCTCCTGAGATCGCCGATCACCAATCCCTTCGCACGCGAAGTGAGGCCGCCGAGAGCCGCGGCACGATCGGCTGAACGCGCGTGCAGCACCACGCGGTGCCCCTGATCGAGCAGCGATTGGGCCGCCGCCCGGCCGAGGCCATCGGTGCTGCCGGTGATGAATATGGTCGCCATGGGGCTCTCCTAGGTGTTTCGGGACGCAATCTACGGCGCTCGCGGCACGTGGGTCCCGCGATCCCCCTGGCGCCAGCACCAGGCGGACCCGAGGTAAATCGGCCTCCAGCGGCATTGTGTGAAACTTGCCGCTTCGGTCGATCACGAGGACGAATTGACGCGTAGTCGATCGAAAATCAACTCACGGTATGTCTGGTCGGAAGCACCTGATGGTGAAATAATTCGCGGCGCTTTCTTGATTAAATTTTGACGTCGGCCGCGAACCGGCTGCCGACACGGATTTTCATCATGGCCGCGCTTCCTCAGGGCGTTGTGGCGGAATTGCAGCAGGAGAACGCGCGGCTCCTGGCCGAGTTGCGCGCCGCACAAGATCGCGAGACCGCCACCGCGGACATTCTCAAGATCATTGCCAGCTCGCCATCGGAGGTGAAGCCGGTATTCGATGCAATCGCGAGGCGCGCAAATGCCTTGCTCGGCGGCTTTTCGACGACCGTATTCCGCTTCATCGACGGCAATGCCCACTTGGCGGCGTTCACGCCGACGAATTCTGCCGCCGATGAAGCTTTGAAGAAGATGTTTCCGCGTCCGATCACCGATTTCGAGAGTTTTGCGAGGACACAGGCGGGCAAGGTGGTGCCGACCCCCGATACGGAAGCGTTGACGAACGAGATCAAATTCATCGCGCGCGCCCGCGGCTTTCGCAGCATGTTGTTCGTTCCGCTCGCGACTGGCGGCGTGGTGATCGGCATGATCAGCGTCACGCGGGCAGAGCCGGGGGCCTTCGCTCCGCATCACGTGCAGCTTCTGCAGACCTTCGCCGACCAGGCCGTCATCGCCATAGAGAACGTGCGGCTGTTCGACGAGGTGCAGGCGCGTACCGACGACTTGCGGGAATCGCTGCAGCAGCAGACCGCGACCGCCGATGTGTTGAAAGTCATCAGTCGCTCCGCGTTCGATTTGCAAACGGTTCTCGACACGCTGACGGAATCGGCGGCGTCGCTGTGTGGGGCCGACATGGCGGCAATCCTCCGGCAGGACGCCGATGGCTCCTTCTATCACGCAACTCGGTACAATTTCTCGCCCGAGTGGGCCAAGGTCTCGGCGGGCGTTCGGCTCAATGCTGGACGCGGTAGCCTCGTCGGGAGGGTCCTGCTGTGCGGCAAGGCTGTTCAGATCCCAGATGCCCTGGTCGATCCCGACTATGCCTATCCCGAGCAACAGCGGGCCGGCGGTTACCGCACCCTTCTGGGCGTACCCCTGCTTCGGTCCGGAGAAACGATCGGCGTGCTATTTCTGGGCCGCAAGACCGTGAACTCGTTCACGGACAAGCAGATCGACCTGGTCTCCACTTTCGCCGATCAGGCCGTGATCGCGATTGAGAATGTGCGGCTGTTCGATGAGGTCCAGGCGAAAACGCGCGACCTCGCCGAATCGCTCCAGCAGCAAACTGCGACTGCCGACGTGCTGAAGGTGATCAGCCGCTCGACCTTCGATCTGCAAACCGTGCTCGACACGCTGGTCGATTCGGCGGCACGGCTGTGCGAGGCGGAGATGGCCTTCATCATGCGCCGCGAGGGCGATGAATATCAGGCCGGAGCAGCGGTCGGGTTTTCCGACGACTACATTGCCTTTCTGCAGGCTCATCCGATCGCCCCCGGCCGGCGCACGGTCACGGGTCGAGCCGTCCTCGAACGCCGTCCGGTGCAAATCCTCGACGTCGCTGCCGATCCCGAATACGGCCTGCAGGAGTCGATCACGATCGCTGGTCAACGCACGGCGCTCGGTGTTCCCCTTCTGCGCGAAAATGAGCCGATCGGCGCAATCGTGATCGCCCGCAAGCGCGTGCAGCCCTTCACCGAAAAGCAGATCGAGCTCGTCGCCACCTTTGCCGACCAAGCGGTGATCGCCATCGAGAATGCGCGGTTGCTCAAGGAGTTGCGCGAACGCACTGAGGATCTCAGCGAGTCGCTGCGCCAGCAGACCGCAACGGCCGACGTGCTCAAGGTGATCAGCCGTTCGGCGTTCGATTTGCCCAATGTTCTCGAGACGCTTGTCAGCTCGGCCGCACGGCTCTGCGGCGACCCTAGAGCCGCGATCTATCTCATTCGCGATGGGCTGTTGCACCTGGAAGCCTCCCATAACAACCCACCGGAATGGGTCGCGCTACGCAAGAGCCAGCCGCTTGCGCCTAGCCGCGACACGCCGAGCGGCCGGGCAGCGCTCACTGGCCGGGTCGACCATGTCGCCGATCTCATGAAAGACCCCGACTTCTCGCGGCACGACCTCGCGAGAATCGGCGGCTATCGCGCGACCCTCAACATACCGCTAATACGTGAGGGCACCTCGATCGGGGTTCTCAGTTTGGCGCGACCGGAACCGGGCCCGTTTACCCAACGACAGATCGAGATCGTGCAGACTTTTGCCGATCAGGCCGTTATCGCCATCGGCAATGTGCGCCTGTTCGAGCAATTGAATGAATCGCTGGAGCGGCAGACGGCAACGTCGGAGGTGCTGGAAATCATAAGCGCTTCATCGGGCGCACTCACTCCGGTCTTCCACAAGATGCTGGAGAATGCGACGCGAATTTGCGGCGCCGGCTTTGGCACCATGAATCTGTACGAGGAGGGCGGCTTTCGCACGGTCGCATTGCACAACGCGCCGCAAGCTTATGTCGATACCCGGCTCTACCAGAACATTCGCCCACATCCCGCGAGCGGGCTTGGCACCGTCGAAAAGGCTCATCAGACGGTTCATATCGACGACATCAGGACGCAGCCGCCCTATATCGAAGGCAATCCCAATGTTCGCGCGCTCGCCGACCTTGCCGGCGCAAGGACCGTCGTCATCGTGCCCATGCTCAAGGAAGATGAGCTGATTGGCACCATCACGATCTTCCGCCAGGAAGTGAAACCCTTCACAGACAAGCAGATCGAGCTCGTGTCCAACTTCGCACACCAGGGCGTGATCGCGATCGAGAATGCACGCCTGCTGAATGAACTGCGCGAGCGCACCATGGAATTGTCGCAATCGCTCGAGGAACTGCGAAATACGCAGGATCGGCTGATCCAGACCGAGAAACTTGCCTCGCTCGGGCAACTCACGGCCGGCATTGCGCACGAGATCAAGAACCCGCTCAATTTCGTCAACAATTTTGCTGCGCTGTCCTCCGAACTGACCGACGAGCTCGGCGACGCGCTGCGCTCAGCCGGCCTCGGCGAGGCGGAAAGGCAGGACATCGACGCGCTGATCCACATGCTGCAAGGTAACCTGGAAAAGATCGTGCAGCACGGAACGCGCGCCGATTCCATTGTCAAGAATATGCTTCTGCACTCCCGCGAGGGGTCCGGCGAACGCCGCGCGGCGGAGATCAACGCCATCCTCGAAGAAAGTCTCAACCTGGCCTATCACGGAGCGCGCGCTGAAAAAGCCGGCTTCAATATCACGCTTGAAAGAAAACTCGATCCGTCTGCGGGAGCGCTCGAGCTGTATCCGCAGGAAATCACGCGGGTGTTCCTCAATCTGGTTTCAAACGGTTTCTACGCTGCCAGCAAACAAAAGGAGGTCGTCGGTGACGGCTTCGAGCCAAGGCTGCGTGCCACGACCACAGACCTCGGCGGCGCCGTTGAAATTCGCATTCGCGACAATGGCACCGGCATCCCGGCCGAAGTCAGAGAGAAGATATTCAATCCATTCTTCACGACCAAGCCGGCCGGCGAAGGAACTGGCCTTGGCCTTTCGATCTGCCACGACATCATTGTGAAGCAGCACGGCGGCAGCATCGAGGTCGATACCGAGCCGGGCGAATATACCGAGTTCATCATTACGCTGCCGCGTACGCGGGCGGCACCATTGTAGAGCGGAGGCAGAAATTGAGCGTCTATATCATGGTGGTCGACGACGAGCCCGATGTCGAGGCGCTGTTCCGCCAGCAGTTTCGGCGCGATCTGCGCGCCGGTCGTTTTCTGATGGAGTTTGTATCCTCGGCGCCCCTGGCCTTGCAGCGCGCGGCCGAGATTGCGGATGCCACCCTGATTCTGATCCTGTCCGACATCAATATGCCCGGAATGAGCGGACTGGAGATGCTGCCTATCGTGCGCTCGGCCCGCCCCGATGTGCCTGTTATCATGATCACGGCCTACGGTGATGCCGAGACCAAACGCAAGGCGCTGGAGAAGGGCGCCGCCGACCTGTTGACCAAGCCAATCGACTTCGCCGCGCTGCGCCAGGAGATCGATACGAGGCTTGCGCAGGCCGCATGATTGCAACCATTGCCGGTGGCAAACCAGAGCGGCTCGCAAAGTGAAGGTGTTGCAGACGCCGCCCCAATTGAGAGCATGCATCCACCGTCAATCTTCGTCAGAAAATCGGAGATTCGAAATGAAGACGCTCCTGGTCCCGCTTCAGAATATTCCGATGATGACAGCTACGCTCGCTGTGGCCGTAGGCCTAGCGCGTCGCACCGGCGCCTATATCGAAGGCTTTCCACTCCGGTTCGGCATCCCTCAATATGCGGCCGCCGAATTGGCCACCGGCATTCTCCTGGACACGTATCAAGTGAAGAGCGAAGCCGAACTGAACGACATGCGCAACTTTTTCGAAGCATTCATGCTGAAGCATGATGTTCCCCGCGCCACCGCAGGGTCGAACCCGCCTTGCTTCGGCTGGCTGGAGACCGCGCCTGAGGGCGAAGACTTTGTCGGAAGTTATGGGCGCGCTTTCGATCTGATCGTGATGGCGCGATCCGACGTTGATGCTGCGGGCCCTCACCGCCGCGCGATCGAGTCCGCGCTGTTTGAGAGCGGCAGGCCCGTTCTACTGACGCCGTCGAATGCACCAAGAAGCGTCGCAACAAACATCATGATCCACTGGAACGGGAGTACCGAGCAAGCGCGGGCAGACGCATTTGCCATGCCGCTGCTTCGTCTGGCCGAAAGGGTGTCGGTCCTGACCGTGATCGGCGGCCAGGCGGTGCCGGGACCGTCTGCCGGTCAGATCGCCCGGCAACTCCAATACAATGGCATTGCGGCCAGCTTGATCAGCGTGGAGCTGGACGGGCGCGAGACTGGTGAGGCGGTCCTCGATGCCGCCAGGGCACACGGTTGCGATCTATTGATCAAAGGAGCCTTCACCCGCACGCGGCTACGGCAGATGATATTCGGTGGAGCGACCAGCTATATCATGGAGCACGCGGATATCCCCGTCCTTATGGCTCACTAGCGCGCAAAAGGCCTGGTTTTGTCGCCATTGATGAGGCAAAAATCCATTGCTTCACAGAGCGACCGGCGCATGGCTTTGGCTATTAACATTCGGTCCGACCATTCCTCCGCAGAGCGGATCGGAGCCTTGTGGGATGAAGTTGCCGCGTTTGAGAGCCAGCCTTCGATGAGGGGTCTCGGCTATCGGCCGCATTTTACATTCGCCATTTATGATGCGCCCGAGATTACCGCGAAGACCGCGTGGGAGACCATGCTCCGCGCAGTTGGAGGCGAAGGGCCATTGCAGGTCGCGTTCAAGCGAATTCGTTGGTTCGCAGGTCCGCCGCTCGTGCTCTGGGCGGAGCCGGAGTTCGATGAAACGCTCGTCCGGTGGCACGCTTCCATCAGCGCTGCAATCGATCCAGCCTTGTGTCGGCTGCATTATCGGCCGGAAAACTGGCGACCTCATTGCACGCTCGGCACACAAATCGCCGACGCAAAGCGCGATGACGCGATCGCTTTCGCGCAGTCATTCAGCGGCAGCATCAGCGTGCTGTTCGACGTCGTGGATTGCGTTTCTTTTCCGCCGGTGCGCGTGGTTGCGGAGCAGAGATTGCCGGTTCGGGCTCCATGAAGTGGTGATCATTCGTCGAGCCCGCAGATCATATGTAATCGATCCGGATCGAGCCGACCTTCTCATCGTGCCGGATGAAGCCTCCCTCGACCCCTGGCATCATCGCAATTTCGACGACGTTGCTCCCGCGCCAGCTGGGTAGTATCTCCGCGTGACCGGCGAAGCCGAGGAATGCGTGGTTGCGATCAGGTGAAAAGGTCCGGTCCATCGGTGCGATGCTCGCATATGTGGAATCCGGAACCGTTGCGTTGCATTCCTGCCTGAAGACGAACACGGCCTTGGTGCCGTCGGGCGACCGCGTCGAGCTCAGGACCACGTTGCGGCAGCTGGCAAATCCTTCGAGTGCGAACCAGATGAGACCAACCATGGCCGCGATTCCGATGCCGGCCACAGCAAGCACCGCGATCGCGATTCGTATCCAGAGTTTCGAAGGAGGGCGAGGGAGCGTCATCCAGCTCATCCCTGAATCTCTAAGCCGGCGATGCCGTGCGGGCCCTCAGGCGCAGCATGCTCATCAAGCGTGCGCCCCTCCCGATGATGCCATCATGCCCCTGTTTTGCCCGACGGAGCAAGGAAAATTCGGAAAAGTCGTAACCCTTTGATCCGACTGAGGTCGGCTACTGTGCATGGGGTTGTTTTCGAATTTTTGACAGAGCGGAAGCAAGACCCCCGGTCCGTCTACGCTCTTCGAGCTACGCCGGACAGGCTTCGCTGCCATTGGGCGTGGCTGCGCCACGCGAAGCCTTTTGGCGAAGCGTGGTGGGCGCACAAGGGATCGAACCTTGGACCTCTCCCGTGTGAAGGGAACGCTCTCCCGCTGAGCTATGCGCCCGGGACCATCATGCAGGCGGCCGCAACCTTAGGCCGGCCGGCACATCGGAGCCCGCGATTTAGAAGTGCCGGCCCAAGGTGTCAAGTTTTCAAGCCGTCGCCGGGGCGGAAAACCTTGGTCAGGTCGCGCCTTCCGCAGGGGAAGCCGGATTTTGGGCGGTTACGCGCCCTGCTGGCGGGCGCGGGAGGCGTGGGCCTGGAGCGCGCGGATGCGCTCGGCCAGCGTTCCTCCGCCTTCGGGCAGGCGGGGCGCTGGAGCGCCGCCCGTCGCGGCATCGTTGGCCGGGCGCGGCGCCGGCTTCGGCGGCTGGCCGGCCTCGGCCGCGAGCAGCGCCTCGATCGGCGAGTTCGGGCCTTCGAGCTGCATCGCGAGTTTTGCCACCTCGGCCGCGATGTCGTTGATGCGCTCGCGCAGAAGCGCGTTCTCCATGCGCTCGGTCGCCCAGGAACTCTCGGCCTGCTGCTGGATCGCGTTGATGTCGCGCTGGAGTTTCGCGCGTTCGTCGCGTGCGCTGCGCAGCTGCTCCTCCAGCGCGGCCTTTTCCGCGCGCAGCTGCTCCATCGCAGCCGACGACTTGCCGCCGCTGAGGCCCGCGATCTCGACGCGCAGCTCCTTGATGGTGCGCTCGTTGGCCTCGTTGGCCTGGCGCAGCTGGTTGTTCTCGTAGTCGCGCTCGGCGAGCAGCTTGCCCTGCGTGGCAAGGCGTCCTTCGAGATCGGCGACGCGGCTCGACAGCATCTCGGCCTCCTTGACCTGCACGATGAGCTGGCGGTCGAGCTCGGTGACGCGCTGGCTCAGATTCTCGACGCGGCCGCGCGCCTCGCCGAGCTCGCGCGAGGCGGTCTCGGATTCGGTGCGCTCCTGTGCGAGGCGCGCTTGCGTGGCGGCAAATTCCTTCTCGGCATCGCCGACCCGGTGCTTCAATTCCTCGATCTGCGCGCGCACTGCGACCAGCTCGACCTGGCGGCTCTCCGCCATCATCGAGCGGTCGGACAGTTCGGAGTTGATCTTGGCGAGCTCGGCCTGCTTGTCCGTCAACGCGATCTCGGCTTCGCGCAAGGACGCCGTCTTGGCGGCGAATTCCTCCTCGGTGGCGCGGAGCTGCTCCTTCACCGCCTTCTCGCGCGCCTCCAGCGCGAAGATGGTGGCGTTCTTCTCGCCGAGCTCGATCTTCATGCGGTTGATGGCGTCGCTCTTCTTGCCGAGCTCGGCGAGCTGGCTCGTGGTCTTGTTCTTGAGCTGCTCGACGCTCATCTCGAGCCGCCGCGCGGACATGGCGAATTCGGCGCGGAGCTGGTCCTTGTCGGCCTGGATCTCGGCCATCGAGAGCGGGGTGGCGGCCTCGAGCCGGCGCGTGGTCAGGCGCACCGCGCGGTTATGCACCAGCGGCACGATCGCAAGCCCGCACAGCATCGAGAGCAGGAAACCGATCGCCAGGTACATGATCGGTTCGACCATGGGCCAGAACTCCCAAGCTTAAGGAAAAATTCACCAACGACAATGCCATGGCGGGCCGGCAGAAAGCCAGCCCCGCTCTGTCGTTAACCTTGATCGGTGGGCAGTGGGGAGGACGTGGGCCTAGAACGGGTTCCAGGTCGCCCGCGGGGTGTATTTGAGATAGCCGATATTGGCGCCGAGGCGCAGGCCGAGCCCGGAGCGGATCGGCACCAGCACGATGTTGTTGGAGGTCAGCGCGGTCATGCCGAAGCCGCCGATGATGTAGGCCGAGCCGTCGATGCCGGCGAAGCGCTGGTAGATCGCGTTGGTGGCCGGCAGGTTGTAGACCAGCGTCATGGTGCGGGCGCCGTCGCCGCCCCAGTCGAAGCCGAGCGAGGGGCCCTGCCAATAGACGCGCAAGTCGCCGGCGTTCTTGGTGTAGAGCGTGCCCTCGCCGTAGCGCAGGCCGGCGACGAAGGCGCCGGAGCCTTCCTCACCCAGGATGTAGCCGTTCGGCAGGCCCCATTGGCTGACCGCCTTCTCGATGATCGAGGCGAGCCCGCGCGAGACGTTGCCGAAGAAGCGATGGCCGGCGGTGACGAGCTCGTCCGGCCCATAGGTATTGGGCGTCGGGGTCCGCTGCGGCGGCGGCAGGTCAGGCGGCGGCGCCTGCTGGGCGGAGGCCGGCACGATCCAGCCGATCATCGCGGCAAGCGCGAGCGCAGCAAGGCGTGATGCGAAAGTCATAAAAGAACCCCTGGTACCGAATCCGGTCGCTTCCTTAACCTCACGCCAACAGGCATGGCCCTAGGTTGCGCCGGATGTCCCCTCGACTCGGATGTTATCCGCAGCAACTATGACGGCACAACGGCAGGAAGATAGCCCTTTGCGCCCCGGAATTGCCTTGATCGCCCGCCGCCTCTGCCTGCTGGCGGGCATTTGGATCCTCGGTGCCGGCGGACCGACAGGGGCCGCCACCACCGAGCGGATCGTCGTCAACCGCTTCAGCGGCGTCGCCATCGAGGGCTTCGACCCCGTCGCTTATTTCGTCGCCGGCGCGGCCGTGCAGGGGACGGCGGAGTTCGAGGCGAACCTCTGGGGGGCCGTCTGGCGCTTCCGGAACGAGGGCAACCGCGCCTCTTTCCAGGCCCATCCCGAAATCTACGGACCGCAATTCGGCGGCTATGATCCGGTCGATATCGCCCGCGGCGTCACCGTCCCCGCCAATCCGCATTTCTTCGCGATCGTGGCGCAGCGGCTCTATTTGTTCAGCCGGGAAGACAATCGCGACGCCTTCGTCGCCGATCCCGAGCGCTTCCTCTATGAGGTGGGCAAGCGCTGGCCGGCCCTGCAGGAGAAGCTCGGGCAGTAACGAGCCCTGGTCAGTCGCAGCCTACCGCCTGCGGGTCGCCCCACGCGATGAATTCCGGGATGATGAAGCCGGTATCGCGGCGCTGGCCAAATCGGAGCTCGCCGCCCTTGCCGTCGGTCACCTTGCCGCCGGCCGCGGTCACGACCGCGCAGCCGGCTCCGACGTCCCATTCCGAGGTCGGCCCGAAACGTGGATAGATGTCGGCGCCGCCTTCCGCGATGCGGCCGAATTTCACGGCCGAGCCGCACGTCATCCTGACGGCATTGGGCCTGTCGGCGATGAACGCCTCGCTTCTGGCATCGCCGTGCGAACGGCTCACTGCGGCGATCCAAGGCTCCCCGCGCGCCGGCAGCTTGCGGGTGCGGATCGGCTCGGCGGCGGCGATCGTCGCGCCGTTGAACCTCACGCGCTCGGCGCCGCGGCCGACGATGCCGCGCCAGAGCAGGCCGAGTGCGGGTGCGGAGACGATGCCGAGCAGCGGCACGCCGTCCGTCACCAAGGCGAGGTTGACGGTGAACTCGTCGCGGCCGGCGACGAACTCCTTGGTCCCGTCGAGCGGATCGATCAGGAAGAAGCTGCCCTGGAACGGCGGGGAGGCGAGCTGGGTCCGCTCCTCCGACAGCGTCGGAACGTCGCCCGCGAGCTGCGCGAGTCCGTCCGCGATGATGCGGTCGGCGGCAAGGTCGGCCTCGGTCACCGGCGAGCCATCCTGCTTGCCGTCGATCCGCATGGCCGCGCGGTTGACGGCGAGGATCGCCTCGCCCGCCTTCACCACCAGCGCAGTCAGCGGCTCCATCAGGCCGGCAGCGGCCGCTCCGTCAATGATCCGTTTCACCTGCATGCCTCATCTGTCGGCAATATCGTTCCTCGTCCACTGATTCGCCCCGATCGATTCGCCCGGGCTTATGGCCGCCTCGAACCGATCGCAAGCTAGCTGCCGCGGGGTTGCGAATGTTAGAACCCGCAGCATCCGTCAAGCATGCGTGATTCGCGGCGTCCAGCGCCGTGCAATTCCAGGAACCCTCCAGGACCCCATTATATGTCTGACGCTTCGTCGCCCGCGACCACTGCCGCTCCCGATATGCTCGAACTCGCCGCGCTGCTGTGCTCGCGGGTCTGCCACGATCTCATCAGCCCCGTCGGCGCCATCGTCAACGGGCTCGAAGTGCTCGACGACGATCCCAAGCCCGAGGACCGCGAGTTCGCGCTCGACCTGATTCGCAAAAGCGCCAAGACGGCCTCCGCCCGGCTGCAGTTCTGCCGCCTTGCCTTCGGCGCGGCCGGCTCCTCCGGCGCGCAGATCGATCTCGGCGATGCCCACACCATGGCGAAGGGCCATATCGAGGACGGCAAGTGCTCGATCACCTGGAATCTGCCGCGGCTGCTGCTGCCGAAGAACCGCGTCAAGCTGCTGCTCAACATGCTGGTCGTCGCCCAGCACACGATCCCGCGCGGCGGCATGCTGACGGTCGATCCGGTCGGCGAGGGCGAGGTGATGAGCTTTCGCATCACCGCGACCGGACACAATGCACGCCTGCCGCAGAACATCTCCGAGCTCCTGAGCGGCGAGCGCGGGCCGGCTGCCGATGCGCATGCGATCCAGCCTTATTATACGCGGCTGCTCGCGCAGGCCTGCGGGCTCACCGTGACGCTCAAGCCGGAAGGCGAAGCCATCATCGTTACCGCTTCGTAAACGCGAAGCCTCGCTCGCGACGCGTTAATGCAATCTTTACGAGGCGCTTCGGCTTGTCCGGAGCGCCTTATCTCTTTGTTGGTGCCGTTCTTTTGCACATACTCAACCAATATTAAACGCTTTGCGGTGAAGCTGGCCCCATTCCGAAATGGCGCATCACGCCTCGTGCGCGCCCTTCCTGTATGAAGGCCTGTTTTCATGGATGATCTGTTGCGGGAGTTTCTGACGGAGACCAGCGAGAGCCTGGACACCGTGGACAATCAACTGGTGAAGTTCGAGCAGGAGCCGAACAACGCCAAGATCCTGGATAACATCTTCCGCCTGGTCCACACCATCAAGGGCACCTGCGGCTTCCTCGGCCTGCCGCGGCTGGAAGCGCTGGCGCATGCCGGCGAGACCCTGATGGGCAAATTCCGTGACGGCATGCCTGTGACTGCCGAGGCGGTGACGGTGATCCTGTCCTCGATCGACCGCATCAAGGAGATTTTGGCTGGCTTGGAGGCGACCGAGGCCGAGCCGGAAGGCAACGACCGCGATCTCATCGACAAGCTGGAAGCAATGG
>NZ_JADYVZ010000149.1:0-431 GCF_020194195.1 Bradyrhizobium sp. BRP19 | reverse complement strand
TGATAGCCCTGTCCGCCTCTGAGTGTTGGCGGACACGGCCATCCTTTCAGTTCGGAGGTTAGCGTGCGTGTGAAATTCATTGCTCTCATAGCGATTGTCGGATGTGTTGTTGTGGTTCACGCAGCTCCAATCGGCGCTGAAGATAAAGTCCCGCCGAGCGCGGACGTTCCGAAGGCGTTGAGCGAACCGCCGAGCACCAGTCCCACTGTGCCGCTTGATCAGTTAATCGATCAGATGCCCGACGGAGCGGTCGTCATCGAACTTTATAAATCCGTGCGGACAGTGGGAGACGTGGAGCCAGTAAACGCGTATGTCAAAGAGCAGATCATCAAGGCTCAGTCCATCGTCGCCGACATCGCGCGCTCGCACGCCGCCGCCTTGAAATCGTGCGATGGCGCGGCAACGCCGAAAACCGAAACGATCGCTATCAA
>NZ_JADYVZ010000148.1:0-432 GCF_020194195.1 Bradyrhizobium sp. BRP19 | reverse complement strand
GCGCCGATGATGGCCGAGGAGACGTTCGGGTTCTGCAACACCCACGCGATGGCGAGCTGAGCCATGCTCAACCCGGCCTGGTCGGCCAGCGGCCGCAGCTGCTGGACGCGGGTCAGCACATCGTCGGTGAGGAACTTGGCGATGAAGTTCGCGCCCGACTTCTCGTCGGTGGCCCGGGAACCGGCGGGCGGCGGCTGACCGGGGAGGTACTTGCCGCTCAGCACGCCCTGCGCCATCGGCGACCAGACGATCTGCCCGACGCCCAGCTCCTCGCTGGTGGGCACGACCTCGCTCTCGATGACCCGCCAGAGCATCGAGTACTGCGGCTGGTTGGAGACCAGCGGGATGCGCAGCTCGCGAGCCAGCGCGTGGGCCTCGCGGATCTGCGACGCCTTCCACTCGGAGACGCCGATGTAGTGCGCCTTGCCGGAG
>NZ_JADYVZ010000147.1:0-432 GCF_020194195.1 Bradyrhizobium sp. BRP19 | reverse complement strand
GGCGCAGGAAGGTCGATTTGCCGGCCATGTTCGGACCGGTGAGGAGCCAGATCTGGCCGGATTTCTGCGCCGGCCCCGGCGAAAGGTCGCAGGCATTGGCGATGAACGGCTGGCCGTCGCGCTTCAGGGCCTGCTCGACCACGGGATGGCGGCCGCCTTCGATCGCAAAGCCCAGCGAATGATCGACTTCCGGCCGCACATAGTTCTCGTCGATCGCGAGCTTGGCCAGCGCGGTCGCGACGTCGAGCAACGCAAAGGCGTGCGCGGCGGCGCGCAGATCGTCGCTTCCGGCAAGCGCCATGGCAGAGAGCCGGTCGAAGATCTCGAGCTCGAGGTTGAGCGCGCGGTCGCCGGCATTGGCGATCTTGGCTTCGATCTCGCCGAGCTCCGATGTGGTGAAACGGACCTGTCCGGCGAGCGTCTGGCGATGGA
>NZ_JADYVZ010000146.1:0-433 GCF_020194195.1 Bradyrhizobium sp. BRP19 | reverse complement strand
CGCACGCGCCACGTGCAGGGTTGGCAGCGCGATGTGTGGCGCTTCCTGTATCGCAATCGCCTGGAAGGGCTGCACTGGGATGTGCTGGAACAGGACCGCGTGGTGCTCGAATCGATGGCCCCCGAGGCGCGCGATCACGAAACGCTGTATCAGCACGACATCGGCATCACGCGTATCCGCCGTGTGCTTGCACGCCGCGCCGCCGCTGAGTTGGCCGATGCGCCGGTTGCCATGATCAAGCCCGTTCCCACGGAAGCCCAACATGCCTGAGCGCAATTCAACCGCCGGGCTGCTGGCTGGCCGCAAGGTGCTCGTGACGGGCGCCGCGCGCGGTCTGGGGCTGGCCTTTGCCAAGTCGATTGCCGAAGCCGGTGGCGCGGTTGCGCTGGCCGACATTCTTGGCGAGCGAGTGCAGGAAGAGGCGGCGGCGCTG
>NZ_JADYVZ010000145.1:0-433 GCF_020194195.1 Bradyrhizobium sp. BRP19 | reverse complement strand
GAACAGATCATTCAGCGTCTGCGACAGCAAGGGAGTGTGCAGGTTAACGATCTGTCGGCATTGTATGGCGTATCTACTGTGACGATCCGCAACGATCTGGCGTTTCTGGAAAAGCAGGGGATCGCTGTGCGTGCCTATGGTGGCGCGTTGATCTGCGATAGCACGACGCCGTCAGTCGAGCCATCAGTGGAAGATAAAAGCGCACTGAACACCGCGATGAAACGCAGCGTTGCGAAAGCTGCCGTTGAGTTGATTCAGCCTGGTCATCGGGTGATCCTCGATTCCGGGACCACCACTTTTGAGATTGCTCGTCTGATGCGCAAGCACACTGACGTAATTGCGATGACCAACGGTATGAACGTGGCTAATGCGTTGCTGGAAGCGGAAGGCGTTGAGCTGCTGATGACCGGCGGGCATTTGCGCCGTCAGTCGC
>NZ_JADYVZ010000144.1:0-434 GCF_020194195.1 Bradyrhizobium sp. BRP19 | reverse complement strand
CGCGATGTCTTCGTCGGTGGCGTGCTGGTCTGCGCCGAGCCAGCCGCGCTCCACGGCGATGCTGCGGATGCGCTCGAGCGCCAGGCCGCGGCCGTCATCGCACAGGGTGATCTGCAGCATGCCCTGGTCAACGCCCAATTCGATGTCGATCGTGCCGGAAGCTGGCTTGCCCTGAGCGATACGCTCTTCGGCGGGTTCAATGCCATGGTCGATAGAGTTGCGCAGCAGGTGCATGAACACGTTCTGCAGGATGCCGCGGGCCTCGGTGCGCACGCGGTAGCCGTTATCGTCGATGCGCACGGCCACGGGCTCCTTGCCCAGCTCCTGCGCCAGCGACGGCAGCGATTGCAGCGTGCCCGACAACAGCGCGTCCACCGTCTCGCTGCCGAGCAGGCGCAGCAGTTGATAGACCGAATCGCGCATCACCACGAGTT
>NZ_JADYVZ010000143.1:0-434 GCF_020194195.1 Bradyrhizobium sp. BRP19 | reverse complement strand
GTCCGGAGGCGATTGACTTCTTCACGACCAGGACCGCACTGCGGTTCGATATGCCGCTGGTGTTTCCGGACTACCATGCCGAGGCGCCCGGCGGCGCGCAAGGCGGCCGCTCGATGGTGACGCGGCCGTTCGACGGACGCGAGCTCGGCGACCACATCAAGACGCTCGGCATGCCCCTGCCCGAGCTTACTGTGTTCGGCATGATGCTAGGCTCCGGCAAGGAGATCATCCATTTCATGCGTGCGACGAAATCGCTGACATCAGCGATCTATGTCGCAAAGCGCCTGTCGCGTCATCTCATGGACGTGCTGCGCTACGGCCGCGGCATGACGCTGACCAACGGCAATGCGCTCGCAGGAAGGCTGAGGAAATCCGCCCTCGACCTCAACATCCCGATGTGGCTGTCCTCGCCGGTTCGCGAGCTGACCATCGAC
>NZ_JADYVZ010000142.1:0-435 GCF_020194195.1 Bradyrhizobium sp. BRP19 | reverse complement strand
TCATTCTGGTAGGTATTGTGATCATGTCTTGCCTGATGAGCGTGGCCATCCTTGGTTCGCTGCTTCGGACTGGGGTGATGGGTATAGGTCGCTGGTGCTTAGCTCACGCACTGTTGGCCGCTGCTTTGGTGTGGATGTTGGTCGCCGGTACTCAGCCAGGACAGTTCACGACCATTGGGGCTGCGTTGATTGCGGTGACGGCCATGCTGTTGCTCGTGCAGGGGATGCGGCAGTTCTTCGGCATGAGTTACGTACGGCACGACGAAACTGCGGCATTCGCCATCGCCTTCGCAGCGTTGGTGTACTTTACTTACGCGTCGCCGAACTTCGGTGCGAAGATCGCGCTCGTCTCCATTTTGCTCGCTTATTCACGAATCGCTGTGGGTACGTTGGCGCTGCGTCACGCGCCGCGTGACGGTGCGCGCTACCCATATC
>NZ_JADYVZ010000141.1:0-437 GCF_020194195.1 Bradyrhizobium sp. BRP19 | reverse complement strand
GCGTTCATGAATGGTATTATTGGACCCAAAAAATCGAATCTGTATTAAAATGGCTCCCAATAAATTATAAACAAGAAGAACGCTTGAGCTAATCTAAAAAAATTTCTCTGTTTATTCAGTACAAAATTTAAAAATTTTGTCTTCAAACGCTTACAAAGACAAAAATGAGAGAAATGATGAAATTCTCATGCTTGTCTTTGACAAAAACTACGAATAGTAGTAGACTTTCTTAGTAAAATAAATTTGCGAAATCGCAATATAGAAAGAGGTCTATAATGACAATTACACTTGCCGCTCTTGGAGCAATTGCTATCGGTCTTGCAGCACTCGGAGCCGCTATCGGTGATGGACTTATCGTTTCAAACTTTCTCCAAGCCGTTGCACGCCAACCAGAACTTGAAGGAAAACTTCGTGGTTCAATGTTCATGGGTATTGCC
>NZ_JADYVZ010000140.1:0-437 GCF_020194195.1 Bradyrhizobium sp. BRP19 | reverse complement strand
CATTCTCTGTTATTCTGGTTTCACAGCGCGTTCTGAGCGCTGCGGAGGAATCCCGTGTACGTCTGTATTTGCAACCAAGTGACCGACCGCGAAATCCATGGCGCCGCCCGTCTGGGCGTGTCGACGATGGACGAACTCGCCGAAACGCTCGGCGTGGGAACGTGCTGCGGACAATGCCGGGACTGCGCCAAGCAGGTGCTCGCCGAGGCGGTGAGCTGCATCCCCGTCGACCAGACCTTGGGCCGTGCCAGCACGCATGCCATAATCGAACGTCGCGACGAGCCCGTCGCCAATGATCAGGCCATCGTGGCTGGTGCATTGGCTGCCTGATCTCCCGTCTTTTCCTGTCGCCGCGAATTGCCGCCCAGGCGCTGAGCCTCGGTGGCATTTGTTGCTTTCTGGTCAGGCACGGGGCTCGCCTTGAACGGACGCGTGCG
>NZ_JADYVZ010000014.1:0-164697 GCF_020194195.1 Bradyrhizobium sp. BRP19 | reverse complement strand
GCGTCCGCACCGCGCCGACCGCGCAGGAGGGCCTCGCGGCACTGCGCGCCCAAAACTTCGACGTGATCCTGACCGACATCGAGATGCCCGACATGAACGGGTTCGAGTTCGCGGAAGTCGTCCGCTCCGACAACAACCTCGCTGCGACGCCGATCATCGGCCTGTCGGCGCTGGTGTCGCCGGCGGCGATCGAGCGCGGCCGTCAAGCCGGCTTCCACGATTACGTCGCCAAGTTCGACCGTCCCGGCCTGATCGCGGCGCTGAAGGAGCAGACCGCGGGCGCCGCCGGCGCCTCCGAGCTGAGCCGGGCGGCCGCGGCTTAAACCTTGAGCGGCATGGACCAGGAGACACTGAAATGAGCAAGAAGACCCAGTCCGCTGAAGGCGCCATGGTCGAATACGTCACCGCGATGATCGGTGGCCAGCTGTTCGGGCTGCCGATCTCCCGCGTCCAGGACGTGTTCATGCCCGAGCGCGTCACCCGCGTGCCGCTGGCCTCGCGTGAGATCGCGGGCGTGCTGAACCTGCGCGGCCGCATCGTCACCGTGGTCGACATGCGCTCGCGCCTCGGCCTGCCCAAGGACGAGGACGGCAAGACCGCGATGGCGGTCGGCGTCGACCTGCGCGGCGAATCCTATGGCCTCCTGATCGACCAGATCGGCGAGGTGCTGCGACTGCCCGAGGACGGTAAGGAAGAAAACCCCGTCAACCTCGACCCCCGCATGGCCAAGCTCGCCGGCGGCGTCCACCGCCTCGACGGCCAGCTCATGGTCGTCCTCGACGTCGACCGCGTCCTCGAGCTCGAAACCAAGACGCAAATGGCCGCCTGAGCCAACGAAACATCGAAGCCGGAGAACAGAAATGAAGACGTGTTTGGTGGTCGATGATTCCAGCGTGGTGCGCAAGATCGCGCGCCGGATCCTGGAAGGTCTGGAGTTCGAGGTCACCGAGGCCGAGGACGGCTCGAAGGCGCTCGAGATCTGCCAGCGGCAGCTGCCCGACGCGGTGCTGCTCGACTGGAACATGCCGGTCATGGACGGCTTCGAGTTCATGGGCCACATGCGCCGCCTGCCAGGCGGCGACCAGCCGAAAGTGGTGTTCTGCACCACCGAGAACAACGTGGCTCACATCGCTCAGGCGCTCAGCGGCGGTGCCAACGAGTACATCATGAAGCCCTTCGACAAAGACATCATCGCCGACAAGTTCGCTGAAGTTGGTTTGATCCCGGTCGGACAAGTCATGGTCTGAGTGTGTCAGGCCCAAAGCGCTTGGGCCAGAGTGTTCCAGTACAGCTTTCGAGAGGCCATCCGTGACCCCGACCGAGTATGAGTACCTGCGTAAGTTCCTGAAGGATAATTCCGGTCTCGACCTGTCCGCAGACAAGCAATATCTGATCGAAAGCCGCCTATTGCCGCTCGCCCGCAAGGCGGGGCTGTCCGGCATCGCCGAGCTCGTGCAGAAGCTGCAAGGCGGTTCGCGCCAGCTGATCACCGACGTGGTCGAGGCCATGACCACCAACGAGACTTTCTTCTTCCGCGACAAGGTCCCGTTCGATCATTTCCGCGACCACATCATGCCGGAGGTCATCAAGGCGCGTGCGGCCAAGCGCAGCGTGCGCATCTGGTGTGCCGCGGGCTCGACCGGGCAGGAGCCCTATTCGCTGGCGATGTGCCTGAAGGAGATGGGCGCGGCCCTCACCGGCTGGCGCGTCGAGATCATCGCGACCGACCTGTCGCAAGAGGTGCTGGAGAAGGCCAAGGCCGGCGTCTACAGCCAGTTCGAGGTGCAGCGCGGCCTGCCGATCCAGATGCTGGTGAAATATTTCAAGCAGACCGGCGAGACCTGGCAGATCAATCCCGAATTGCGGGCGATGATCCAGCACCGCCAGCTCAACCTGCTGCACGATTTCGCCCAGCTCGGCACCTTCGACGTCATCTTCTGCCGCAACGTGCTGATCTATTTCGATCAGGATACCAAAATCAATATCTTCAACCGCCTGGCGCGCCAGATCGAGCCCGACGGCTTCCTGGTGCTCGGCGCCGCCGAGACCGTGGTTGGACTGACCGACACGTTCCGGCCGATTCCGGAGCGGCGCGGCCTCTACAAGCCGAATGATCCGCGCGCGGCCGCGGCCAAGCCGGTTCTCGCCGGTGCGGCGCCGCGCATGGCGGCGATGGCGGGACGATAATCATGGCCGAGGATGGCAAGGGCGCGGAGCGTGTGACCTTCAGCCGCGGCTATGATGTCTGCATCATGGCGATCGACGGCACCTGGCGGCGCGACTGCAAGCTCAACGCGATCTCCGACACCGACGCGGTTCTCACGGTGGAGGGCTCGATCCAGGGCTTGAACCTGAAGGAGTTCTTCCTGCTGCTGTCGTCCACGGGTCTCGCCTATCGTCGCTGCGAGCTGGTCCGTGTCAACGGCGCCGAAATGGACATCCAGTTCCTGCGCGGCAAGAACCGGAAGAAGCGCGGTGCGGCCGGTGGCCACGACGCCGCGGCCTGATCTCGCCGCCGCCGTCGCTGCGCTTTCCCGCACTTTGCTTCACATTTGCTGAACGTTTCCGAGTCAATTGCTCGCGGCAGCTTTACGCGGCTTCAGCGCGAGCCGTGTATCCATTGACGCTCTCAATCCCAGGATACGGCAATGCCCAGAAGTTCTCTTTCCCCGATCTCGTCAAACCTGCCCGACGGCGCCGAGCGGCGTGCACTTCAGCTCCTGGTGGTCGATGACGACGCCACGCAGCGCCGCCTGATCACGGTCGCGGCCAAGCAGGCGGGCCACGAGGTCACTGTGGCGCCATCGGTGGCGGACGCGATCGAGAAGCTGCGCGCCGCGCGCTTCGACTGCGTGACGCTCGATCTCGTGCTGGAGGATGGCGACGGCGTCGACGTGCTGCGCGAGATGGCGAGCGCGAAGTTTGCAGGCTCCGTGATCGTCATCAGCGGCATGGACGGCAAGCGCCGCAGTGCCGCCCGCAGCTTCGCCCGTTCGGTCGGCATCGAGCTCCAGAGCCTGCCGAAGCCGCTGGATCTCGCGGCGCTGCGCATCAGCCTCGCCAATCTCGGCAAGACCGCGATGGGCCTACCGGCGATTCACACCTGGGGTGGTGTCGCCACCGACGCGATCGTTGAACGGCACCGCGCCTGAGCTTGCGGAGCCGCCATACGGTCAGACGCGGCTTCCGGCCGCGTTGCCGGATTCCGATAGACATTGCAGGGCGTGGCCGAGGCCCGCCCGGCAGACATTGAGGGCCGCGCTCGCGCTGGCGTAGCGGGGCGTGACGTCGTCGAGCAAGACGACATCTGCGGAACCTTCCGGATCGCTGCCGTGTTCTTGATCCATGGCTGCGGCGATCCGGCGCATGCTGGTCTCGATCTGTGCGATCAGTAAACGAAGGTCCGCCGCAATCAGCTCACGGCTCTCGACTTCGGACGTTGCGACAGGAGGCGGCGTGTCGGCCAAATTTAGCATGGATATTCTCCGTCCAATGCAATTAGGCGCCATGCCGCTACTTGTGCGTTAAGTCCATGTCCCGTACAAATACGGGTGGGCCGAATCCGCGCCGAGCGCCATAACGAATGGCGCGGACGCGAGTCCTTCATGCCAACCGGATGTGGCACATGGCCGAACAAAGCTCTCGCGGTGAAATCTTCGTGGTCGATGACGACCCTGCCGTTCGCGACACCTTGTCGATGGTGTTGAAGGCGGCGGGCTATGAAGTGATCTGTTTTGCGGACGGTGCAGCGCTGCTCTCCGTCGCGCGAAACCGCACGCCGGCTGCAATCCTGCTCGACGTGAATATTCCCGGGAAGTCGGGTCTCGACATCCTGAAGGAGCTGCACGGCGAGGATTATCCTGCGCCGATCTTCATGATCTCCGGGCAGGGCGACATCGCGATGGCGGTGGGCGCGATCAAGAGCGGCGCGCTCGACTTCATCGAGAAGCCGTTCCGCGGCAGCGAGATCGTCGGCCGTCTCGACGAGGCGATCGGTGCCTATGCACGCAGGCAGGCGGAGAACGCGTCGCCGAAATTCGGCTCGCTGCATTTCCCCGGCCGCGAGCCGCTGACGCGCAGGGAGCGCGAGGTGTTGGAGCAGTTCGCCTCCGGCGCCTCCAACAAGGAGGCTGGCCGCACGCTCGGCATCAGTCCGCGCACCATCGAGGACCACCGTGCCAACATCATGAAGAAGCTCGGCGCGCGCAATGCCGCCGACCTGATCCGCATCGTGATGACCGCAGCCCAGCGCGCGTCGTAACATGGTCTCGTGCCACGGCTCAGCAGCGCATCATGCAATGATGCGTTGCTGAGCCGGGTCCATCTCTCCTCACCGACGGTTTCGTAGCCCCGGATGGAGCGCAAGCGTAATCCGGGATTTCGCGCGCCGCACGATTGTTCCCGGATTGCGCTGCGCTCCATCCGGGCTACGGGCCTTCACCCGCTCAACGCCTTGCGGATGATCCGCGCCAGATCCGATTTGCGATAGGGCTTGGCCAGCAACACCACGCCGGAATCCAGCCGGCCGTGATGGATGATCGCGTTCTCGGTATAGCCTGACGTGTAGACCACCTTGAGATCCGGGCGCGTCTTCATCAGCTCGTCCGCGAGCTGCCGTCCGTTCATCTTGCCGGGCATGATGACGTCGGTGAACAGAAGGTCGAACGGCTTGCCGGCCGCGACGATCGCGAGCGCCTCCGCGGCGTTCGCGGCCTGCAACGTGACGTAACCCAGCGAATGCAACTGCGCCAGGACGTAGTCGCGCACCAGCCGGTCGTCCTCGACCACCAGGATCGTCTCGTGTCCGCCCTCGATCGTCGCCGGTGTCACGCCCTCGCCGACCGCCGTCGGCGTCTTGCCGGGCGGCAGATACATCTTGATCGTGGTGCCGTGGCCCTCCTCGCTGTAGATCTTGATGTGACCTGCGGACTGCTTGATGAAGCCGTAGACCATCGAAAGCCCGAGTCCGGTGCCCTTGCCGGGCCCCTTCGAGGTGAAGAAGGGATCGAACACCCGGGGCAGCATGTTCGCAGGGATTCCGGTGCCGGTGTCGCTCACGGCGATCAGCACGTAGTGCCCCGGCGGCACGTCGTTGGCGCTGGCATAGACCTCGTCGAGATAGGCGGCGCCGGTCTCCACGATCAGCTTGCCGCCGCCGGGCATGGCGTCGCGCGCATTGAGCGCGAGGTTGAGGATCGCGGTGGTGAGCTGGTTGGGATCGACGATGGCAACGCAATTCTCGTCCTCGAACACCGATTCGATCTGGATCTGCTCGCCGAGCGTCGGACGCAATAACTTTGCGGTGTCGACGATCAGCGAGTTGATGTCGATCTCGCGCGGCTGGAGCGGCTGCTTGCGCGCGAAGGCGAGCAGGTGCTGGGTCAGGTCGGCGCCGCGCGCGGCGGCCTCGTCGATCATCTTGGTGATCGCCGCGAGCTGCGGCTCCTTGGCGACCGCCTCCGCGAGAATTTCGATCGTCCCGGTGATGACGGTGAGAATGTTGTTGAAGTCATGCGCCACGCCGCCGGTCAGCTGGCCGACGGCCTCCATCTTCTCGGCATGGCGGATGCGCTCATCGGCGGCGATCTTGTCGGTGAGGTCGCGGTAGAAGACGTTGAACAGCAGGCCCTCGCGCCGCTTCAGCGCGGTGACGCTCAACTCGGCCTTGAATTCCTTGCCGTCGCGCCGGCAGCACATCAGCTCGCGGCGGCGGTTCAGCGTCCGGCCACCCTCGTCTTCGAGGAAGCGTTTCAGGCCGGCTCGGACCCGGCCACGTTCGCTCTCGGCGACAATGAGGTCGATCGTGCTCTTGCCGAGCACCTCGTCGCGGCGCCAGCCGAACAGCTGTTCCGCCTGCGAGTTCCAGTTCAGGATGCTTCCGGTCTCGTCGGTCTGGACGAAGGCGTCGAGCGAGGTCTCGACGATGTTGCGGGCGAGCCGCTCGCTCTCGAGCAGCGATTCCTGCGCGAGCCGCGCTTCCGTCATGTCGCGCCCGACGAAGAAGAAGCGCTTGGCGCGCTCGGACCAACTGCCGAGCCAGGACAGCCAGACCTCGTGCCCGTTCTTGTGGTAGCAGCGGGTGTCGGCCAGCCTGACGCGCTCGCCGTGTCGCATCGCCCGCATCTCGGCACGGGACTGCTCCAGGTGATCGGGATGGATGAAGTCGGCGCCGCTGCGGCCGATCATCTCGTCCGGCCGATAGCCGAGAATGGTCTCGCTGCTCGGGCTGATCTGCGCGACATGACCCCGCGCGTCCATGACCATGATCAGATCCTGCGACGTCTCGAAGATCTGACGCCGCTCCTCGAGTTGGTGCTGCAGCGCCCGCTCGGCGCGCCGCGCCTCGGTCAGGCTGCGCGCGCTTCCGGACGCGCCGATGATCTCGCCCGACGGTCCCTTGATCGGCGACAGGCCGAGCGAAATCTCGACCGGCGTGCCGTCCTTGCGCAGGCGGACCGTCTCGAAGCGTTCGATCGGCTCGCCCCGCGCGATCCGCCGCAGATAGTCCTTGCCCTGTTCGCGGCGGTCGGACGGGACGATGATCGAGGTGGGCTTGCCGATCGCCTCCTCCGCCGTATAGCCGTAAAGGCGTTCGGCGGCCGGATTCCAGCCGGTGATGATGGCATCGAGCGTCTGCATGACGATCGCATCGTCGGACGATTCCACCGCGGCACTGAACAGGTTCTCGCGCGCCGCGTGATGGCTCCGCGCGGCCTCGGTGCGGCGATGCTCCTCGATCTCGCGTTCGAGCGCGGCCGTTTTCGCGCGCATCTCCTCCACCATCCGCGCAAAGGCCCGGGCCAGCACGCCGGTCTCGCCGCTAGCATCGACGGGGATCTCCGCGGGACGTCCGCTGCCGATGGCCTGCACCGCCTCCGTCAGACGCCCGATCGGGCGGGTCAACGAGCGCGCCAGCAGCACCGCGAGCGCAGCCGCGGCGAGAACAGCCAGCACGCCGACGAGCAGGGACGTTTTTTGAATGGCGGCCGGCACGCGGCCGAACACGGACGGGGGAACAGTCGCGACGATGGCGACCCATTCCTTGCCCGCAAGCGATAACGGCACGAATGCCGCGCCGCTCGTCCGGCCCGCCTCGTCGGTTGTGACCCGCGTGGCCACGTCCGACGTGCCGGCCAGTTCTGACAAGAACGGAAGGTCTTTGCGCCAATCGGTCGGATGGCCCCGCGATGACCCGAACTCCCGCGTCCGGTCGGGATGGACGAGATAGTCGCCGCGCGCATTCACGACGTAGATATCTCCGCCCGAGGTTGTCGCCGCGCGGACCCGCTCGAGTGCCGGGCGCATGTCGATATTGGCCACGATGATGCCGAACGGCTTGTCGTCGGCCGTGAACAGCGGCATCGCCACGCGCAAAGTCGGCGCGTGAGGCGCCGTCGTTCCCCCCTGACGGGTCGCGAGCTCGATGGGAGACACATAGATCTCGCCGGGCCCGAGCCGTATGGTTTCCTGGAAGTAGGCGCGGCCACTCTTGCGCTCCAATTCGCTGTCCGGAGCGATCCGGGCTGCTCCGTTGGGACCCGAACGATCGACGTGGACCAGCTCGCGCTGGTCGTCGTCGACGCCGATGATCCTGAACTGCCCGTAGATGGGCTTGGCGTCGATCTCGGCCGCGAGCCGCGCCGCGATACGCTCGCGCCAGGTCTGCTGCGAGACGCCGTCCGCCGGATCGATCCCGCCGCCGGCATGAGCCCGGATCAGGCCGTTGATTGCCGCTGCGGCGCGATAGCCGACCAGATCGCCGCGTACGCCGGCAACGTAGGATTCAAGGTTGGTTGCAAGCAGGCGGGATTGGGCTTCGACCCGCTCCAGCACCCGCGGAATGACGGCCTGTGTGGTGTTGCGATAGCCCAACCATCCGACTGCGGCCACGGTGACAGCAACCAGCAGGATCATCGCGAGGGCCAGCCGCGTGGCCAGCGTCGTTGCTGCTCGCATGGGGAGTTTCGCCGGACCTGCCGCAGCGCTGCGCCATTTTTGGCTTGCAGCAGAGGCGTTCTTGTCATCGGCGGCCGGAGCGGACATCGGACCCCTCTGGCGCGTCGGCCTTCAGGCAATCTGCGACCACGGCAAGCAGTGCATCGGGCCGGAACGGCTTTTGCAGGCTGGCCACGGCGCCGAGCTTGGTCGCCATCTTCAGGAAGTCCGGCTCCGCATAGGCATCCGGCGTGAACGAACGGCCGGAGATGACGACGATCGGAACGGCCGGGGCGAGCGCCCGAATGTGACGCATCGTCTCCAGTCCGTCCATGCCGGGCATGAAGATGTCGAGAAACAGCAGGTCGAACCGGCTGGCCTCGAACAGCGCCACCCCCTTGCGGCCATCCTCGGCGACCGTCACGTGATGACCCGCCCGTTCCAGCAGCAGCCGGATGGTGAACTGGACGGCCGGATCGTCATCCACGATCAGGATGTTGGCCACGCCTAAAATCCTCCGGCCGCATTTGGCGTTCCAGCGGCCCCAAATCAAAGCAACAAATGCGAAATTGTTGCGCGGATTCTGGCCGCGCTGCAAGCACTTCGCGTTTGCCGCGAATGCCTTCCTGGCGTGGCGACAGACGAGGCGCTGTGGCCGGTACGCACGCTTGCGTGCATATGCGATCCGGTCCGAACGCAATAAGTCGTTTCAAAGACAGGAGATATTCTTCTCGCCGTAGTTGTACGGAACCCGATCTTCACCGCGAATTAAAGAGGGCGAACTACTATCTCCGCGAGTTCCATCTCGGTACCTCGCGTATTTCAATTTCGGCATTCCTTTACCCGACGAAGCCGGTTCCCCCAACCGGCCACCAGCTCGAGATCTCTCATGTTCAAATCGATCGCGAACACCGGAATTCGCACCCGGCTGCTCGGCGGCTTCGCGTTGATCTGCGGCCTGCTCGCAGCGACCGTCATCTACACCGTCGCCGCCGTCTCGGACATTTCGTCGCGGATCAGGACAGTCGTGGATCAACGCGCGCCGGTCGCGATCGCGAGCACGGAGCTCGTCGGCAATCTCTATTCCACGCTTTCGACGCTGCGCGGCTATCTGCTGACTGGCGATGCGCAGGGCAAGCGCGACCGGGCCGCGGTCTGGGCCGAGCTGGATCGCACGGCCGCTGCAGTCGACCGCATGGCAGAGGGCTTTTCCAGCCCCCAGAACAAGACCAATTGGAGCGAGGCCAGAACGTTGATGGCGGAATTCCGCAAGGCCCAGGACAAGGCCGAAGCGGCCGCCTTCACGCCTTCGGCCTATCCGGCGAGCGAATTGCTGGCGAAGGAAGCCGCGCCGCTGATCTCGGCCATGTTCGCCGAGATCACCGGCATGATCGACGAGGAAGAGGCGCTGGAGGCGACGCCGCCGCGCAAGCGCCTGCTCAAGACGTTTGCCGATGTGCGTGGCAATCTTGCCGCCGCGGGATCTCAATTGCGCCTGTACGTTGCCTCGGGCGAGGCGGCCGATCGTGACAAGTTCGAAAAGCCGCTGGCGACCTTCAGGGCCGCGCTTGCGTCGGTCGGTACCCAGACCGATCTGCTCACCGCACGGCAGGCGACCGCTTATCGGGCCATCGTCAAGGCGAACGAGGCGTTCATACCGCTGCCGCAGAAGATCTTCGCCATCCGCCAGACGCCGCAATGGAATATGCCGGTCTTCATCCTGTCGACCGAGGCCGCGCCGCGCGCCGCCCGGATCCTCGACCTGCTCGACGGTCGCAAGGACACCGATGGCAAGCGCTCGGGCGGTCTCAAGAGCGATCAACAATCGAAGCTCGCCGACGACGCCCGCAGTGTGGCCGACGCAGTCGAGAGATTGCTCCTGCTGCAATGGATCCTGCTCGCCGCAGCGCTTGCGCTCGGGGCAACGATTGCGATCCTGGTTGCGCGCTCCATCACCCGTCCGATCATCGAGTTGGTGGGCGATTCTGCGCGCCTGTCCGGCGGCGACACCAGCGTCGAATTCAGGACGGCCGAGCGCGGCGACGAGATCGGCGTGGTGTCGCAGGCGGTAGCCAAATTCCGCGACAATGTGATTGCCCAGCAACGGGCGGCGGCGTCCCTCGCGCGCGAGGCGGAGGCACGCGAAGCGGCCAACCGCAACGTGGAGGGGGCGGTCGAGGAATTTCGCGCGACCTCGCGCGACCTGCTCGCCCTAGTCGGCGAGAATGCGGGCACCATGCGGCAGACCGCAGAGAGCCTCAGCGGCATCGCCAATCATGCGACGAGCCAAGCCGCGTCCGCAGCGACCACCTCCGAACAGACCGCGGGCAACGTCCAGACCGTCGCCGCGGCGGCCGAGCAGCTCGCGGGCTCCATCGTCGAGATCGGCCGCCAGATCGAGCTGTCCAACACGACCGTGCGCTCCGCGGGCGAGGTGACCGCGCGTTCGGAGAGTGAGATCGAAGGGCTCGCGCACGCCGCACAGAGCATCAGCTCGGTGGTCGACCTGATCCAGGCGATCGCGGCCCAGACCAACCTCCTGGCGCTCAACGCCACCATCGAGGCCGCGCGCGCCGGCGAGGCCGGTCGCGGCTTTGCCGTGGTGGCGTCCGAGGTCAAGGCGCTGGCCGAACAGACCCGCAAGGCGACGCAGGAGATCGCGCAGCACATTGTCGCGATCCAGAACGCGACCGGCAGCGCGGTCGCCTCCGTCAAGGAGGTCGCAACCGCCATGCGCCGGATCGACGAGGTGACCGCGGCGATCGCAAGCGCCGTGGAAGAGCAGGGGGCCGCCACGCGCGAGATCTCGCAGAACGTTCAGATGGCGGCGTCGGGGACACAGACGTTGGCGACCAGCATCGGCACCGTTTCCGGCGCCATCGCGAAAACCAATCGCTCGGCCGACGAGGTGATGGGTGCCGCGAACCACGTCGCGGGGGCGGCCGAACGCCTCGCCGTCGAGGTCCAGGCCTTCTTCGTCAGGCTGCGCACCGGTCCGATGGACCGCCGCAAGAGCGGCGATGCCGATTACCACGGGCCGGAACGGTGCAGCGGCCGCAACGCGGCCTAAAACGGAATGGGCTCCGGCTAATTCGATCGTCGCGGGAGCGGCGTAGGCCGCCTTCCGCACCCGGGTGAGGACAGATGTAGCCGGCGCAGCCGGTCGATCTACCCGCTGCGGCTGCACGCCAGCGCCCAAAGCTCCCCTTGCCCTCCTCGGCATACCTGCAGTCTTCACAGGCCTCTTGACCGAGATCATCATCCGGCTCTTTGTCGAGCCCTGATCTTCCGCGTGATCGAGCGGAATACCATCCAAAAATGGGGCCCCATCATGAAGAAGAAAACGCCCGACCAGCTCCGCAGCGCGCGTTGGTTCGCGCCCGACGATCTGCGCTCGTTCGGCCATCGCTCCCGCGCCATGCAGATGGGTTATGCGCCGGAGGAGTGGAAGGACCGTCCGATCATCGCGATCCTCAACACCTGGTCGGACGCGCAGCCCTGCCACATGCACTTCAAGTCGCGCGTCGAGGACGTCAAGCGCGGCATCCTGATGGCGGGAGGCCTGCCGCTGGAGCTGCCGGCGTTGTCGCTGTCCGAATCGCTGCTCAAGCCCACCACCATGCTCTATCGCAACCTGCTGGCGATGGACGCCGAGGAGCTGCTCCGCAGCCATCCCGTCGACGGCGTGGTGCTGATGGGCGGCTGCGACAAGACCACGCCGGCGCTGCTCCTGGGAGCAACCTCGATGAACATTCCGGCGATCTATCTGCCGGCAGGCCCGATGCTGCGCGGCAATTGGAAGGGCAAGACGCTGGGTTCCGGCTCCGACGGCTGGAAATATTGGGACGAGCGCCGCGCCGGAAAGATCTCCGACAAGGACTGGCTCGACATCGAGGCCGGCATCGCCCGCAGCTACGGCACCTGCATGACCATGGGCACCGCCTCGACCATGACAGCCATTGCGGAAGCGATCGGCATGACGCTGCCGGGCGCTTCCTCGATCCCCGCCGCGGACGCCAACCATATCCGCATGGCCAGCGAATGCGGCCGCCGCATCGTCGAGATGGTGTGGGAGGATCTGACGCCGAAGGTGATCCAGACCCGCAAAGCGTTCGAGAATGCCATTGCGGTCGCGATGGCGATGGGCTGCTCCACCAACGCCATCATCCATCTGATCGCGCAGGCCCGCCGCGCCGGCCAGGACATCGGCCTCGACGATTTCGAGACGGCCAGCCGCAAGGTGCCCGTCATCGCCAACGTCCGCCCGAGCGGCGATGCGTACCTGATGGAGGACTTCTTCTACGCCGGCGGCCTGCCGGCGTTGATGTGCCAGATCAAGCCGCATCTGCATCTCGATTGCGTCACGGTCACAGGCAAGACGCTGGCTGAGAACATCGAGGGGGCCGAGGTCCACAATGCCGACGTGATTCGCGGCATCGACAATCCCATCTACAAGGAGGGCGCGCTCGCCGTGCTCAAGGGCAATCTCGCGCCGGACGGCTGCGTCATAAAACCCTCCGCCTGCGCGCCGCGCTTTCTCAAGCACACCGGCCCCGCGCTGGTATTCGACGATTATCCCTCGATGAAGAAGGCGGTCGACGATCCCGATCTCGACGTCACCGAGGATCACATCCTCATCCTGCGCAATGCGGGGCCGCAGGGCGGACCGGGCATGCCGGAATGGGGCATGCTGCCGATCCCGACAAATCTCGTGAAGCAGGGCGTGCGCGACATGGTGCGCATCTCGGATGCGCGCATGAGCGGCACCAGCTACGGCGCCTGCATCCTGCACGTCTCGCCGGAATCCTATATCGGTGGCCCGCTGGCGCTGGTGCAGAACGGCGACCGCATCACGCTCGATGTCGCTGCGCGCACCATCAATCTCGATGTGAGCGAGGCCGAGCTCGCAAAACGCCGCGCCGCCTGGAAGCAGCCCGCGCGGCGCTTCGAGCGCGGCTATGGCTGGATGTTCACCAAGCACATCAAGCAGGCCAATGACGGCTGCGACTTCGACTTCCTGGAGACCGATTTCGGCGCGCCGATCGGCGAGCCGTCGATCTACTAGCACCTGTCATTCCGGGGCATCGCGAAGCGATGGGCCGGAATCCATAACCACGATAGGGAGTATGGATTCCGGGCTCGCGCCAAGTGGCGCGCCCCGGAATGACGAACGAGAGAGAGCACGACATGACCAAACTTTCCGAAGCCACCCGCACAAAACTCAAATCCGTCTCCACCGCCACCGTCGCGACCGCCTTGTTCAAGCGCGGCCTGCGCATCCAGATGATCCAGGACGTCCGCCCCTTGAGCCCGGACCAGCCGACCATGGTCGGCGAGGCCTTCACGCTGCGCTACATGCCGGCGCGCGAGGATCTCAACACCATCGACGTGTTCAGGGACCGCTCCCATCCGCAGCGCAAGGCGGTCGAGGATTGCCCGCCGGGCGCGGTGCTGGTGATGGACAGCCGCAAGGATGCGCGCGCGGCTTCGGCCGGCGCCATCCTGGTCACGCGGCTGATGAAGCGCGGCGTCGCCGGCGTCGTCACCGACGGCGGCTTTCGCGACTCCGCCGAGATCTCAAGGCTCGGCTTTCCCGCCTTCCACCATCGTCCCTCGGCGCCGACCAATCTGACGCTGCATCAGGCGATCGACATCAACGTGCCCATCGGCTGCGGCGATGCGCCGGTGTTTCCCGGCGACGTCATCCTCGGCGATGCCGACGGGGTCATCGTGATACCCGCGCATTTGGCAGACGAGATCGCCAACGAAACCTTCGAGATGACCGCGTTCGAAGATTTCGTCACCGAGGAAGTCGGCAAGGGCCGCGGCATCTTCGGTCTCTATCCCGCCACCGATCCGCGGACGCTCACCGATTTCGCGGAATGGCGCAAGAAGAACGGGAGGTAGCGCTCTCGTAGCCTGGATGGAGCGGAGCGTAATCCAGGAACAGTGTTGATCTCTGCGCGAATCCCGGATTGCGCTCCGCTCCATCCGGGCTACGACGTCACGCCTCCGCCATCCCCGCTGCCCACAGCGCGAACGCGTACACGATCGCGACTTCGTCGAGCCGGTCGAAGCGGCCCGAGGCGCCGCCGTGGCCGGCGCCCATGTTGGTGCGGAGCAGGACCGGGCCGCCCCCACGCATGGTGGCGCGCAGGCGCGCGATCCATTTGGCGGGCTCCCAGTAAGTGACCCGGGGATCAGTAAGCCCGCCCATCGCCAGGATCGCCGGATAGTCCTTTGCCGCGACGTTGTCGTAAGGCGAATACGACAGGATGGTGCGGAAATCCTTCTCGTTCTCGATCGGGTTGCCCCATTCCGGCCATTCCGGCGGCGTCAGCGGCAGCGTGTCGTCGAGCATGGTGTTGAGCACGTCGACGAACGGTACCTCTGCGACGATGCCGGCGAACAATTCGCCGGCGCGGTTGGCGACCGCGCCCATCAGCATGCCGCCGGCCGAGCCGCCATGGCCGATGATGCGCTTGGCGCTGGTGTATTTTGCATCGATCAGCGCGCGGGCGCTGGCGGCGAAATCGTCGAACGAATTCGTCTTCTTCTCGCGCTTGCCGTCGAGATACCAGCCCCAGCCCTTGTCGGCGCCGCCGCGGATATGGGCGATGGCATAGACGAAGCCGCGGTCGACCAGCGACAGGCGGTTGGCGCTGAACGAGGCCGGCATGGCCATGCCGTAGGAGCCGTAGCCGTAGAGTAACAGCGGCGCTGCGCCGTCGAGCTTCAGTCCGCGGCGATAGAGGATCGAGACCGGCACCTCGGTGCCGTCATACGATTTCGCCATGATGCGCGTCGTGACGTAGTCGGCCGGGTCGTGGCCTGACGGAATCTCCTGCCGCTTGCGCAAGACGCGCGTGCGCTTGACCATGTCGTAATCATAGACTTCCGACGGCGTCGTCATCGACGAATAGGCAAAGCGCAGTGTCGTCGTGTCGAATTCGTAGGAGCCCATCGTATCGAGCGAATAGGCGGCCTCGTCGAAGGCGATGGCATGCTCCTCCCCGCTAGCGAGGTCGCGGATCACGACAGAGGGCAGCGCATTGGCGCGCTCCAGCCGCACCAAATGGCCGGCATAGAGATCGAGGTCGATGATGTAGATGCCGGGCCGATACGGAATTAGATCGCGCCAGTTCTTGCGCTCGGGCTGGCTAAGCGGCGTGGTGACGATCTTGAAGTCGATGGCATCGTCGGCATTGGTGAGGATGAAAAGTTCGTCGCCGCGGTCGGCGAGCGAATACTGCACGCCCTCCTCGCGCGTAGCGACCAGGCGCGGCGGCGCCTCGGGATTGGCGAGATCGATCAGCCGCTGCTCACTGGTCTCGTGATCGCCGCCCGCGATCACGCAGAAGCGGCCGCTGGTGCTTTCATGCAGGTGGGTGAACCAGCCCGCATCCTGCTCCTCATAGACCAGCGTGTCGTCGGCTTGCTTGGTGCCGAGCTTGTGCCGCCAAACCTGCATCGGGCGGTGATTGTCGTCGAGCTTCACATAGAAGAAGCTCTTGCAGTCCGCAGCCCAGACCACGCCGCCGTCGGTCTCCTCGACGAGATCGTCGAGGTCCTTTCCCGTCGCCCAGTCGCGGACGCGAATGGAGAAATACTCGGAGCCTTTGGTGTCGGCGCTCCAGGCCTGCAGCTTGTGATCGTAGGAGTGGCGGCTGCCGCCGAACTTGAAATATTGGTGGTCCTTGGCGAGCGCGTCGCCATCGAGCACGATCTGGCCGTCGCCGCCGTCGCGCGGCATGCGGCCGAACAGCTCGTGCTGCCCGCCCTCGCGAAACCTGCGGAAATAGGCGAACGGCCCATCCGGTGACGGCACGCTGGAATCGTCCTCCTTGATCCGCCCGCGCATCTCGCGCACCAGCGTCTTCTGCAGGCCCGAGGTGTGGCCGAGCAGGCTCTCGGTGTAGGCGTTCTCCTCGTCGAGATATTTGCGGATGTCAGGATCGAGCACGGCGGGATCGCGCAGCACCTCCTGCCAGTTCGCGTCCTTCAGCCAGGCATAATCGTCAGTCACGGTAATGCCGTGCCGCGTGAAGGAATGCAGCCGGCGCGGGGCGACGGGGGGCTTCGAAGGCGTCTTGGCTTGGGTCACTCGGTCCTCGTTCAAATATGTGGCGCGGCCTCCTTCACCTCTCCCCGCCTGCGGGGAGAGGTCGGAATTTGCGACAGCAAATTCCGGGTGAGGGGGTACAGGTCTCGCTATGGTCTCATCTGTGGAGAGAGCCCCTCACCCCGACCCTCTCCCCTTAAGAACGGGGAGAGGGAGAAGAAAAAGCGGCTCGCCGTGTCCCACCTTATATCGTTCCGATTCCGCGGATTGCCAGCACGACCGCCCATGCTGCCGGGTTGTTGATCGGCCCCTTGTGTGCTTTGAGGGGCAATATCCCGCCGCCGGTCCAGCCCGATGCTGTTCAATTCCTATGCGTTCATCCTGCTGTTCCTGCCGGTCGTGCTCGCCGGCTATTTCCGGCTCGGCCGGCGCAGCAATCTGGCTCCGGTGGTCTGGCTGGCGCTGGCTTCGATCACCTTCTACGCAATCGGCAGCTGGCAGTTCGTCGCCCTTCTGCTGCTCTCGATCGCCTTCAACTACGGCGTCGGCCATCTTCTCATCGTGGCGGAGCTCACGCACCCGCAACGAAAGGCCGCACTCGCGCTCGGCGTCGTCGGCGATCTCCTCATGCTCGGCATCTTCAAATATGCCGGCTTCGTCGCGGAGAACGTCAACGCGCTGCTCGGCACGGATGTCGCGCTCCACATCCTGCTGCCGGTCGGCATCTCCTTCTACACCTTCACCCAGATCGCGTTTCTGGTCGACGCTTATCGCGGCCAGGTCGCGGCCTATGCGCTGCCGCATTACGCGCTGTTCGTGACGTACTTCCCGCATCTGATCGCGGGGCCCATCCTCCATCACAAGGACATGATCCCGCAATTCGAGCACGAGGAGACCAAGCGCCCGGACGGGCATCTCATGTTGTGCGGAATCATCATCTTCGCGATCGGCCTGTTCAAGAAGACCTGCCTTGCCGACGGCATCCAGCCGCTGGTCGCGCTCGCCTTCGAGGCGCGCTCGCCGAGCTTCGACCAGGCCTGGCTCGGCGCACTCGCCTACACCTTCCAGCTCTATTTCGACTTCTCCGGCTATTCCGACATGGCGATCGGCATCTCGCTGATGTTCGGCATCTTCCTGCCCGTCAATTTCAACTCGCCCTACAAGGCCACCAGCATCGTCGAGTTCTGGCGGCGCTGGCACATGACGCTGTCGCAATTCCTGCGCGACTATCTCTACATCCCGCTCGGCGGCAACCGCAGAGGCCGCGTGCTGCGCTACGTCAATCTGATGATCACGATGCTGTTCGGCGGGCTCTGGCACGGCGCGGCCTGGACTTTTGTCATTTGGGGCGCGCTGCATGGCGCCTATCTCTGCGTCAATCATGCCTTCAATGCCTTGGTGCCGAACGGTCCGCCGCTGATTGCACGCCCAGCTCGCATCGCCGGCGCCGTGCTGACCTTCCTCGCTGTCGTCATCGCCTGGGTGTTCTTCCGTGCCGAGAGCGTCGCCTGGGCATTGCGGGTGCTCCACGCCATGGCTGCCCCTTCGAACCTCGTGCTCGGCCGCGAGGAGATCGCGGCCCTGGTGCAAGTCGCGATCTATGCGGCGCTGGTGTGGCTGGCGCCGAACACACAAGCGCTGATGGAATACGACCACGGCAACCGCGAGGTCGGCGAGGCCTTGCGGGCAGGGCGCACGCGGCCGTTGGTGCTCTATGCGGCCTCGCTGCTGCTCGCCTTCGGCTTCCTGGGCATCCAGAGCCACAGCGAATTCATCTATTTCCGGTTCTGATGCAGGGCGCATTCACCAATCTCGGGCGTCTTCTGCTGGCGAGCGCGGCCTGCGTACTGAGCGCCGCGGCGCTCACCTTCATCGTCGATCCCCTGCAGCTGTTCCGCCCCTCGCGCCTTGTCCCGGCCTTCTACTCGGAGGACACGCGCGTGCAGAATGCCGGGCTGATCAGCAGCCAGCCGTTCGACACCGCCTTCATGGGCACCTCGCTTGCGATCCATTTCCGCCAGAGCGACATCGATCGCGCGCTTCGTGTCCGCTCGCTCAAGCTAGCGATGACCGGCTCCAACTCGCGTCAGCAGGCCTTCGTGCTGGAGCAGGCGATCGACCGCGGCGCAAGGCGCGTGATCTGGGAAATGGACGATTTCATCTTCATCGATGCCGCGGACATCGAGACCGACCCTTATTTGTCCGTCGATCTTTATCGCCGAACCGCCAAGGGCATCGCCTCCTATCTGTTCAGCGCGGCGATGGCGAAGGAATCGGTGTTCGCGCTGCTGCGGTCCGTCCCGCTGCTGCGGGAGCCGCTGACCCGGGCGTCGCCTTATCTGCCGGTCAAGTTTGCGTTGTCAGACGTCGACGACATCTACGCCCTGCCGCGGGATTTCGACGTCGCGCGCGACTACAACGCAAAGAAGACGCTCGCCGCCTTTGCCTACATTACCAGCCCCGTACGCAGCCGCTTCCTCGGCGAAGGCTACAGCTACGAAGCCATGGTCCGGCATTTCGAGCAGGACGCCGTCGGCCTGATCGCGCGCCACCCCGACGTGACCTTCGACATCTACCTCCCGCCCTATTCGATCCTGCAATTCGTCGCGATGCGCGATGCCTCGCCCGAAACGCTGAAGGTTGTCACCGATCTCACGGCGCACATTGCGCAGCGATTGACGCAACTGCCCAACGTCCGCCTGCACGATTTCCGCGCGCTCAAGGCGGTGACGCACGATCTTAACAATTACAGCGACGTTATCCACCATTCGCCGGCCGTGGACGCGATGGTGCTGAGATGGCTGGCAAGCGGGGAGCACCGCGTCGACCCGAAAGCGCCGCTCGCGCCGCTGAATGAGCTGAAGGCACAGGTGGAGGCGTATCGGGTGGAGCGCTGATCTTCCCCTCTCCCCTTGCGGGAGAGGGTGGCTCGCCGCGCAGCGGCGAGACGGGTGAGGGGTTCTCTCCGCGAGTCCTGGCAGTCGGGAATCGCGGATAGAACCCCTCATCCGGCGCTTCGCGCCACCTTCTCCCACAAGGGGAGAAGGAAGAGGCGCGCGCGACTTACACCGCCACCTCTTCCCCGAGATACGCGACCGCCGCCTCCAGCCCGCCCTTGCCGTGCGGGATCTTCAGCGCGTTCAGCCCGACCTCGATCACCCCGAGCGTGCCGAGCAGCATCGGCGCATTGACATGGCCCATATGGGCGATGCGGAAGGCTTGGCCGGAGAGATCGCCGATGCCGGTGCCGAGCACGACGCCGCACTTGTCCTTGCAATAGCGTTGCAGCACCGCCGGATCGTGGCCGTTGCTCATCGTCACCGTGGTCACGGTGTTGGAGCGCTCGCTGGCTTCGGCCACGTTGAATCCGAGTACCTGGCCTTCCGACCAGACCGAGACCGCGCGGCGGGCGGCTTCGCCGAGCAGGCTGTGGCGGCGGAAGGCGTTCTCCAGGCCTTCCTCGTGCAGCATGTCGATCGCTTTGCGCAACGCGAACAGCAGATGCACCGGCGCGGTGCCGGCATATTTGCGATAATTCTCGGTGCCCTCGCGCTCGCTCCAGCTCCAATAGGGCGTCGACATGTTGGCCTTCTTGTGCACCTCGAGCGCGCGCGCATTGGCGGCGACGAAGCCGAGGCCGGGCGGCGTCATCAGGCCCTTCTGCGAGCCGGACATCGCAACGTCGATGCCCCATTTGTCCATCTCGAACGGCATGCAGCCGAGCGAGGCGACGGTATCGACCATGTAGAGCGCGGGATGGCCGCTCGCCTTGATCGCCTTGCCGATCGCCTCGATGTCGTTCTGCACGCCGGAGGCCGTGTCGACCTGGACCACGACGACGGCCTTGATGCTGTGCTCCTTGTCGCGGCGCAGGCGTTCCTCGACCTCGTGCGGCCGCACCGCGCGGCGCCAATCGCCCTTGAGCACCTCGACCTCGGCGCCCATCAGCGCCGCCGCGTTGCCCCACCCGATCGCGAACCGACCGCTCTCCAGCACCAGCACCTTGTCACCGCGCGACAGGACGTTGCTCAGCGCCGCTTCCCAGGCGCCGTGACCGTTGGCGATGTAGATGTAGGACTTGCCCTTGGTCGCGAACAGCTTGGAGATGTCGCTGAGCAGGCTCTCGGTGAGATCCAGCATCTCCTGGGAGTAGATGTCGATCGCCGGACGGTGCATCGCCCGCAGCACCTCGTCGGGCATCGTGGTGGGCCCGGGGATGGCCAGAAACTCCCGGCCCGCGCGAACGGTCATTGCTGTCGGTCCTTATTGCCTGAGAACAGGATGGTGGGTCGCTGAATCATGCTTTTACGTGCCGGCGCGTCCCGAGAAAAGCGCGCAAAATGCAGGGCTGGGTTATCGCTTCGTCTCCCGGCAACCGGCCGCTTCGGCCTCCTCGACCGAGCAGAACCAGCGGGTGCCCTTGCTGATCTTCATCCTGATCTGCGTGTACCAGCGGCTGGTCGGCTGGTGAAAGATGCACTCCCCGGAGCTGTTGACGTTGCCCTTGATGGTGCAGTCCGGCGACGGCGCGACCGGCCCCGAGGCCGAAGCGAGCAGCACCGCGTGCGCGCCGTCAGGCGGCTTGGTCGCGCCGAGGATCGCGGTCTTCTTGTTGCGGACGCGCCAGTCCCACGGCGCGATGAAGGCGCCCTGCCACATCCCTGCCTTGGCCTCCCGCGCGGCCTTTTCATCGGCTTCATAGTCGCGGGACATGTGGGCGTAGGCCAGCGCCCAGCCGTTGCGCACCAGCCATTTCTGGATGTCCTCGCCGCCGACCTCGCAGCGCGCCACGGTGCGGCCGCGCCGGTCGACCGATCTCGGGCGGCAGACCCAAGTCTTGCCCTCGGCGTATCTGGCGAGCTCATCGCGGGCCGCGACGCCGCAAGTCCAGCGCTCGGACTTGGTGTTAAGGCAGAGCTGGTCGATTGCAGGCGCGTCGATGCCGCCGAGCCGGATCCGCGTGGTGCCGATCACCACCGCATCGCCAGCGCGGACCTTTGCCGTGCCGGTGATCTCGGCGGCATCCGCCAGCGAAGGGATGGCGAACAAAGACAGCGCAATCAGGACCTTTCGCAACATGCCCGTCCAGTTGTGATGAAAATCTCGATAGACGGCGCAATTGTGGTCGGCTTTTGGCCGCGCGGCCAGCGCATGCCGAACAGATAGGCTTTCAACTTCCTGTCATTTTGCGACAGTCTCGTAGGGTGGGTTAGCCGAAGGCGTAACCCACCACTGTTCGTATCCGCGGAGGTTAGATGGTGGATTACGCTTCGCTAATCCACCCTACGAGACCCCTCACCCTCGCGCCATCGCCCGCTTCGCCACCGCCAGCCCCATCAGCACGAACGCCGAGGTCACCTCCGGGCCACCGACCAGGATCCGCGTCGGCGTCTTCATCTTGTTCCATTCATAGGCGCGGAACGGGCCGCGGCGGCCGCCTTCACCGAGCCCGGCGACGATCACGTTCAGCGCCGGTGCGAAGGCGCGCGGGTCGGCGCCGAGATGGCCGAGCGCGATCAGCGCCAGCGCGGCGTCGAACACGTTCATCTCGGCCGCCATCAGCTCGCCCTTGACGTAGGACAGCACGCGATGGCGGATGAAATCGAAATCGCCGGCGGGATCGATCGCGGCCTGCGCCGCCAGCGGCAGCGCCAGGAAGGCGGCATAGCAGCGGCCGAAATAGGCGCTGTAGAGCTCCGGCAGATAATAGATGTGCGAGCGCGGATTGGCGAAGGCGCCGCTGGCGGCCAGCCGCTTCTGAAAGCCGATGATCCGGTGCAATGTTGCAAGCCGCGACGGCGTCTCCAGCACCTTCCAGCGCTCAAGGTTGCGGAAGCTTACCTCGAGAATGTCGAGATTGAGCGTCGGATCGAGATCGTTGCCGTAAGGGCGCTCGCCCTTGAGATTGTCGATCCAGGTCGCAACCCCGCCCTCATAGTCGATATTGTCGTTGAGCGGCACGGTCACGCGCGGTTCGTTGACGCCGGCGCGCACCTGATAGCCCGCATAGAAGTCCAGGAGCGGCTGGTCGATGATCGCGTCGGTACAGCCGGCCTGCGTCGCCGCGGAGATCGAGCAGGCCGTGGTGTCGCAATCCGGCACGTAGATGCCGAAACCGAGGTCCTGCTTGATCTGCGCGAAGTAACGGGAGAAGCGCGGATGCGGCGCCGGCGCCAGTGCGGTGACGACGTTGAAGCGCGCGCCGCCCAAGCCCTCGACCTCCTCGCGACTGATGTTGACGCAGAAATCGACCATGTCGGCGATCGCGCGCTCCGCCGCGACCTTGTCGGCCGGGGAGGCGAGCCCGGTCTCGACGAACCCGAGCAGGGCCTCGATGAAGAACGCGTCGTAATAGGCCGAGCGGTGGCGGATCTGCACCGGCTCCCACATCGGCTCGGCAATGCCTTTCCAGGGCGGATTGACCACGGCGCGCGCGGGCGAGCGCGCGATGAAGACGCGGGCGAGGTTGAACAGCAGCGAGGAATTCTTGTAGCCGCGCGCGTTGAGGCCCGTGAGCGCCATGATCAGCTCGCGGCCGCGGACATCAGGATCGCCGATCAGGTTGAAGGCGGCGTAGGTCGGCAGGAAGCCGTTGCGGCGGTACGAGCCGAGCAGATGCTGCGCGCAATCGCGGATCACGCCGTCGATCTCAGCGCTCTGCGGCATGGTGGCGGTGAACGGCACCGGCGGCGGCTTGGGGTGGTCGAGCGCGATGCTGTCGACGAGATCGGCGATCGGCTGCCCGACCGCCGCCCAGTCGGGCTCGGCCTCGTCGCGGGCCTGGGCGAGGGCCGCGCGCAGCCGCGTCAGCATCCCCTCGTCGCGCAGCTCGGGCAGGCCGGCGCGGCGGAGCAGGATCCGCAGCGCGGGATTGCCGAGGGCGGTCCTGTAGAATTTGGCGAGATGCGGATCGCCGCTGGCCGTATCCGACAATACGGGATCGCAGACGTCGTAAAGCGAGGGGCCGTCCTTCCGCGCCGTCAGCGCCCGGCAGGCGGCGCCGGCAAAATAATGAAAGCTCATGAAATACCTGGTCGCGGGGGCCTTGGTCGGGGACATCAGGCACGCTGCCATCTGCGCGCCACCCCCTGCAAGTCGTTGAAAAAGCTACCCGGATTCGCGGGAAAAACAAATGTGATGGAAGTCACGGAAAAGCCGGCACGAAGGCTGCATGATCGCTCTCCGGAAGGCTACGGGGAAGCCGTAAAGGCGGCAATTTGGATCGGAGAATTATCAAGTATATTCAGACGCTTAGTTCAAATTTTGAGCAATCTATTGCCCCAGGGCCTATATCCGGTTAAGGGTTTGTTTGGTGCGGCGCCGCAAATTGCGCGCAATTCGGGGTCACATCCCCGGCCAATCCCTCAAACCTAAAGACGCTATCGCGCTACTCAAACAGTGTGCGCGCGCTTGGTAGGTCTTTGGCACAGGAAACGAAGCGAGATGAATCTAAAGCAGCTCGACCTTTCCAGACGTACGATCGCCCTCGCCGCGGCCCTCATCGGCACGGTGTCGCTGGTGATCGGCGCCCATGCTGCTCTCAACATGCGTGCGATCGATGCCGCCAAGGCGGTCTCGACCGATCAGATCACCGGTTCGATCGGCCAGAGCTCGCGCCTGGCGCTCGTCATCGGCAATGGACATTACCCCGACGCCAGCGCGCCGCTGACGCAGTCGATCAACGACGCCCGTGCGCTGTCCTCGTCCCTGCGCAAGAACGGCTTCGACGTCGACATGGTGGAAGATGCGACCCGCGACGACATGGTCCGCGCCGTGAGCCGCCTGAAGTCGCGGATCACCCGCGACAGCGTCGTCATGCTGTTCTTCGGCGGCTACGGCGTGCAGGCCGGCCGCGAGAGCTACATGCTGCCGGTCGATGCCGTGATCTGGAAGGAAAAGGACGTCCGCCGCCAAGGCGTGTCGATCGAGGGCGTGCTCGAGATGATGAAGGAGCAGGGCGCCAAGGCGAAGCTCGTCGTGGTCGACGCCTCCCGCCGCAATCCCTACGAGCGCCGCTTCCGCTCCTACAGCCACGGTCTCGCGCCGATCAGCGCGTCCGACAATGCGCTCATCCTCACCTCCGCCTCGCCCGGCAAGGTCGTCGACGACGGCAAGGGCGAGCACAGCGTGCTGGTCAGCGAGTTCCTCAACAACCTCAGCAAGCCCGGCAGCGCCGAGAGCGTCTTCAACAAGACCCGCCTCGCCATCTCCCGCGCCAGCGAAGGCGACCAGGTCCCGACCGTATCGTCGTCGCTGCTCGAAGACGTCCGTTTCGGCGAAGCCGGCGGTTAGTTCGCGGCTCTTGTAGGGTGGATTAGCCGAAGGCGTAATCCACCGCTTCTCTCGCGTCAGCTTGGAAAGCAAAGAGGTGGGTTACGCCTTCGGCTAACCCACCCTACGACGTTGCTCCTACTTCGCCGCTTCCGCGCTCGCCATCACGGGACGCACCGGATCGCCTTCGCGCAGCAAGGCACCGGCGCGGGCGACGACGACGTCGCCCTCGCTGAGGCCGTCGCGGACCTCGATATTGCCGCCGGACATCAAGCCGACCTCGACACGCTTGGTCTCGACGCGGTTGCGGCGGATCACCTGCACCACGGTGCCGGCGGACGAATATTGCACGGCGGTCAGCGGCACCGCCACGTTGCAGCTCTGCCCGGTCTTGATCAGCGCGCGCCCGCTCCCATTCAGCAGCAGCCGCTTCTGCGAGGAGATTCCGATATAGACCATGCCCTGCTGGATGTTCGGCTCGACGGTCGGGCCGATGCGGCGCACCTTGCCGCTGATGTCGCCGCCACCTGGGATTCGCACGGTGGCCTGCTGATTGACCGCGAGCTTGCGCACATCGGTGGTGGCCACGAGGCCGACGAGGTCGTACTCGCTGCGCGCCACGATCGTGAACAGCGCCTCGCCCTTGGCCGAGGCGAAGTTGCCGATCTGCGCGGTCGAGGTCGCGATCACCCCCGCCACGGGCGCGGTGACCTGAAGCGTGCCGCCTTCGGGCAGCGCCAGCCGGGCCAGCACCTGGCCGGCGGTGGTGGTGTCGCCGGCTTCCGCCAGCACGTCCGTGACCTTCAGGCCGGGCCGCTCGGGCCGCACCGAGGTTTCCTCGCGCGCGATGATCGTGCCGGTGGCTTCGACGACGTCGGAGAAGCAGGATTTCGCGACCTTCAGCACCGTGACCGCCGGCCCCTTCGGCGCGTCGTCGTCGGCGGCACCGGCCGGATGGGGGCTGAGGACGAGCAGGCCGGCGACGGCTGCGGGGCACAGGTTTCGAACAACGGCGCGGGGCAAATGACGCATCGGAAATTCCAATTGGGTAAATTCCACTTGGGCTATGCCTCCAATCGATAGCAGATGGCCGCCGCCCGCACTACGGCCGCGTCGTCCCGAAACAGGACGCCGTGCCGCCGCCGGCAGTCGCGGCAAGCAAGTCTTTGACAAGCAAGTCTTTGATGAGTCGCGGGATTGGAGAACAGGTTCGCTCCGAAGAGCTCGAGTCGCGCGCGGCGGGCGTCAGCGGCGCCGCTCACCCACCGGCTTGCCGCTGGCCCGCTCGATCAGATGCAGCCGCGTGCAGGCCGGACACGACACCGACACGTGCGTGCGATCGCTCGGCTCGTCGGTAAGCCGATGCTGCACGTTCAGGCCCGTCTGGGGGCATTTGAAGACAATCTGCCGGTCCATGACCGAGATATGACGCCAAGCCGGGCCTCGCGAAATTACGGATGTTTACGTAGGTCGGCGATGGCTCCTCACGGCAGTTTCAGGAACTCGACCCAGTTCGGTTTCTTGCCGGTGGGGTAGGATTTCAGCTTGGTCAGCGCGCCGCTGCCCTGGTCGATGGCATGAACCGTCATGCTGTCGGAGAGCTCGCCGACCGCGGCGAGATAGCGGCCGCTTGGATCGACCTGAAAGCCGCGCGGTTGCTTCTCGGTCGGCACGCTGCCGATCGTGGTCAGCTTGCCGCTCGAGCCATCGACCCTGTAGGCGGTGAGCGTGCTGGTGGTGCGCTCGGAAGCGTAGAGGAAGCGGCCGTCCGGCGTGATGTGGATGTCGGCCGCCCAAGGTTTTCCCGAAAACCCTTCCGGCAGCGCGGTGGTGCGCTGGATCTCGTCCCACGCGCCGCTCCTGGCTTCATAAGTGAAGGCCGCGACATCGCCGTTCAGCTCGTGGAGGAGATAGACGAACTTGCCGCCGGGATGAAACACGAAGTGCCGCGGCCCCGATTTCTCCGGCACTTTGCGCCCCGGCGGGTCGTTCGGCGTCAGCGTGCCGGTCGTGGCATCGAATGCGAAGGCCAGCACCTGATCGGAGCCGAGATTGGTCGCAAATGCGAAGCGGTTGTCGGGCGAAGGCAGGAAGGCGTGCGCGTTCAGCCCGGTCGGGATCACCTGCTTGGGCTCGCCGGCAACCCCGTTGCCAAGCAGCGGATTCAGCGCGACCTTGTTGCCGCCATAGGAGGCGCTGAACAGGTACTTGCCGCTGCGGTCGATGGCGATATGGGCCATGCTGTCCGCGAGCGGTCCGTTGCCGAGATGGCTGAGCTCGCCCGTCCTGGGATCGATCGCAAAGCTCACCGCGAGAGTGGGCTGCGAGCGGATTCCGGCAATCAGCGTACGATGATCGGGCGTGATCGCGAGCGGTGTCGAGGAGCCCGGCTTTTCGACGCCCTTGAAGGCGGCCGTCTGCACGAGCGTCATCTCGCCGCTCTCGCTCATCTTGAACACGCTGATGTCGTTGCTGTCGGCATTGCCGACATAGGCAAAGGTTTCGGCCATACCGGCACGGACTCCAGAAATGAGGGTAAGCGAAGCGAACAGGGCGGCGGCGATCGCAGCGCGTGGCGCGCGCGATGCGATGCGTCGGATCGGTCTCGACATCGGTCTCGACATGGGCTCCTCCTGAAAGCTGGCTCGCGGTATTATCGTTTTTGCCGCGAGCATAGCGGGCGGAGCGACGCCGCACCAAAATCCAATGGGGATCGATCGATGCCGAAATCGCATCGGTCGCGGGATGCCGGGTCAGCGCGCCGCTGCGGTTCGGGAGGGCAGACGCAACCCGGACGGCTGGTCCGGCGGCCCGAGCATAGTCCACACGGTGATCGCGACCAGGGCGGAGGTCATGAGGGTCCAGAGGATGAGTCGTTTTCGCATCAGGCCAATCCATCGGTGCAAGCCGCGAGGCCAAGGGCCGCGTCAGCGATCCTGCACTGCAAAGAGCGGCGGTTCTATGAGGCCGTTCACAGGGCGAAAACGGCCGATGCTGTCGCGAACCAATGCGCTGCGAACGCATTGAACCGACATGTCCCGCGCAAACGATCTCGAAGGCAAGCCCGACATGGGCGGCAAGCATGGCGGTCAAGCCGGCCAGCCCAAGCTTCCGCCGCGCCCGCACGAGGGCGAGCGCGATGCGGACGTCGTGGCAAAGCGCCACACCGGCCAAACCGATCGGGCGGCGCCGCCGACCAAACCAAAATAGTACCTTGCCGCCGCCCATCGCGGCAGGCCCCGCGCCGGGAACGGCGGCATCGCTCTGCCGTTAGCTCGGGGCGTGAGAGAGGGAAAAGGGAGGCTGGCTCGTGTTTTGGATCTGTTGGAACACCGCCTGGTCGCTGATCATCAGCGGCATCATGGTCGCCACCATCGTCAGCCACCCCGACGCCGAATTCGCCGAAGTGCGGGCGGCCCGACAATCGATGTGAGCTTCTCTTACTTGCCGAGCCCGTTCCGGATCACGTCATGCTGCCGGGCATGAAGCAGCGGATCTTGGGGCGGCCGTTGACGTAATAGGGCCAGACCATGGTGCGCCCGGCGTCGAGCGCCGTGCTGTCGGCATCAGCACAACAGGGGGGACCGCACTCGGCGCCGCCAAGTCTCAACCAGCGGTTGGCGGGCCTTGGAACGCTCTGGGCTTGGATGCGTTCAAGCTGATTGCGTAGGCGCCCGCCTGCGGCACGTCGGGGCTAAGTATGTCGAATGTCGAGGAATTTCCGCTCTCTGCCCGCAAGCTGACCGAATTCGAGGCCCTGGTGGCGGCGGCTCCTGCAGCGCTCGAGGCCATTCCGGGCGCGGTCTATGTCTGCGATAGTGAAGGCTGGATCGTGACCTACAACGGCGAAGCCGCGGAATTGTGGGGCAGAACTCCGGAGCTTGGTTCCGTCGAAAAGTTCTGCGGGTCGCATCGTCTCTACAGGATGGACGGCACCCTGCTTCCGCATTCCGAGTGCCCCATGGCCACGGCGGTCCGGCTCGGCCTCCCCGCGCGTAACACGGAGGTCATGATCGAACGGCCGGACGGCTTGCGGATCACTGCACTCGTGAACATCCGTCCCCTGCGCGATCATGCCGGCCGCATCCAGGGCGCAATCAATTGCTTTCAGGACGTTTCAGATCGCAAGAAGATCGAGGAAGAGGTTCGTGCAAAGACCAAGGATCTCGAGGACTTCTTCGAGAACAGTGCGGTCGGACTCCATATCGTGGGTGGCGACGGCATCATTCGCAGGGCCAATCAGGCCGAGCTCGATCTGCTGGGCTACAGCGCCGAAGAGTATATCGGTCACCATGTGGCCGAATTTCACGCGGACGCCCCCGTCATCGGCGACATTCTTCACCGACTCTCCTGTGGCGAAAGGCTGGACCGCTATCCCGCCCGCCTGCGCGCGAAGGACGGCTCGATCAAGCACGTATTGATCACCTCCAACAGTCGTGTCGAGCACGGCAAGTTCGTCAGCACGCGCTGCTTTACAACTGACGTCACCGGGCTGCACGTGGCCGAGCTGGCGCGCGAGGCGAGCGAGACTCGCCTCGCTGCAACCTACCAAGCGGCCAAGGTCGGCATCGCCGAGGCCGATGAACATGGGCGGCTGCTCCGGGTCAACGATTACTTGAGCGAGATCACCGGGCGATCTCGTGATGAGCTGCTGGCGATGAGCTTTTCCGACTACACTCATCCCGACGATTGCGCCGCGGATCTTGCCCTCTATGAGCAACAGGTCCGTGGCGAGATTCCAAGCTACACCTGCCGCAAGCGCGCCCTGCGCCCCGACGGCAGCGTGCGTTATCTCGAGATCTTCAGCTCTTCGGTCACGGACAGCGCGGGACGCTTCCGCTACGGCGTTCGCGTCAGTCACGACGTCACGGAAGCCAAGCGATTGCAGGATCGGATTCGCGAGAGCGAGCAGCATATGCGCGATCTGCTCGAGGCGCTGCCCGCCGCACTCTACACCACCGACGCAAACGGCCGCATCACCTTCTACAACAAGACCGCCGTCGAGATGGCCGGGCGCACGCCGCTGCCCGGCGACGAATGGTGCGTGACCTGGAAGCTCTATTGGCCCGACGGCACGCCTCTGCCGCACGACCAATGTCCGATGGCGATCGCGCTCCGGGAGGGTCGGCCCGTGCGTGGAGTGGAGGCTGTCGCGGAGCGACCGGACGGCACGCGCGTGCCGTTCATTCCCTATCCGACGCCGCTATTCGATTCGGGGGGCAGGCTGATCGGTGCAGTCAACATGCTGGTCGACATCACCGAACGCAAGCGCGCGGAAATGGCGCAAACCCTCCTGATTGATGAGCTCAATCATCGCGTCAAGAATACCCTGGCGATGGTGCAATCGCTCGCCGGCCAGACCGCGCGCCATACCAGCAGTCTGGACGACTTCAATCGAACCTTCGAGGGACGGTTGCTGGCGCTCTCTCGTGCGCATGATCTCTTGACCGAGCGCAAGTGGCAGGACGCGCCGCTCCAGCGGCTCGTCGAGGACATCACGGCGGCTGTTGCGGAGGATGGCCGGATCAGGATGGAAGGTCCCCCCGTCGCGCTCAATGCGCGCTCGGCGCTCAGCTTTACGATGGTTCTCAACGAGCTCCTGACCAATGCGACAAAGTACGGTGCCTTGTCGGCGCCGGATGGGACGCTCTTGATGCGATGGAGCCTGCGGAATACCGGGCACGGCACCATTCTCGAATATGAATGGGTGGAAGCCGGCGGGCCGAAAGTCACGCCGCCCATGCGCCGCGGCTTCGGCACGCGGCTGATGGAGCGCTGTGTCGAGGCGGACCTCGGCGGCGAGTTCGATCTCGCCTTCGAGCCGGGCGGCGTGCGCTGTCGCATGTCGATGCCGGTCACGGGCACTGTCAGATCGAATTGATTCGCGCGATCCATGGCTGTTCTCTGGATGACAGCATATCGAGCTCGTTTGCTAGCGCGATGGCTTCTTTCACGTCCGGCGTGACGAGCCCTTCACGGAGCCTGCCGACAACAGGCACAAGCAGGTCCACCGCCTGCTCAAGCTTGTCGGAATCTCGCCAGAGGCGGGCCAGGCTGACGGCTGTCCGCAGCTCCCACGAGCGGGCATTCTGTCCGCGCGCGACTTCCAGCGACTGCACGAACAATTCCTCGGAGTCGGCCGCTGGTCCGGCATGGGCCCGGATGAACTCCCCTTGCAGGCGGTAGATCTCCGCCAGATAGAAGTGATCGCCCGTCCTCTTCGCGACCGTCAAGGCACCATCGAGCGCGCGCAAGGCCGCTTCCGACAGACCGGCCCTCGCATAGCCTTGCGCGAGGAGGCATCTGAACCAGCAACTGGCGAGCCAGGAATTCTGCGCCTCGTAACCCTCGACGCCCGTGCGCATTTCGCTCAGACCTGCATCCATGTCCCCGAGCTCAGTCAGCGCCCATCCATGCAGAATGGTGGCCTGTTGCTTCCAATGCAGAAAGCCGTGTTGCGATGAAATGGTCATCGCGCGGCTGGCATAATCTCTGGTGCCCGTGACGTCGCGCAGATGCTGACAAAGGTATGCGCCAAACACTTGCGCGAATGCCAGCGTAAAAGGATGGCGCATTTGCTCGGCATCGGAAATCGCCTGCTCGCTGTGCTGCCGCGCGGTGTCGGGCTGCCCCAGGAACCACAGCAGGTATCCGAGGTACGACATCGACATGACGCCTGGATTGAGGAGCCTTTCCGCCGAACCGCGATGCAGAGCCGGATCATCGAGTTGGATGGAGCGACGAAGATGATGTTGCGCCGCCAGAAACCGCCCGCGGTAAAGCATGGTCGCCGCGATCGACCTGTGGGCCTCCACGAGGTACAGCGTCTGCTTCGACAGCAACTCGCTCGGGCGTTCCCGTTTGGCGAATTTCAGGAGTGCGGCACTCAGACCATGCGCCTTGGTCAGGTCAGCCCGAATGAAGTGGTGCATCCAAAGCCCTCTTATCGCCGCTAGCACCTTGTCTTCATCATCGAGCTGCCGTCCGAGCTCGAGGCCTCGGGCAAAATTGTCTTCCACCTCCTGTGTGCCGTAACCTTTGGCAGCAATCAGCGCGTTACCCAGCGCAATGCGAAGCTCCAGCTCCATTTCATCGCGGTCGGGCATCTCGGGACTGCCGAGGACGACCGCTAGGCCACGGCGCAGGTGGCCGATCGCTTCCAAATAGGCTCCCAACCTTGCGGCGTGCCTGCCGGCCTTGATCCAGGAAGCTGCAGCCGGCTGGCTTTGATCGGATTCGGTCAGATGATAGGCGAGCAGCTCCGGCTCGCGCTCGGTCTTTTCCGGATAGTTCTGAGCCAGCACCGACGCGATCCGCGCGTGGAGCCGTCTCCTCTCGCTGCGCAACAGGCTCGCATGCGCTGCATCCTGGATCATCACGTGCTTGAACGAGTAGAGCGCATCCGGCGGATGGCCCAGCCGGACGATCAGCCCTGCCTCCTCCAGGCGATCGAGCGCCGCCTCGATCTGGTCGGCTGGTACGGAGGCGACAGCGTTCAGCATCTCGTAGGAGAACTGCCGGCCGATGGTGGCTCCGATCTGTGCGACCCTTTTGAACGGGCCCAGCCGATCCAGACGCGCCATCAGCGAATCCATCAGCGTCGCCGGGATTGCCAGCGGTCGCCACGAACCGGAGAGCACATAGTTTCCGCGTTCCTCGGTCAGAAGGTCGCTTTCGAGAACGGCTTTGGTCAGCTCCTCGACGAACAGCGGCACGCCGTCGGTCTTGACGATGATGTCCTCGACGACCTCCTTCGGCATTTTGCGGCTGCCGGCAACCCGCTCGACCAAGGTTGTCCGCTGCTGCCGGCTCAGCCTGTTCAGCACCAGCGTCGTGATGTGAGAGTGAGCGCTCCAGCTCGGCTTGAATTCGGAACGGCAGGTGATGACGACGAGAATGGGCGTGTACTGGACCCGCTCCACCAGCAGATCGATGACCTCCCGGGATGTCGGATCGATCCAATGGGCGTCCTCGAAGGCGATCACCAGCGGCTGATCGTGCGCGAGGCCCAGGAGATGATTGATGAGCGCGGAGACGATGGCGTCCTTTTGCTGCTGCGGCGACAGATCGAGCCGAGGATAGCGACCTCCGGTCGGGATCGACAGCAGCGCCGCAAAGAGCGGCGTCATCTGCTCGATGTCGCCGTGCGCGGCCGCAACGGTCCGCTCGAGACTCGACAGAGACGAGGCCGAAGCATCGTCGCGGTCGAGGCCCAGGGAAAATTTGAGCTGCTCGATGAAGGGATGGAACGCCGTCGAGCTGTAGTAGGGCGAACACTGGAACGAGACATGCCCGTGCCGATCGCCCGCAATCCGCACGAAGATTTCCTGGACGATGCGCGACTTGCCAATGCCCGGCTCCCCGAACAGCACCACGACCTGGCCGTCGCCCGCCTTGGCCTGCTCCCAGCGGCCGAGCAGAACCGTGATCTCGTCGTCGCGATTGACGAGTGGCGTCAGCCGGGAGCCGATGGCTGCGGCAAAGCGGGTCTCCACGCGCGACGGCCGCACCACATGCCACGCCTGTGTTCTCCCGGCTATGCCCTTGAGTGCATGGACCCCGAGATTGCGATAGTCGAACTTTCCCTTCAACAGCGACTGCGTCGACGACGAGATGACCACCCCGTTCGGCGGCGCCAGGCCCTGCAATCGCGCCGCCAGATTGACGGTCTCGCCGACCGCGGAATCGCGCTCCTCGGTCCCCTGGCCGACCAAGTCGCCCACGACCACCAGTCCCGTCGCGATGCCGATCCGGACGGCGGGCGCATGGCTGAGTGCACCCAGCGGCTCGATCGCAGGCGCGGTCGACAATGTCCGCACGATCTCGAGACCAGCCCGCACCGCTCGCTCGGCATCGTCCTCATGCGCCTTCGGGTAGCCGAAATAGACCAGGATGCCGTCGCCGACGAAGCGGGCGGCAAATCCTTCATAGTGTTTGACCACACCCACGCAGGTTTCGCGAAAGCTCGCGATCATGTCACGCACGTCCTCGGGATCGAACTGTGCGGAGAGCGCGGTGGAATCGACCATGTCGCAGAACATCGTGGTGAGCTGGCGACGTTCCGCAACGATTGCCGTAGCGGGCAATGTGTGGCCCGCGGCTGGCGCGGCCATTCCGGAAAGGGACGCCGTTGCACGCTGAAGCCGCTTGCGGTCTCCGAGCGGCAGTCCAATCTGTGCCAGATCCGGTTCGGTCAGGTGGGGCAGGATGTCGAGATCGATGCGATGGCGGACGAAGAGGTCCGTGTATTGGCTGAGCCCAACGCTTTCAAGCCAGTGTCTCAGACGCTCCGTCCCCGTCCTCGACTCATCATTCGGCATGCGGAAATCCCTGGTTCAAATTGCGCTGAGCGGCTCCAAAATGCCTGTGGTTTGCGCTTGGATTGGGACTCGATGCGACTCTTCGTTGCGGCGGCCAATGGAGGCAAACCATCGGTATTTTGAGCGTTTCTTGCCCGCGTCTCGAAAATGAGGCGGATCGGCGGCTCACCATTTCGACGAGCCAGGTGCGCAGAATTCAATGAATTGATAGCTGTCGGTCGCTGATTGTCAAATCGCCGCACGACCTCGAACCAAACACTCAGCGGCGCCGCTTTCCTCGCTGCGGACATCCGGGCCAGACGTGGCGTCGCCGGCTAGGCCGCGACCGCCTGCGCCGCCAGCAGCTGCTTCAGCTTCGTCGCCGGTACCGCCGGGCTGAACAGCCAGCCCTGCATCTGGCTGCAGCCGAGCTGGCGCAGCACCTCGGCTTGCGCTTCGGTCTCGACGCCTTCGGCGGTGGTCGCCATATGGCGCGCGGCGGCCATGCGCACCACGGCCTGCACGATCGGCGAGGAGTCCTCGGACTGACCGATGTCGCTGATGAAGCTGCGGTCGATCTTGATCTTGTCGAACGGGAAGCGGTGCAGATAGCTGAGCGAGGAATAGCCGGTGCCGAAATCGTCGAGCGCGATGCGCACGCCGAGCTCGCGCAGCTGCTGCAGGATCGCCAGCGCCTCCTCGTCGTCGCGGATCAGCACCGTCTCGGTGATCTCGAGCTCGAGCCGGCCCGGCGCGAGCCCGGACTCCGCGAGGGCGGCGGCGACCTTGAGCGCCAGCGTGCGCGAGCGGAACTGGACCGGCGACACGTTGACCGCGATGTGAATCCGTCCCGGCCACGAGGCAGCCTCGACGCAGGCTTGCTTCAGCACCCATTCGCCGATCTCGCCGATCAGGCCGGTGTCTTCGGCGACCGGGATGAACTCCGCCGGCGAAACCATGCCGCGCTCGGGATGGCGCCAGCGCAGCAACGCCTCGCAGCCGGTGACGACATTGGCGGTGAGGTCGACCAGCGGCTGGTAGTGCACCTCGAACTCGCCGCGTGCGAGCGCCTGGCGCAGATCGAGCTCGAGCTGGCGGCGCTGCCGCGCCTTGGCGTCGTATTCGGGCACGAACAGGCGGAAGGTGCGGCGGCCTTCCGACTTCGCCGCATACATCGCCAGATCGGCGCGCTTGAGCAGATCGTCGAGATTGTCGCCGTGGTCGGGCGCGACGGCGATGCCGATGCTGGCATCGGTCGGAACCTCGTGCCCCCTGCAATCCACCGGTGCGCGCAACGCCTTGAGGATGGTTTCCGCCAGTGCCGTCAGCTCGGCCGGATCGGAGGTGCCGGCCTTGACGATGGCGAATTCGTCGCCGCCCAGCCGCGCGACCATGTCGTTGCCGCTGACGCAGGCGCGCAGGCGGTTCGCCACCTGGCGCAGCAGTTCGTCGCCGACCTCGTGTCCGAGCGAATCGTTGACACCCTTGAACTCGTCGACGTCGATATAGAGGATCGCGAACGGCTTGCCTTGCGCGAGCTCGGCGACGCGGCGTTCCAGATGTCCGCGCAGCAGCACGCGGTTGGGCAGGTCGGTGAGGGCGTCGTAATGCGCCAGATGGGCGATGCGCTCGTCGGCGCGGATACGCTCGGTGACGTCGTCATGGGTGGCGAGCCAGCCGCCGGCAGCGGCCGGCTGGTTCTTGATCTCGATCAGGCGGCCGTCGGCGGTTTCGACGATCGCGCTCTTGGTGCGGCCGACATTGCTCAGGATGTCGTCGCAATAGGCATCGATGTCGCCCTCGAACGAGCCGGTGTCCCGGCGGTGCCGGATCACGTCGCGGAAGTGGACGCCGGGCTTCACCACGGCGACCGAGAGCCCATACATCTCGATGTAGCGGCGGTTGCAGACGATCAGCCGCTCGTCCTGATCGAACATCAACAGGCCCTGCGTCATCGTGTTCATCGCGATGTCGAGCCGCTGCTTCTCGAGCGACAGGCGGTGCGTCACCTGGCGGAAGATCAGAAACAGCGTGAGCACCAACAGGCCGATCGACAGCGCGGCAATGGTGACGAAGAATTTCGTCTGCGTGCGCCAGGTCGCCAGCGTCGCATCGAGCGACTTGGTCGCGACCACGACCAGCGGCTCGCCGGTGAGCAGGCGCGAGGCGACGATGCGGTCCTTGCCGTCGATCGGGCTTGCGAGCTGGGTGGTGACGAAGGTGCGCTCGAACACCGCCATTTGCTCCGGCGTGCCGGTGCGGAAGTTCTGCCCGATCATCGCTTCGACGTGTGGAATGCGGGCGAGCAGCTGGCCGTTCTGGTGGTGCATCGCGATCGAGGAATCCTCGCCGAGCCCGGTCGAGGCGAAGAAGGATTCGAGCTGCTCGGGCGTGATCGCGCGCGAGACCAGCCCGAGGAATTCGCCGTGCGGGCCGGAGATGCGCCGCGCGAACACGATCGCCGGTCCGTTGCCGAACCGGCCGGGCACGACCTCCACCTCCTCCTGTGCGGCCGGATCGTCCTTGAGACGGTTGAAATAGCCGCGATCGGCGATCGAGATATCGGCGACCGGCCATTGCCGCGACGAGTTGATCAGCACGCCCCTGGAATCGAACACATTGGCGCCGGCGACGTCGGACCAGCCGCTGGCTTTCGCGCGCAGCACCTCATGCACGGCGAGCGTGCCCATCTCGCTGCGGAAGATTTCGGCGGACTGGATGCCGTGGCTCTCGAGCTCGGCGATGATGCTCTTCTGCAGCACCGCAAAGTCCTCGAACTGCCGGTCGAAATGCCGGGCGAGCATGCGGACGGCGTTTTCAAGGCTGTCGCGACCGCTCTCGATGGCATTCTGCCGGAAACGGTCGACCGTGAGCGCGGTGCCGATGGCGGTCGCAAGCATCAGCACGAAGCCGCCGGCGATCAGCCACGTCAGCGGCGCTCCGCGCCAACGGCGGAGCAACGCGCGCGTTCGCGCGGTCCATCGGATCGATGCGCCCATCCAGCCCTCCCGTGGGATGCAAGATGCAGCAAAACCGACAAGACCCCGTTACCATTGACGGTTAGGAAAATATGAATCGGAATGGAATCAGAGGGTTGGTTCCATCGTACAGGAGACCGCGGCGAGACCGCAGGACCTTCAGCGCTTGATTTTCCACTTCAAGGCTTCCGCGTTGCCCTTGGCGAACATCTTCGGCACATCGAATTTGCCGGTCTCGAGATCATAGCGGCATTTCCAATCCGCCAGTCCCTTCACCGCGACGTTCTTCGGATGCTTGTCCGTCTCGCCCGACAGCGAGATCAGGAGATAGCGGTTGTTGGGCCAGCTTACGCCGAGCCAGCGATACGCATCTTCGGTGCCCTTCACCAGATTCGCCGTGATGTGATAGTCGAGCTTCATGCTCTTGGTGTCGGGCCGGCTGCGGAAGTAGGCCCAGGCCAGATCGCCGAGCGACGTCTTGGTCGCGTTGACGAAGCCGCCGTTCTCGAAATGATAGAGAAAGAGGTCCTGCTCGCCCGAGCCGGTCTTCTGCATCCGCACCAGCCATTGCGAGTCGGCCGTAAAACGGAAGCCGGCCGGATAGCCTTGCTCGGGCTTCAACTCGCGCATCTCCCCGCCGCGTCGCGACCAGACCTGCCACTTGAGGTCGAAATCCTCGCCCTCCCTCATATACTGCTCGAGCCTGGTGGCGCCGTCGGGGGAGGTCAAGGCGAGATCGGCATCGTCGGAGAGCGTGAAGCCGGGCGGCGGGGCGGCCAAGGCGGGTGCAGCGGCCAGCGTCAGAGCAACCGCCAGCGATCGCGCGCCACGGGAGAATACGGTCACGGGAGGAATTCCCTTGAAGAATGCCGCCAGGCGGCCTTGATACTTGGACACCCGCGTGGTCGCGCCGGTTCATCCCGCGCGCCTGGACGGAAGCATAATCCTATCGACAGTCTTGCTGCGGCAGCCAAATCGGCGCACCTTGCCGGCCTCGGCTGATTTGCCACCCAAGGTCCTTTTCAAATGATCACCGCCTCCAAGGCCTTCATTGCCTTCTGTCTGCTCGCGCTGGTCGGCACCGCGCTGGTGATCGGCCCGACCGAGCTGCGCCGCCTGCTGCCTGATGGGACGAAGGTCACCGTCGCCGCCAAGCCGGAGGCCAAGGTCGAACCCCAGGTCGGAGCCAAGGTCGAGCCCAAGCTTGAAGCCAAGGTCGAGCCCAAGGTGGAGTTCAAGCCTGAGTCCAAGCCTGAATCCAAGCCAGAGCTGAAGCCGGAACAGCCGAAGCTCGTCGACAGCGCGCCGCCTGCACCCGAGCCGAAGGCGGGCGCGCTGGCCGAGACCCAGAAGCAGGTGGCCGCGCTCGGTGACCTCGTGCCGGTCAAGCCGCCGGCGCCGGCTGCAGATGCCGGCCCCCGTTTCGACGTCGCCCGCATCGACGATCACGGCGAGGCGGCGGTGATTGCCGGCCGCGCCACGCCGGGTGCGCGGGTCGAGCTGCTGCGCGACGGCAAGCCGCTCGACAGCGTGGTCGCCGACGCCTCGGGCCAATTCGTGATGACCCCGCCGCAGCTGCCGGCCGGCTCATATGACCTGACGCTCCGCGCCAGGGCGCCGGACGGCACGGTCACCGAATCCGGCCGGACCATGCCGGTCACAATCGCCGCGGCGGCGCCGCCGCCCGTGCGCATGCCGCCGGTTGCGAAGCAGGAGGCCAAGCCGGCCGAGAAGCCCGACGACAAATCGGATGTCGTCGCCGCGCTGCCGTCGGCCTCGCCGCGGCTGGCGTCGGTGCCTGAGAAGCAAGCGGCCCGGCCGAAACTGATCGGCGCGCCGAAACCCAAGGCCTTCGCGCAGGCGCCGAGGGCCACCGTGGTTGCATCGGCCTCGCCGGCGGAGGCGCTCACCGCCGCGCCGGCCGAGGCCGGCGGCAGCCGGATCATCGCCCGCGGCGATAGCCTGTGGGCGCTCAGCCGGCTCGCTTACGGCGACGGTTCCCGCTACGCCGTGATCTTCAACGCTAACCGCGACAAGATCCAGAATCCCAACTTGATCTATCCCGGTCAGACCTTCGTGATGCCGCAAAAGGCGGAGTGACACGGCACGGCCGGCGCGTTGCGACGCATTGTCCTGTGTCTCTCTGGAACATTCGGTTCCCTCGCGCGTCTTCGTGATGCGACGCATTGCGCACTTGGCGCGGGTGGGAGGGCCAACGTGGCCGTACAAGTCGTGGCCAAACAAGACGTGGCCAAACAAGACCTGGCCAAATTGGTCGTCAGGTCAACGATCATGCCGGGACGCATGGGATTGGCGCTGGCTGGCGCGATCCTGGTGGTTGCAGCAGTGCTGCTGCCTGACAGAGCCGAGGCGCAGTTCGGCTTGCGCGGCGGTCCGGTCGGGGTTGCGCGCTTCGCCGTCGGCCACGTGATCGGCCTGTCGCGCCTGCGCCATTCCCGCATGGCGGTGCGCGGCGGCCGCTACCGCTCCGCGGCGCTGAGGTCGCAGGACCCGCGCGGGGCCGACCGCAGCCAGCTGTCGAACCCTTACGTGATGCGTGCGGCCCTCACGGCGCAGGCTGCGCTGGCGGGCTGGCAAGGCGGCCGCCGCCCGCAGGGCTGGTGGCGTCATCCCGATGGCAGCTATGGCTGGGTCGGCCCGGTGTTCTGGCCGTTCGCCCATGACGATCTCACCAATGCGATCGTCTTCGGCGACACCACCAGCCTCTCGCTCTACGGCTACGGCGATATCTATGCCGCGCTGTTCACGCCCTATGCCGCCACCGAGCTTGCCGCCTACACCGTGCCGCAAGGCCGTCGCGCGCGAAAGGTCCCGACCGCGGAGACGCTGTGCGAGGCCAGCGACACCGGCGGCCTGCCGGTCGAGCGCATCGCGAGCGCCGTTGCACCGAACGAAGCTCAGCGCACCGCGCTCGACGAGCTCTCATCCGCCTGGAATGCCGCGCGCGACACCATCCGCACCGCCTGCCCGGCGCAAACCCCTGCGAATGCGGCGGAGCGCCTCGGCCTGATGCGCGAGCGTGTCGAGGCCATGATCAAGGCCATCGACACCATGGAAGCGCCGTTGTCGAAATTCGTCGGCCTGCTCAATGACGACCAGAAAGCCCGGCTCAACGCCTTAGCCAATGAGCGTCGCGCCGCGCTGGCGTCCTACCAGTCCAAAAACGCTGACAAGAACGATATCAAGAACGCGAGCAAGAACGCTGATAAGAACGCTTCCAAGGACGCGCAGGCGGCCAAGGCCTGCCAGGCGGACTACGATCCTGTTTCCGACGAGAACGCCCAGCGCCAATACGAGCAGCTGCTCCAGCAGCAATGGCCCGCCGCCGACATCGCCACCACGCTCCAACTCGACGAGGTCGCCCGCGCCCGCTTCGAGGTGCTGCAGGACACCACGCTCCGCACCATGCAGACGCTCAGCGCCTGCCCGACCGAGCCGGCCGCAACCCCGCAGGCCCGCCTCGCCGCCGTGAAGACGCGGCTGCAGACCATGCTGCAAGCCGTCGGCGCCATCGCCGACGCGCTCGACGATTTCCAGGCCGATCTCAGCGACGAGCAAAAGGCCGGATTCGAGGCGATCGGGCCAAAGCGAGGGGCGTGAGGGGACGCCAGCTTGGAATGCCATCATATCTCCCTGTGATATGCAGATAGGGATGCACATCACGGAGGGTGCTGGTGCTGGTTTCCAAATGGGGCAACAGCCTCGCAGTGCGCCTGCCCAAAGCGCTAGTTGATGAACTCGGCCTCAAGGAGGGCGACGAAATCGATATCGTGGCCACTCGCAAAGGCGCGATCGAAATCGAGACCAAGGCGGAGCAGCGTCGGCGTGCGATCGAGAACATGGAGGCGCCGTTGGGCGGCCTTGCCCGCCGGCTACAAATTCGATCGGGACGAGGCGAACGAGCGGTGATCGCGTTCTTTGACAGCGGTGATTCTGGGACCTTCAGCGCGGCCGCAGCATCGGCGGGCTCACCATCGTCAATCCGTTCCTCGGCATGGCTCCGTGAACGCTCGCATCATCGCAAAGTCCGGATCCTTGCGCGGCTTCCATGATCACCCGCACGCCCAGTCGAACTTCATGTCCTTGAAGTCGAGCTGCGCGTTGCCGCCGCCGAAATTGTAGCCGCCGAAATATTCCTCGAACTCGATATAGAACGGGCTCATCTCCGGCACGGCCTGGCAGGGCCGCATGGTGCCGCCGAGGTGGTTGTGGGCGTGATCCTTGGCCCAGTCGTGCAGGCGGAAATTGTCGCGGCCCGGCTTGCCGCCGACATAGTAGTAATATGGCTGATAGCCGGTCGGCGGATTTTCGCGCACGTGCTCATCCTGCGGGCCCTTGCCGGCGTTGGGATCATCAGCGCGCGGCGACAGCGCGATCGCGCGCGTCTCGCTGAGATCGGCACGCGGCGGGGCTGCAAACATCTTCTTGGCGTAGCTAGGTGCGGCCTCGAAGAAGGCGCTGGCACCGCCGACATCGAGCCAGCGCGGCCGCTCCACCGTTGCCAGCGCAAGCGGCGCCGGCGGCGCGGCGAACGCGCCGTCATATTCGGCCTTCGTCAAGAGCAGCGCGGCATAGGCGTAGTCGAGAATGTCGGTCATGCGCGACAGCCGCGGATGCGACGGTCGCGCCAGCACCGCCTCGCGAATCTCGGGATCGTCGGGCGCGCCGCCGTCATTGTGATCGGGCGCCGTGGCGAAGAACGACAATGCGACGATGTCATCGCCATGCACCCGGTAATCCTCCGGCAGCAGAAGCGTGAAGCCGTGCATCAAGGGATAGCCGGTGACGGGATCGAGCGGCCATTGCTCGGATGCAATGCCCGGCGGCAGCCCAAACACCCAGCCCTGATCACGCGCGCGATCCGCGGGCCGGTCCAGCATCTGCAAATCATAGGCACGCGAAGGCAGGGCAAGCGTCACGGGGTGTCTCCCACGAAGTCCGCCTCGCCGTTGAGGCGATGGTTGGTCGCGGGGAGGAGGGATGTGGTTCGTGAGAGGGAGCTGGGATGCTGCCAATCTGCCGGTGTTTTGCCCGACGTGTCAAATTGCGCGGCACGCGGCCGAGGCCTGCCGTAAGTCATTGATCCCAAAGCCCCTGCCTACTGTGCATGGGGTTGTTTTCGCAGTTTTGTTTGCGGCTACCCCCTTCGCCGCACCGCCGCCGCATCCACCACGTTCTCCACCTCCTCGCGCCAGCTCAGGATCTCCATCGCCAGCACGGGGTGATTGAAGCCCTTGAGCTGGAGATCGTCGAGGGCGCGGGCTTCGACGAAAGGCTCGACCATGCCGTAGACGCGGCGGCTGACCACGATCTGGTTGGGCTTGGCTTCGCTGCAGAGGCGGGAGGCGAGGTTGGTGACGCTGCCGATCGCGGCATATTCCAGCCGCTGCTCGAAGCCGACCTGGCCGAGCGTGGCATAGCCGAGCGCGACGCCGATGCCGAAGCCGAGGCTATGACCGCGGTTGCGCCAGCGCTCGGTCAGGGGGCCGATCGTGTCGCGCATCTCCACCGCCATCTTCACAGCGCGCTTGGTGTGGTCCTCGAACTGGATCGGGGCGTTGAACAGGATCATCACGCCGTCGCCGGCATATTTGTCGAGCGTGCCCTCGTACTTGAAGATCAGCTGGCCGAGCGCGGCGTGATATTCGCGCAGCACGTTCATCGCCTCTTCCGGCTCGGTCGCTTCCGTGAACGCGGTGAAGCCGCGCAGGTCGCAGAACACCACCGTGACCTCGCGGCGTTGGCTGGTGAGCAACCCCTCGGGGCTGTCGGAGGAGGCGATCAGCTGCGCCACCTGCGGCGCCAGGAAACGCTCGAGCTTGCGGATGCGCTCGATCTCGCCGAGCTGGGTCCGGACGCGCTCCTCCAGCGACTTGTTCCAGTCCTTGAGCTGCTCGGTCTGCTCGCGGAGCTTGTCGGCTTGCGCGCGCACGGTCGTGTTCGCCGCCTCCAGCGCGTGGCTCTTGTGGTCGACCTCGGTAAACAGCTGCGCATTGCGCATCGCCAGCACGGCCTGGTTGGCGAAGGTGCGCATCAGGCCGATGATGCTGGGCGCGAACGCCCCGGTGGCGCGGCGCAGTACCACGAGCGAGCCGAGCGTGCCCTGCTGGTCGATCAGCGGCACCACCAGCACCGAGTTGAAGCCGGCCGCGAGCGCGGCCTCGCGCAGCGGCTGCTCGGCGGCATCGCCGAGCTCGGCCAGCGCGATCGGCTCGCCGCTGTCGGCGGCATCGCTCAGGATGTTGCCGCCTTGGGCGATGGTGACATGCGCGCCCTCGGCGGATTTGTCGATGCCGTTGGCCTCGACCAGGTTGAAGCGGCGTGTCTCGGCGTCGAAGCCGTAGATCAGCACCGCATCGGCACGGGTGATCTCGATGGCGCGGGCGGCGATGGTTGCAAGCACCGCGTTGAGATCGAGCGAGGAGGCCACCGCGCGGCCGACCTCCTCCAGCACCTTGAGCTCGTGGATCGACTGCGCGAGATCGCGGGTGCGCTCCTCGACCTTGCTCTCCAGGTTCGAATAGGTCTCCTGGATCTGGTCGGCCATGCGGTTGAACTGCCCGGCGAGGTCTTCCAGCTCGTCGGAGGTGTGCACGTCGATGCGGTGGCTGAAATCGCCTTCGCCGAGCTTATGCGCACCGTCGCGCAGCGCCGTGATCGGGATGATCATGCGGCGGGCGAGCAGCGTGCCGGCGAGGATCGCGACCATCAGGCCCATGCCGATCAGAAGCGCGATGCGCACCAGCTGGTCGCGGATCGGCATCAGGGCCTGCGTGGTCGGCTGCTCGAACAGCACGCTCCAGCCGAGCTTCGGCACGATGCTCGCGGCGCTCATCACCGCATGGCCATTGAAGTCGGTGCCCGACGTCTCGGCTTCGTGGCCGGGCGCGATCGCGGCCGCCACCTGCGGCAGTTTGGAGAGGTCCTTGCCGATCTCGGGCCCTTTCGATGACGTCGCCAGCACCCGGCCGCGCGGATCGACGACATAGGCGAAGGCGGCCTTGCCTACTTGCGCGTCGGACAGGAAGTCGGAGAGGAAACCGAGGTCGATCTCGGCCACGGTGACCCCGGCATTGAAGCCGGAATGCGCCACCGAGATCGACATCAACGGCGTCCGGTCGGCGAACCAGGCCGGCGCGTAGGTGACGCCGCGGGCGACGGCGTCGGTGAAGCGCACGTCGCGGGAGAGGTCGGCATTGCCGCCGGTGGTGGTCGATTGCCTGGAGACGCGCAGCACCTCGCGGCCGTCGCCGTTGAGCTGGAACAGCTGGTTGACGACGGAAACCTGATGCAGCAGCGACGCATAGTCGGCGCGGCGCTTCTCCAGCGTGTCCTGGCTCGCGCGCGTCACCCAGCTGATCTGGCGGTCGAGCTCGGAAATCGCCTGCTCGATGCGCCGGGCGGCCGCCTGCGCCTTGTCCTCCAGGCCGTCGGTCAGCTGTGTCCGCGTCGCGCGGTAGGAGATCCAGGTCTCCATCGCCCCGTTGATGGCAAGGACGAACACGACGAGGCCGACGAGGGAGACGACGTATTTGGCGAACAGGCCCTCGCGCAGAGATCGTGTCTTGTCGTTCGCTCCTGCCATCCCGATCCTCTCGCGCCGCCACTGACGCTGCGCGCTATGGGCCGTACAGGCCCTTCCAAGCCGTTCTAGCACAATTTGGACCGAAGGGCCGTCGCGCGGCCGGGGACCGGCCGGTGTGGTTACCCCCTGTGGCCTCCTGGGCAGGTGGACGGGCGGCGATGGTCGCAGCCCGATCTGTTCGAAGGAGGGAGCTTAGCGGTTGAAGAGCTGCCGCAGCACGTCGTTCATTGGCTGACTGTCCTGCTGCGCGGCCGGCGGGTCCTCCAGGGCGGGGGGCGCAGGCGAGGCCTGCGGCGCCGGCGTGGAGGGCGTTGCCGGCAGGCTGCGGTTGCGCCCGGTGCCGGTGCCAGTGCCGCTCCCCGCGCCGCTGGAGAGACCCTGCTGGATCAGATTGCCGATCGCTTCCCCGAGCGGGCCCCCGAGCAGATTGTTCTGCCCCGCTTGCTGGCCCTGCGGATTGGCATTGCCGGTTGCATTGCCGCCCGGCGCGACGGTGCCACCAAGGCCGAGGCTGCCGAGGATGTTGCCGAGTCCGGCGCCCTCGGGGCCGAACAGGCCCTTGCCCATCTCGCGCAGCTTGGCATAGGCGGCGTCGGGATTGTCCAGCATGCCGGCCATGTCGGGATAGATCCGCGGCTGCGACCAGGAGCCCTGGATCATCACGGGAATGCCGAAGCCGACCGGCTCGGAGGTGCGGCCCTGGCCTTCGGTCGTCATCACGAGCTTCGGCTCGACGCGAAAGCCCATCATCTTGGTGTCGAGCGCGATGGTGCCGGCGCCGGTGACGCGCACCAGCGGCCCGATCAGGTTGAGATCGGTCGTCACCGCCTGACCCTTGTCGATGCGGAAGGAGGCCGAGAGCTGCGACAGATCCGTGCTCTGCTCCTGGCTCGGGTCCTGGTTTCCGTTCTGGTTTCCTTGCCAGCCGGAGAGCGTGCTCGTCGTCAGCGAGCGGATCATCTGCGCGACATTGATGCCGCGGATGGCGCCGTCCTGGAAATTGACGAAGGCCGTCCCTTGCATGTTCGCCATCAGCGCGCGCTGGCTGTTGCCGGCGCTGCGCAGGGCGAGCTTGGCCTGCAGCTTGCCGTCGATGCGATCGAACTCGGCAAGGCTCTGGAGCAGCGGCAGCGCGCGCACGCCGACGAGGTCGGAATGCATCGCAAAGCTCGGCGCGCCGGTCGTCGCGTCCAGGATCACCTCGCCCGAGACCTGGCCGCCATAGGCGCCGAGATTGGCCGTGCCGGCCTTCAGCACGCCGCCGGCGAGCTTGGCGTCGAGCGCCAGCGGCGCAATGCGCGCATCGCCGATCACGGCCTCGTTGGCGGAGATCCGCACTTGCGCATCGACATAGTTGAGCCCGACCACGTCGATCGGCGCGTTGCTCCAGGGCTGCCCGGACACGCTTTCCGGCGATTTCGCCAGCGGCATGGCGAGCCGCTGGAAGTCGAGATCGACCTTGACCAGCGGCTTGCTCGCGATGTCGACGGAAGCCCAGCCGTTGAAGGCGCCATCGCCGAGCCTGCCGTTCACGCCGTTGATCATCACGACATTGCCGCTCAGCCGCATCTCGGCCTGGCCGGTGAGCTGGGACTTCAGCACGCTGGGCATGTCGACGGCGAAATCCACATGAAACGCCGGCCGTTCGGTCGGCGAGGCCGCCTTGATGTCGAACTTGGTCGGGTGATCGCCGACACGCGCGGTGCCGGTGATATTGACCTTGCGGTCGCGGTCCAGGGTCGCGTCGGCGTTGATGGCGCTGATGCGGCCCTCGACACGGTCGCGCAGGCGCGAGAATGCCACTTCGCCGTCGGTGACCTTGATGCGGTCGATGGTGGCGCCTTTGGTGTCGAGCGCGAGCGGCTTCGCAGGCGCGGCTGCATTCGGCAGGCGTTCGCGGAGCAGCGGCTGGTAGAGCACGGGATGGGTGACGACGAGCTCGCTGATCTCGGGCCTGCCGGACCACACGCTCGCGAGCGACATGTCGGCCTGCACGCGATCGATCGTCAGGCGCGTGATGCCGCTGCGGTCCTTGGGGTCGGCCAGCGTGAGGTCGTTCAGCGTGACGTTCAGCGTCGGCCATAGGCTGATCTTGGTGGTGCCGTCGATCGACAGCCGATAGCCGGTCGCACTCTCGAGGCGCGAGGCGATCGTCGAGGTCAGGAAGCCCGAGGGGATCCCGACCACGAGCAGAAGTGCGATCACGACGATGACGGCGGCCAAAGCCCCGCCGACGAATTTCAATGCTCTCATGTCGACTTTCCAGCGACGGACAATCCGCGCCGAACCCGGCCGATCACCCGTCCTTTGCGCCCGGAGTTTATCCCCGGACGGGAAGCGGCTCCAAGCGCGTAAAAATAGTCAGGGGGTGCTGCAAAGTTATGTGACTTATGACACACTTCTCCGGCGCTGTTTTACGCGATCCTGAAGTTGATGGTTTCAAGCGATTTGCCAAGACGATTTGCCAAGAGACGATGACCAGGACGTTCACAAGGACATTGACATGAGCAAGCAGGCCGAATTTGCGGTCATCCTGAAGATGAATCCGATGTTCGCCGATCTTGGCGCAGACGAGCTCCAGCGGCTGTCTAATCTCTGCCACACCCAGCATTTGGCCAGCGGCGAGGTGCTGTTCCAGAAGGGCGATCCCGGCAATGCGCTGTTCGGCGTGCGCCGCGGCCAGGTCCGCATCGAGACCGGCGCCGCCGACGGTAGCCGGCTGACGCTGAACTTCATGGGGCCGGGCGACCTGTTCGGCGAGGTCGCGGTGCTGGACGGCCAGAACCGGACGGCGGACGCGACCGCGGGCGAGGCCAGCGAATTGTTCGTGCTGCGGCGCGAAGACTTCCTCGGCTTCCTCGAGCGCGAGCCCAAGGTCGCGATCAAAATCATCGCGCTGCTGTGCCAGCGCATCCGCTGGCAGAGCGAGCGCATGGAAGAATCCATGCTGCAGCCGCTGCCGGTGCGGCTGGCGCGGCGGCTCTGCGCGCTCGCCGCCGATTTCGGTTCCGAGGTCCACATCTCGCAGGAGCAACTCGGCGTCTTCGTCGGCGCCGCCCGCGAAAGCGTCAACCGCCAGCTCCAGGCCTGGCGCAAGGAGGCGATCCTCGATCTCCAGCGCGGCCGGATCCTGCTGCGGAACATGACCAAGCTGACCGCGATCGCGCGGAACGAGTAGGGCGAGCAGTTTCACTCTTGCTCGGCGGGTGGAGACAGATCGACGGCTAGATCCTCGGCGAGGAACGCCGCGTACCGCAGTGCCTCATCGATGTCCTCGCGCTCGAGATACCGATATTCATTGAGGATCGATTCGCGCGTCTCGCCGGCCGCCAGCAGGCCGAGCAGCCGCGCAACCGGAAAACGCAGCGCGCGAATGCAAGCTTTGCCAGTGCAGACGGCAGGGTCCATCGTGATGCGCGCGAAGGCCATGCCATAGGCTAGCGGACGCAAACGACTTGCGCCACCGTGGGCTTCCAAGCTGGCGTGGACCCTACTCCGCCGCGGGCCGTGCGACGCTCGTCACCGCCGGCCTGGCTTCCGCCTCCGCAGCCCCATGATGGTCCGTCTCCGCATCCTCGCTGTGCACGATCAGCCGCTTGGCGAAGCGCCAGATCAGGGCGCCGAAATCGTCCATCACCATGAACATCGCGGGCACGAACACCAGCGACAGGAGGGTCGAGAAGATCAGGCCGCCGATCACCGCGAGCGCCATCGGCGAGCGGAATTCGCCGCCGGCGCCGACGGCCAGGGCGCTCGGCATCATGCCCGCGGCCATCGCGATCGTGGTCATCACGATCGGACGGGCGCGCTTCATGCCGGCGTCGATCATGGCCTCCTCGCGCGGCGTGCCGGCCTTGATGGACTCGATGGCGAATTCCACCAGCATGATCGCGTTCTTGGTGACGATGCCCATCAGCATCAGGATGCCGATCCACACCGGCGTGGTGAGCTGCTTGCCGGTGACGAGCAGGGCCGCGATCGCGCCGCCGATCGAGAGCGGCAGCGAGAACAGGATGGTGATCGGCTGCAGGAAGGTGCCGAACAGCAGCACCAGCACCGCATAGACCATCATCAGCCCCGCCGTGATGGCGGTCGCAAAACCCTCGGACAATTCGTTCAGGCTTTCGGCATCGCCCGAGGGCGAGACCTTCACGCCCTTCGGCAGGGTCTTCATGACCGGCAGGTCGTAGATCTTCTTGGTGGCATCGCCGAGCGCGGCGGAGCCGACGAGGTCGGCGGCAACGGTCGCCTGCCGTTCGCGATCGTAGCGGCCGATGCTGGTCGGACCCTGGTCGAGCTTGACGTCGGCGATGACCGAAAGCGGCACGCCGCCCTTCTCGCCGCGCTCGCCGAGCGGCACGCGGAGCTGCTCCAGCGTCTTCAGATCGCCGCGGGCGGCGTCCTCGAGCTGCACGCGGATCGGCACCAGGCGGTCGCCGACGTCGAACTTGGCGAGTGCCGGTCCGACGTCGCCGATGGTGGCGACACGGATGGTCTGCGACAGGCTTTCGGTGGAGACGCCGAGCCGTGCGGCGAGATCGGCGCGCGGCTCGATGCGCAGTTCGGGGCGCTCCAGCGAAGTTTCTGAGATGACGTTGGCGATGGTGGGAATGCGCTTCATCTGCGTCGCAAGCTCGCTCGCGACGTTGTTGACGATGTTGGGGTCGACGCCGGTCACCACCAGCGAGATCGCGCGCAGGCCGTTCTCGTCCAGGAACCAGAAGCGGATATCGGGAACGTTCTCCAGCTCCTGGCTGATGGAGAATTCGAGCTCGCGCTGGGTGATGTCGCGGCTGTCCTTGGGCGTGTAATTGATGATCAGGGCGGCGCGGCGCACCTCCTGGGTGCCCGGCGGGACGCGGCCGCCGTCGACGAAGATGCTCTTGACCTCGGGCCGCTTGCGCAGGCGCGCGACGATGTCCTCGGTGACCTTCTCGGTGTAGGCGAGCTGGGTGCCCGGCGGCAGCTCGAGCGCAAGCAGCGAGCGCGCGCTGTCCTGGGCCGGCAGGAAGCCCTGCGGCAGCAGCGTGATGCTCCAGATCGAGGCGGCGAAGACGCCGAGGCCGATCAGCACCGTGACGAAATAGTGCTTCACCGACCAGGCCACGATGCGGTGATAGGAGCGCAGGATGAGGCCGGGCGGCGGCTCCTCGTGCGTGCTGTGCTTGAGGAAATAGGCGGCCAGCACCGGCGTGACGAAGCGCGCGGCGAGCAGCGAGAAGAACACCTGCACCGAGACTGTGATGCCGAACTGCTTGAAGAACTGTCCGGCAATGCCCGACATGAAGCTCGCAGGCGCGAAGATGGCGATGATGGTCAGCGAGATCGCGATGACGGCGAGGCCGATCTCGTCGGCGGCCTCGAGCGCGGCCCGGTAGGGCGACTTGCCCATGTTCATGTGCCGGACGATATTCTCGATCTCGACGATGGCATCGTCGACAAGAATGCCGGTCGAGAGCGTGATGGCGAGGAAGCTGACGAGGTTCAGCGAGAAGCCGAGCAGGTCCATCGCCCAGAACGCCGGGAAGATCGACAGCGGCAGCGAGATCGCGGCGATGATGGTGGCGCGCAGGTCGCGCAGGAACAAGAGCACGATGATCACGGCGAGGATCGCGCCTTCGAACAGGGTCGAGATCGCCGCGTGGTAATTGCCGTTGGTGTATTCGACCGAGGTGTCGATCACCTTCAGGTCGACGTCGGGATAGGCGGCTTTCAGCGCGTCGATGCGCTTCTGCACGGCCTCGGCGACCTTCACGTCGCTGGCGCCCTTGGAGCGCTTGATGCCGAGCGCGACCACCGGCTCGCCGTTGAAGCGGGCGAAGGTTCGGCGGTCGGCGATGGTGTCGGTGACGGTGCCGAGATCGTCGAGCCGGACCTCGCCGCCGCCGAACAGCGGGATCATGGTGCCGGCGAGATCGCCAAGCGTCTTGGCGCCGGCGAGCGTGCGGATCGCCTGATCGTTCTTGCCGATCTCGGCGCGGCCGCCGGCGACGTCGACATTGGTGCCGCGCAGGCTCTGGCTGACATTGACCGCGGTCAGGCCCATCGCCTGCAGGCGATCGGGATCCAGCGAGACCAGGATCTCGCGCTCGACGCCGCCGATGCGCTCGACCTGGGCGACGCCGCGCACGCCCTGCAGCGCGCGCTTGACCACGTCGTCGACGAAATAGGAGAGCTGCTCCGGCGTCTTGCCGGGCGAGATCGCGGCATAAGTCACGATCGGCAGGCCGATGACGTCGACGCGCTGGATCAGCGGCTCGGTGACGTTCTGCGGCAGGTTGGAGCGCACGCGCGTCACCGCGTCCTTGACGTCGTTGAGCGCGCGGTCGGTGTTGGTCTCGAGCGCGAACTGGATCGTGGTGACCGACAGGCCATCGGTGATCGACGAGGTGATGTGCCTGACGCCCTCGACGCCGGAGACCGCGTCTTCAACCGTCTTGGTGACCTGGGATTCCAGTTCGGCCGGTGCGGCGCCGAACTGCGACACCGCCACCGAGATCACGGGGATGTCGGCCGAGGGCAGCCGTGTGATCGCAAGCTTGGTGAAGGACACCCAGCCCAGCACCAGCAGGATGATGGAGAAGACGACCGACGGCAGCGGATTACGGATCGACCATGCCGAGATATTGAGAGCCATCAGCGTACCCGCGTGCGATCGAGTTCATCGGCGAACATGGTCTTGATCTGGTCGCCGTCATGGAGCGAAGAGCCGGCGTCGGCCACGACGATTTCGCCGACCTGCAGCCCTTCCAGGATTTCCGTCGCGCTGTCGGACGACAATCCGACCCGCACCTTGCGTGTCTCGACGACATTGCCCTTGACGACCTGCACCGTGAGGTGATCGATCGCGGTCTTCGGGATCGAGACGCCGCAGCTTCGCTTGGCGTCGATCGAGGCGCGAGCGAACACGCCGACCTTGAGCGAGGGGTTGTTGGCGACGCTGATGCGGACCCGCCCGAGTTGCGTGGCGCGGTCGATCTCGGGTGCAACCAGCCGGACCCGCCCGATCAGGTCGGGCGCATCGTCGCGGCTGATGCGCACGGTGGCGCCGGAGGTGAGCTTGGACATGTGCACCGCCGGGACCTGGGCGTCGAGCTCGATCTCGTTGTTGACGGCGATGCGGAACATCGGACCGGCCTGCGGCGAGGCCGGCGCGCCGACGATGGTGCGGACTTCGGTGACAAGGCCCGGCGCGGGGGCTTTCAGCGAGATCGGGCCTTGCGGGCCGGGCCGCTGCGGCTGGCCCGGAATCTGCGGCGGCGCGGTCAGGCGCGCCAGCTCCTGATTGTCGGCGACAATCGTGCCCTCGGTGACCAGGAGGTCGGTGACCCTGGAGCCTTCCTGATCGGCAACGACCACCGCCTCGCGGCGCGGTACGAAGAAGCCGGTCACCCGCACCAGATCGGAGAAGCAGGCATTGGTTGACTTCGTCACGATGACGAGCGCCTCGCTTTGCGTCTCCTTCGGCTCGGGACGCTTGCGATGCTCGAACAGATAATAGCCGATGCCGAGCGCGGCGACGAACAGCACGGTTCCGGCCGGCTTGAGGTATTCAGTCAAATTCATCGCCGGATCATCCTGACCTGGCTCACGGCCATCCGCGCGAGGCCCAAACGGAGCGCTTTTCTGACATGAAGCGGCGTCCCGCAAGGCTGCGGGACGCGCTTTGGAAACGAGACCTTACACGACATCACGACTTGTCACTGGCAATGGATTCGTCGTGCTCACTTCGATGCGGTGGTCTTGTTTTCCATGTTGACGACCTGCACGCGCCGGTTGGCCTCCGCCAGCGGCTGGTTCGGGTCCTTGAGCTTGCTCTTGCCGTAGCCGACGGTGACGAGATCGGTCGCGGAGATGCTGTACTTCTCGACCAGGTAGCGCTTGATCGAATCGGCGCGACGCTCCGAGAGGTCCTGGTTGTAGGCTTCGCCGCCGGCGGCGTCGGTATGACCGGCGACCACGAAGGTCGAGCCCTTCAGATCCGGGCTGGTCAAGGCGCGGCCGAGCGCCTGCACCGAGGGCAGCGACTTGGCGCTGATATTGGCGGAGTTGTAGTCGAACGTGATCTCGAGATCGATGTTCGGCTTGTCCTTGGCGGCCAAGGCGATTTCCTCGCGCTCGGTCGACGACAGCGAACGCGTCGAGCGGCCGCGCACCGACTGGATCAGCTTGGAGTCGGTCGCGCTCGGTGCAGGGGCGGTCTGCGGACCGATCGAGAGGCCGCGCGTCAAGGGCTTCTTCGGCGCCGGCGCCAGCGCGCGGACGATCTCGTCCTCGGTGATATTCTTGCTGTTGCCGTCATCGCCCGCATATGCGGCCGAGGTCGGCAGCGACAGCGCGGCGCCGACGGTGATGATGGACAGAATCGCGGTAAGCCAATTTGCAGCCGATCTCATTCCCAGTCCCTCCTGCGCAGCCAGCTCACGTGCTCTCAAAATTCAAGCAACACGCCCCCGAAAAAGCCTGTTGCGGCATCCGCCCATTGGTCTTCCCAGGGCTGTTCAAGGTTCGAGCCTTGGACGGGGGCCCGACTCAAAAAAATACTAGCGCACTCCGTAGCTTGCGAATTCCTGAACGATGTTCGGATCCATCGCCTTGGCATTGGCGATGTCCAGCGCCCCCTCCTGGGCCGAGCCGTTGCGTTGCTTGGCAAGGCCGCGTCCGTAGAGCGAGGACGTCAGGCGCGGGTTGATCTTCAGGGCCGCGTCGAAATCGGCGATCGCATTCTTCACCGCGCCCGACTTGAGATTGACAAGCCCGCGGCTGTCCAGTGCATCGACGAAGTTCGGCCGCAGCCGCAGCGCCTCGTTGCAATCCTTCAGCGCGGCCTGGAGGTCGCCGACCACGGTGCGGGTCCAGCAGCGGTTGTTGAGGGCCTCGACGTCCTTCGAATTGATCCGGAGGGTGTCGTCGAAATCCTTGATGGCGAGGCTGTAGGCGCCCTTGCTGGCATAAACCTGGCCGCGGCGGTACAGCGCGTTCACGTCGTCAGGGTTGGCGGCAATCTTGGCAGTCAGGCTCTTGATCGTGGGATCGTCAGCCAGGGCGGCAGCGCTCGGCCCACCGTCCGTGCTCGGCGCAGGAACGGGATCAACCGGCTTCACCGGCGGTGGCGGCGGGGGCAGGGCGGCCTCGATCTGCGGCCTCGGGGTGGGAGCAGGCGCGGGCGCCGGTGCCGGCGCCGCGACTGGAGCCGCAGGTGGCGGAGGCGCAGGAGCGGGAGCTGCAGCCGCGCTGTCGGCCGGCTTCGGCGGCGGCGGTGGTGTCGGCGGTGCGGGAGGGGCGGGCGGCGGGTTGTTGGCGACGACGGCCGGCGCGGCGGGAGGCGCGGGCGGCGGCGTTGCCGGACGCGATCCGCCGGCGCCCGGAATGAACGAGAAATCTTCGGCCAATGACGAGGAAATCCACGGCACCTGCTCGCCGCGCGAGGCGCGGGTGACGCCCATCTTGGTGCGGTTCAGCGTCTCCTCGGCCATCAGGTCGGGAACGCGGATTTCCTTCAGCAGCTCCTGGACGAACAGGCTGCGGTCGCCGCCGGCGTCCGAAACCACCGAGGCCAGCGCCGCCGAGTACATCACCAGCGTGCCGTTCGGGGCGATCACCGGGGTCAGGCCCGCTGAGAAGCTGCGGAACCGGCGCTCGAACGGGTTGCGCCTGGACGCATCGACCAGCGCGATCTTGACGCCGGCGCCGCGGGTGTTGAGCTCGCCGAGGACCGTCTCGAGGCTGAAGCCATCGCGGCGCACGTCGGACTCGGTCCAGATCTGCGCATCCACCGGCAGCAAATAGCTCTGGCGCGCGGACTGGATGCCGAAACCTGAGAAGAACACCAGCGCGACCGAGCCCGGCTTGATCTTACCGTAGAGCTTGTCGAAGGCGCGGCGCATGGCGTCGCCGGTCAGATTCTCGCCGAGTTCGACCGAAAAGCCGTCGCGCTTGAGCTCGTCGGCGACGGCGCGCGCATCGTTGATCGGTTCCTTCAGCGGGGCATCCGCATCCGGATATTTGGCGTTGCCGATGACCAGCGCAAAACGGTCGCCGGCCGCAAGCGAGGGGGCCGTCGGGACGAGCGAGATCAGCAAGGGCAGAAGAAAAAAGAAGCGAATTTTCATAATCAGCGCGGTCCAGCCAAAAGGCGCCGTTCCAGCTTGCGCCGCGGCGACCTTAACTTACGCTTACCTCATTATCAAACCGGGGACGGAGGGCGTCAACCGCCTGGAGATTCGACCTTATCCCGATGATGGACCGCAGCGGATGGGCATGCCGCGAGAGGAATGGTTGTCATGACGGTCCTCGGTACCTCGATGCTGTCGGCGGACCTTAGCGCAGCCAGGGCGGGTGAAGACGTGATCGATCTCACATTGCAGCCTCGCCTCCGGGTTTGACCTTTCCTGCCGGTGGTGGCTTGGTGTGCGCGATCGTCCAAGATCCAACTCTAAAAAAAGCGAGCCCATGGGAAACGTCTACGAGATCTACGCCCTGCGCTATGCGACGATGTCGCCGCGCACCCCCCACATGAACTTCCTCCTGCCCGACCCGCATGACAGCGCGGCGCAGGACCTCGATTATTTCGTCTGGCTGATTCGAGGGCACGGCCGCGACATTCTGGTCGATACCGGCTTCAACGCCGAGGAGGCGAGCGCGCGGGCGCGCAAGCTCACGCTCAATCCCGTCGATGCGCTGGAGCGTTTCGGCGTCGCGGCGTCAGCCATTCGTGACGTCATCGTGACACATCTGCATTACGACCATGCCGGCAATCTCGACCGCTTTCCCAACGCGCGCTTCCATCTGCAGGAGCGCGAGATGGCCTACGCGACCGGACGCTGCATGTGCAACGGCCTGCTGCGCCACCCGTTCTCGGTCGAGCATGTGACGCTGATGGTGCGCCACGTCTATGGCGAGCGCGTCACCTTCTATTCCGGCGATGGCGAGGTTGCTCCCGGCGTGACCGTGCACCGCGTCGGCGGCCATTCCGACGGCTTGCAGGTGGTGAAGGTCGAGACCGCGCGCGGCGCCGTGGTGCTGGCCTCCGATGCCGCGCATTATTACGCCAATCTGCAGCGCAAGAGCCCGTTCCCGATCGTTTATAATGTCGGCGACATGGCGCAAGGCTGGGACACGATCGAGCGCCTCGCCGGTCATCCCGACAGGTTCATCCCCGGCCACGATCCGATCGTGACCGAGATCTATCCGCGCGCCAGCGATGAGGTCGATGCCTGGGCGCTGCATCTGCCGCCGTCGCGGTCGTTTGTAAAGTGACACCGTAGCGTCATTCCGGGGCGCGCGAAGCGCGAACCCGGAATCCATCTGTCGACGCAGCTGATGTCGCGATGGATTCCGGGCTCACCGCTGCGCGGCGCCCCGGAATGACAGCGGTGGCTAATACGCCTGCTTCGCATCCGCCTCTTCGCTGGTCTGGATCAGATCGAGGCTCTGCTCGATCTTGCCGAGCAGGGCCGAGAGCTGCTTGCGCTCCTGCGCCGAGAGGCAGGCGAGGATCTCGTCCTCTCGCCGCAGCAATTGCGGGAACAGCTCCTCGTAGAGTTCGTCGGATGGGTTGAGACGGGAGGCGGGCGCGATGTCAACGAGCACCGGCAGGATCCCCGCAAGCAACGATATCGTGGGGAGATTTTCGAGCCGCTAGCTCCGGAGGAGAGAATACCGCCAGGTATCCTCCGCCCCCTGCGAGCTTATATGTGGCGATCTCGCGATAGTCGACGGCGGTCAACTCGCAGCGCAAGAGCTCAATTGGCGTGCCATGCTTCGACGTCGGAAGCTCAAGATCGACAATTCCGACCCGCGCACCTTGCTTCAAGGCGGACGCAAGATTGTAGAGAAAGGCATAGGGTTGGGCTATCTCGTGATACATATGCACAAGGATTGCGGCGTCCAGCGAGGAAGCGGGCAGACGCGGGTCGTGTGGTTCGCCGAGCGCGAATTGCACGTTTGTCAACTTCAGAAGTTTTGTTCGCCTGGCGAGTTCGACGAGGTAATCCCGCGTGACGTCCTGGGCAACGACAGAGCCGGCGGATCCGACGAGGTGCGAGAGCCTGACCGTGTGGTAGCCACTGCCTGCTCCAATGTCGCCGACAGTCATCCCTGGTTTCAGTTCAAGAGCGCGTGCGATTTGGCCGGCCTCATTGAGGGCGTCGCGGCGCTCTTCGGCGGAGCGGCGCGGGCTGACGATCCGTGCGACAGGACGCTGCGGTGAGGGAAACTCGTTTGCCGCGACTCCAGGGGGAGCCAGATAACCTATGTCAGCGGCGTATGCGCGAGTTGCGGCAAACGCCACAAGGAGCATCGCTATATACCTCGCTGCCGTCACGGTCCTACCAAGTTTTCTCAACCGGGCTCCCAAAAGCTGACGTCTGCGCCTTATGGGTGGGCGCCCTAATACGCCTGCTTCGCATCCGCCTCTTCGCTGGTCTGGATCAGATCGAGGCTCTGCTCGATCTTGCCGAGCAGGGCCGAGAGCTGCTTGCGCTCCTGCGCCGAGAGGCAGGCGAGGATCTCGTCCTCTCGCCGCAGCAATTGCGGGAACAGCTCCTCGTAGAGCGCGCGGCCCTTCCTGGTCAGTTGCAGGCGGAATTCGCGGCGGTCGGCTTCGTTCTCGACCCGCTCGATCAGGCCGTCGCTGAGCAGCGCCGTCACTGCGCGGCTGATGGTGGATTTGTGCGTGCGGGTGCATTGCGAAATGTATTGCGCGCTGCAGGCATCATTGCGGAAGCCGAGCGTGGCGATGACGCGCCAGGCCGGAATGTCGAGGCCGTGGCGTTCCTGATACTCGACCGACAGCGCGGAACTGACCTCCGCGGCGAGCCGATTGAGGCGGAACGGCACGAACTTGAACAAATCGAGCCGCAGCTTTGGCCTCGCCGACGCCTCGTCGGCCGCGCGCGCCTTGAGCGCGATGTCGCTGGATGTCCTCGCCAAGGAGAGCGCCTCCGAATTCCAGTTGACGGCCGGCCGGCTCCGGTCCAAAATAGTTGCACGTGAGACTATCTAGCAGATCGATCCTGTCCTGACCAGAGCCGAGGTTCGTGTATGGCGCCGGCCAATACCCCTCACGCCGAGACCGCTCAAGCTAAGACCGCTCAAGCCAAGACCCAGTTCGGCTACCGCCGTCACCCCGATCAGGACCGCCCCGGCTCGAGCCCCGCGGCGCATCCGGTCGTGATCGTCGGCGCGGGCCCGGTCGGGCTGTCGCTGGCGATCGATCTTGCCCAGCGCGGCCAGCGCGTCGTGCTGCTGGATGATGCCGACCGCATCGGCGAGGGCTCGCGCGCGATCTGCTTCTCGAAACGGTCGCTGGAATATTGGGACCGGCTCGGCGTCGGCGACCGCATGGTCGAGAAGGGCGTGGTGTGGAGTGTGGGGCGGATCTTCCATGGCGAGTCGCAGCTCTACCAGTTCAATCTCCTGCCCGAAGACGGTCACAAGCGGCCGGCCTTCATCAATCTCCAGCAATATTACGCCGAGGCCTATCTGGTTGATCGCATCAACGAGCTGCCGGAGATCGACCTGCGCTGGCGCAACAAGGTGACAGCGCTCGAGCAGCGCAACGAATCCGCGCTGCTGACGATCGAGACGCCCGAGGGCGCCTACCGCCTGAATGCGCGCTATGTCGTCGCCTGCGACGGCGCGCGCTCCTCGCTGCGGCAGATGGTCGGGGCGGAATTCGCCGGCCAGGTCTTCGAGGATCAGTTCCTGATCGCCGACGTCAAGATGACCGCGGAATTTCCGACCGAGCGCTGGTTCTGGTTCGATCCGCCGTTCCATGCCGGGCGTTCGGCGCTGCTGCACCGGCAGCCCGACGATGTCTGGCGCATCGATCTCCAGCTCAATCGCTATGCCGATCCGGTCCTCGAGAAGAAGCCGGAAAACGTGCGGCCGCGGATCGCGCGCATGCTCGGCCATGACAAGTTCGAGTTCGAGTGGATTTCGCTCTACAAATTCCAGTGCCGGCGGATGGACCGCTTCATCCATGGCCGCGTGATCTTCGCCGGCGATTCCGCGCACCAGGTCTCGCCCTTCGGTGCGCGTGGCGCGAACTCGGGACTCGAAGACGCGGAGAATCTGTCCTGGAAGCTCGACCGCGTGCTGCGCGGCAAATCGCCTGCGAGCCTGCTGGAGAGCTACCACCTCGAGCGCAGCATGGCGGCCGACGAGAACATCCGCGAATCCACCCGCTCGACCGACTTCATGGCACCGAACTCGCATCAGGAGGCGCGGTTGCGCAAGGCGGTGCTGTCGCTGGCCAAGGAAACCGAGTTCGGCAAGCGCATGGTCAATGGCGGTCGGCTGTCGGTGCCGTGCAGCTACGATACGCCGCTGTCCTCGCTTGATGCGGATACGTGGCGCGGTGGACCGCCGCCCGGCGGTTCGATGCTCGACGCGCCCGCCGCAACGTCCGCCGGCGAGCCGATCTATCTGACGGATGCCTTCCGCAAGGGTGGAACGGATTTCACCTTGCTGTCGTTCAGCAATGGCGCGCCGATCGATGCGCCTGATGGTATCAAGGGCATCCGCATTGGCGCCGACGGTGAATTTGCCGATCCCTCGGGCCTGGTCGCAAAGCGCTACGGCGCCGTGCCGGGTGCCGCCTACCTGCTGAGGCCCGACGGTTATGTCGCGGCGCGCTTCCGTCATCCGACGCGTTCGGCGATCGCGGCGGCGCTGGCGCGAGCCGAAGGTTTGTATTGAGGTCTGGCATGCCGCTCTCCACCAGTTCGAACTTCGCGCGCCCTGACGATGCGTTCCGCGCCATCGTCGAGGCGCATCGCGGCCTGACCGAGGAGCAGAGCGCCGATTTCGACGCGGCGTTGGTGCTCATCCTCGCCAACCATATCGGCGACATCGACGTGCTGCGGGAGGCGATCGGACTCGCCAAGCGCCGCATGATCGACGGCCAGCAGCAGCAACAGCAACAACAATAACCCTGACCTGAAGGACGAATTGATGGCGAAGAACTTCGCATCCACCGGCGATCTCGCCGAGAAGAAGATCACCTTCTCCGAGATCGGCACCGATCTCTATGCCTTCACCGCCGAGGGCGATCCCAACACCGGCGTGATCGTCGGCGACGATGGCTGCCTCGTGTTCGACGCGCAGGCGACGCCGGCCATGGCGAACAAGGTGATCGAGCGGGTCCGCACGGTGACCGACAAGCCGATCAAATATGTCGTGCTGTCGCATTATCACGCCGTGCGCGTGCTGGGCGCCTCCGCCTATCACGCCCAAGGTATCGTCGCCTCGCAGGAGACTCATCGGCTGATTGCGGAGCGCGGCCAGCAGGATTGGGATTCCGAGTACGGCCGCTTTCCGCGCCTGTTCCAGGATGCGGAGAGCATTCCCGGCCTGACCTGGCCGACGCTGACCTTCGAAGGCGAGATGACGATCTATCTCGGCAAGCGCGAGGTGCGCCTGATGCAGCTCGGCGCCGGCCACACCTCGGGCGACATCGTCGGCTGGGTGCCGGATGCGGAGGTGATGTTCTCGGGCGACCTCATCGAATATCACTCGGCCTGTTATTGCGGCGATGCGCATTTGCGCGAATGGCCGATGACGCTGAACGAGATCCGCAACTTCAATCCGAAGGCGATCGCGCCGGGCCGCGGCGATGCGCTGAAGGGCACCGCCACGGTGCGCGAGGCCATCGCGATGACGCGCGACTTCGTCAACTCGCTCTATGGCGCGGCCGAAATCTCGGTCGCCAGGGGCCGCAGCTTAAAGGAATCGATGGCGGCGACGCGCGAGGTGATGGATCCGAAATTCTCGAGCTTTGCCATTTACGAGCACTGCCTGCCGTTCAACGTGTCGCGCGCCTACGACGAAGCATCCGGTATCGACGACCCCGTGATCTGGACCGACAAGCGCGACCAGGAAATGTGGGCCGCTTTGCAAGGAGGAGGATAGTCATGAACATCAATACCTCGCCTGATCAGATCATCCGCAGCTCGGCCCAGGTGACGCCGGGCTACATGTCCGGCTTCGGCAACTCTTTCGAGACCGAGGCGCTGCCGGGCGCGCTGCCGATCGGGCGCAACTCGCCGCAGCGCTGCGCCTACGGACTCTATGCCGAGCAGCTCTCGGGCTCGCCCTTCACCGCGCCGCGCGGCAGCAATGAGCGCTCCTGGCTCTACCGCATCCGCCCCTCAGTGAAGCATTCCGGCCGCTTCGAGAAGGTCGACGCCGGGCTGTGGCGTTCGGCGCCGTGCCATGAATACGACCTGCCGATCGCGCAGCTGCGCTGGGATCCGACGCCGCTGCCGAAGGAGGAGGTCACCTTCATTCAGGGCGTGCAGACCATGACGACGGCGGGGGATGTGAATACGCAGGCCGGCATGGCCGCGCATGTCTACCTCATCACCAAGTCGATGGTGGATCAGCATTTCTACGATGCCGACGGCGAGCTGATGTTCGTGCTCCAGCAGGGCAATCTGCGCCTTGTCACCGAGTTCGGCCGTATCGATGCCGAGCCTGGCGAGATCGTGGTGATCCCGCGCGGCGTCAAGTTCCGCGTCGAGATTCCGAACGGCCCGGCGCGCGGCTATCTCTGCGAAAATTATGGCGGCGCCTTCACGCTGCCGGAGCGCGGGCCGATTGGCGCCAATTGCCTCGCCAATGCGCGTGACTTCCTGACGCCGGTGGCAAACTACGAGGACAAGGACACGCCGACCGAGCTCTACGTGAAATGGGGCGGCTCGCTGTTCAAGACCACGTTGCCGCATTCGCCGATCGACGTCGTGGCCTGGCACGGCAATTACGCGCCGTACAAGTATGATCTGCGTACCTTCTCTCCCGTCGGCGCGATCGGCTTCGACCATCCCGATCCCTCGATCTTCACGGTGTTGACCTCGCCGTCGGAGACGGCGGGCACCGCGAATATCGACTTCGTGATCTTCCCGGAGCGCTGGATGGTCGCGGAAAATACCTTCCGGCCGCCCTGGTATCACATGAACATCATGAGCGAGTTCATGGGCCTGATCTACGGCGTCTACGACGCCAAGCCGCAGGGCTTCGTCCCCGGCGGCATCTCGCTGCACAATTGCATGCTGCCGCACGGCCCCGACCGCGACGCCTTCGAGCACGCCAGCAACGGCGAATTGAAGCCGGTGAAGCTGACCGGCACCATGGCCTTCATGTTCGAGACCCGCTACCCGCAGCGCGTCACCGCGCATGCGGCGAACGCCGCCACGCTCCAGGCCGATTACGCGGATTGTTGGAAGGGGTTGGAGAAGCGGTTCGATCCGGGCAAGCCGTAGTTACTTGGTCATTCCGGGATGCGCCGAAGGCGCAGGCCCGGAATCCATAACCACGATTGTGAATATGGATTCCGGGCTCGCGCTCCGCGCGCCCCGGAATGACGGCGGAGAAACTGTGAATAAACATTCGGCAGGAACCAATGCCCCACCCCAACGACCCCAGCCTCCGCTCCTTCATCGCCGTCGATCCGGCCTCGGACTTCCCGATCCAAAATCTGCCCTATGGCGTGTTCTCGACCAAGGATGGCCGTGCCCCGCGCCTCGGCGTAGCGATCGGCGACTACGTGCTCGATCTCTGGGAGCTCGAGCAAGATGGCCTGATCAGTGCGGGCGATCCGGGCACATTTGCAGGAGGACTGAACGCCCTGATGCATCTGGGTCCAAAGGTTTGGTCGAAAACCCGCGCGCGCATCAGCGAGCTCTTGCGGCACGACAATCCGGAGCTTCGCGATAACGAGCAGTTGCGCTCGCGCGCTTTCGTTCTCATGCGCGACGCGAAGCTCCACCTGCCCTTCGCCGTCTCCGGCTACACCGATTTCTATTCGTCGAAGGAGCACGCCACCAATGTCGGCGTGATGTTCCGCGGCAAGGACAATGCGCTGCAGCCGAACTGGCTGCATATGCCGATCGCGTATAACGGCCGCGCCTCCACCGTCGTGGTCTCCGGCACCAGGGTGAAGCGGCCGCGCGGGCAGCTGAAGCCGCCGAACGTGGAGCTGCCGAGCTTTGCGCCGTGCAAGCGGCTCGATTTCGAGCTGGAGATGGGTGTCGTCATCGGTCAGCCGTCGCCGATGGGCGGCATGCTGAGCGAGCAACAGGCCGAGGAGATGATCTTCGGCTTCGTGCTGCTCAACGACTGGAGCGCGCGCGATATCCAGCAATGGGAATATGTGCCGCTCGGTCCGTTCCTTGCAAAGGCGTTCGCGACCTCGATCAGCCCCTGGGTGGTGACGCGCGAGGCGCTGGAGCCGTTCCGCCTGAATGGGCCGGAGCAGCAGCCGGTGCCGCTCGATTATCTCAAGCAGACCAAGCCGCAGAACTACGATGTCGAGCTCGACGTCTCCTTGCGCGCTGCGGGTGCCAATGCGCCCGCCAGCATCAGCCGCACCAATTTCAAGTACATGTACTGGTCGTCGGTGCAGCAATTGATGCACCACGCCTCCTCGGGCTGCGCCATGAATGTCGGCGATCTCTTAGGGAGCGGCACCATCTCCGGCCCGGAGAAGAACCAGCGCGGCAGCCTGCTCGAGATCAGCTGGAACGGCACCGAGCCGGTCGAACTGCCCGGCGGCGCCAGGCGCTCGTTTCTGGAGGACGGCGACAGCCTCGTCATGCGCGGCTGGTGCCAGGGCAACGGCTATCGCGTCGGGTTCGGCGAGGTCGAAGGAACGATATTGGCGGCGGAGTAGCGGGCCAAATCACCGTTTCTCCGGCGGCACGTCGCGCAGCCGCGCGCAATGCGCCGCGACATCCTCGACGCTGTACTTCAGATGCACCCGCTTGTCGGACGGCGCCTGCTTGGTGATGCATACGCCCGGCCGCCATTCCTGCGCCGGCCTGATCGGCCGCGGAGCGAAGCCGCCGCCGCAATTCGGGCAGACATTGAACAGCTTAGTCTCGACGCAGTCCGCGCAGAACGTGCATTCATAGGAGCAGATCCGCGCATTGGTCGCGTCGGGCGGCAGGTCGCAATCGCAATATTCGCAGTTCGGTCGCAGCTGGAGCGCCATGTTGAATCTCCGCAACTGGAGCTGCGATCATCGCAGATCGCGTTGCCAGCGCGAATGCCATAGTTCCCTCGATTTCAGCCGGGCTTGATCTCCTTCAGCGGCAGCTTCGAGCTCTCCTTCAGCCTATCAAGCACGATCGAGGAGCGCACATGCGCCACGCTCTGGTGCGGCATCAGCACGTCATTGACGAGGTTGGACAGGCCCTTGAGATCGCGCAGCACGGCCTTGAGCACATAGTCGGCATCGCCCGTCAGCGAATACGCCTCCTGGATCTCATCGATCCGGTTCACCAGCGCGCGAAAACGCTTGGAATTGTCCGGCGAATGTGTCGCCAGTCCCACCTGGATGAAGGCGATCACGCCGAAGCCGAGCGCCTCGCTGGAGAGGTCGGCGTGGTAGCCCGCGATCACCTTCTCCTCCTCCAGCCGCATCCGCCGCCGCGAGCATTGCGAGGCTGACAGGCCCGCGAGCTCGGCGAGCTCCTGGTTGGTGAGGCGGCCATCGTCCTGGAGCGCGCCGAGAATCCTGAGGTCGAAGGCGTCAACAGAAATCATGCGTCTTTCATCCGTTTCATGCGCGGATCGTGCATAGAATAGCCAAAGCCCGTCTCGTTTGCACGCTCATTGCATGGCCCATGAAGGATAGTTCCCTGTCAGCAGCCATTCGGGAGAACACCATGGGACCGTTTCCGCACGATGCACCGCCGGCCACGATCACTGCCGACAACCCGATGGGCACCGACGGCTTCGAGTTCGTCGAATACGCCCATCCCAATCCGCAAGACTTGCACGCTTTGTTCAAGCTGATGGGCTATGCGCCGGTCGCGCGCCACAGAACCAAGAAGATCACGGTCTATCGCCAGGGCGACATCAACTATCTCGTCAACGAGGAGCCCGGCACGCACGGCTATGAGTTCGTCGCCGCCCACGGCCCTTGTGCGCCGTCCATGGCCTTTCGCGTCGTCGATGCCAAGGCGGCCTATGACCGCGCGATTGCGCTCGGCGCCGAGCCGGCCGATGTGTCGTCGGCGCAGAAGACGCTCGATGTGCCCGCGATCAAGGGCATCGGCGGCAGCCTGCTTTATCTGGTCGATCGTTACGGTGCCAAGGGCTCGGCCTATGACGCCGAGTTCGAATGGCTGGGCGCGCGCGATCCCAAGCCGCATGGCGCCGGCCTGTTCTATCTCGACCATCTCACCCACAACGTCCATCGCGGCCGCATGAATGTCTGGGCCGGGTTCTACGAGAAGCTGTTCAACTTCCGCCAGATCCGCTTCTTCGACATCGAGGGCCGCGCCTCCGGCTTGTTCTCGCGCGCGCTGACCAGCCCCGACGGCAAGATCCGCATTCCGATCAACGAGGACGCCGGCGAGTCCGGCCAGATCGAGGAATATCTGCAGACCTATCGCGGCGAGGGCATCCAGCACATCGCCTGCGGCTGCCGCGATATCTATCGCACCATCGAAGGTTTGCGCGATGCCGGCCTGCCGTTCATGCCGTCGCCGCCCGACACTTATTTCGAGAAGATCGATACGCGCCTGCCCAAGCACGGAGAGGATGTCGCCCGGCTCAAGAAGAACGGCATCCTGATCGACGGCGAGGGCGTGGTCGATGGCGGCCAGACCAAGGTGCTGCTGCAGATCTTCTCGGCCAACGCAATCGGCCCGATCTTCTTCGAGTTCATTCAGCGCAAGGGCGACGACGGTTTTGGCGAGGGCAATTTCAAGGCCCTGTTCGAATCGATCGAGGAGGACCAGATCCGGCGCGGCGTGTTGAAGGTGGGGGACGCGGCGTAGGACGTCAGCCGCGCTGCCGTAGGGCGGGCAAAGGCGCGTAGCGCCGTGCCCACCATCTCTCTGTGATCTCGCCCAAAGTGGTGGGCACGCTTCGCTTTGCCCACCTACGAGAGCGTGCCCGCTGGCTCTACCGCTGCCAGGCCTTCATCACCGCGCCGATCCCCGCCGCCTCCGGCTCGCGTGCCGCTGACGGCGTGCGCGAGAACCGTGGCGCGGGCGCCGGCTGCTTCACGCCGTGCCGCTCGATGAAGACGTTGCGGGCGACCATGTGCGGATGCTGTGTCGCCTCAGACATGGTCAGCACCGGCGCGAAGCAAATGTCAGTGCCTTCCATGATCTTGCACCAGTCCTCGCGCGTCTTGCTCTTGAACACGGCCTTCAGCTTCTCCTTCAGCGCTGGCCAGGCCTTGCGGTCCATCTGCGCGTCGAAATCGGCATCCGTCAGGCCCGCATGCTCGCGCAGCAACGCGTAGAATTGCGGCTCGATCGAGCCGATCGAGATGAAGTGCCCGCAGGCGCATTCGTAGACGCCGTAGAAATGCGCGCCGCCGTCGAGGAAGTTCTGGTTTCGCCCTTCGGTCCAGCGTCCCATCGTAGTCATGTCGAAGAAGAACGACATCAGCGAGGCCGCGCCGTCGCACATCGCCGCGTCCACCACCTGGCCCTTGCCCGACTTCTGCGCTTCCAGAAGTGCTGCGAGCACGCCGACGACGAGATAGAGTGCACCGCCGCCGAAATCGCCGACCAAATTGAGGGGCGGCACCGGCGCTTCCTCAGTGCCGATCGCGGCGAGCGCGCCGGTGATGGAGATGTAATTGATGTCGTGGCCGGCGGCGTTGGCGAGCGGGCCTTCCTGGCCCCAGCCGGTCATGCGGCCATAGACCAGCTTCGGGTTGCGTGCGAGCACGACGTCTGGCCCGAGCCCGAGCCGCTCCATCACACCGGGGCGAAAACCCTCGACCAGCGCGTCCGCGCTCGCGAGCAGGTCCAATACTTGCGCGATCGCCGCCTTGTCCTTGAGGTCGAGCTCGATCACCTTGCGGCCGCGCCCGGCCACCGACTTCATGCTCTTCTTCGCGCCGACGCGGTCGAGCGTGACGACGTCGGCGCCCATGTCGGCCAGCATCATGCAGGCGAACGGACCGGGCCCGATGCCGGCGAATTCGACGATGCGGAAGCCCGAGAGCGGGCCGGAAGCGCGGACGGAGGAGGTGGGGGCGGGTTTGTCGAGCACGTTGTTGTTTCCTCGGGTCGCGGACGGATGCCGGCGATCGGCAATCGCCTCTGACGTTTCTTCTGTTGAGCGAGTTAATCGGCCGATTAACTTTTCTCGCCTTCACGCCAGCGAGGCAAGCGGTTTTCATGCCGCACGGCCAAAATAAAACGGCGCGCACCGAAGTGCGCGCCGCGGAAAATTTGCGTGCAGACGCTACAGCATGATCCGGAAAAGTGCGTAGCGGTTTTCCGAAAGGATCATGCTGGAACGATAACCTAAAGCGCGATGACGATTCATCCTAATCGCATCGCGCTTTAGCCGAACTGTCAGCGCGCAGCAGCGACCGCGCGTTGTGCCATCACCTTGATCAGATTGGCGCGATATTCCGCCGTGCCGTGGATGTCGGCCAGCAATCCGTTCGCCGAGATGCTGACGCTGTCGATCGCCGATGGCGACCAGTTCGCCTTCAGCGCCGCCTCGATCGCGCCCACCCGCATCACGCCGGTTTGCGAGGCGCCGGTGGCGGCGACCCGAACCTCGCCCGACTTGGCTTGCGCCACGAACACGCCGGTCAGCGCGAAGCGCGAGGCCGGATGCCGCATCTTCTCGTAGCCCGCCTTTGCCGGCACCGGGAATGACACGGCGGTGATGATCTCGCCGTCTTCGAGCGCCGTCGTGAACAGGCCCTGGAAGAAATCATCCGCCGCAATCGACCGCTTGTTGGTCTTCACGGTGGCGCCGAGCGCGAGCAGCGCCGCCGGGAAATCCGCAGCCGGATCGTTGTTGGCGATCGAGCCGCCGATCGTGCCGCGATAACGCACGGCGGGGTCGCCGAGCACCGAGGTGAGATAGGCGATCGCGGGGATCGCCTGCTTCACATCGGCATTCGTCATGATGTCGTAATAGGTCGTCGCGGCCTTGATGGTCAGAGTGTCGCCCGACAGCTCGACGCCCTGCAGCTCCTTGATCCTGCCGAGGTCGATGACGTCGGAGGGACCTGCGAGGCGCTGCTTCATCACCGGCAGCAGCGTCTGGCCGCCGGCGAGGAACTTCGACTCGCTGCCTTTGGCGAACAGGCTGGCGGCCTCGTCGACCGAGGAGGCGCGATGATAGGTGGTCTGGTACATCTTCGGTCCTCCCTTAAGCCGCGTGGATCGTGCGCCACACCCTGTCAGGGGTTGCGGGCATTTCCAGGTTGTTCTTGCCGATCGCATCCGTGATCGCGTTGATCACGGCCGCCGATGCGCCGATCGCGCCGGCCTCACCGCAACCCTTGATGCCGAGCGGATTGCCCGGGCACAGCGTCGTGGTGTGGGACAGGTTGAACGACGGCACGTCGTCGGCTCGCGGCATGGCGTAATCCATGAACGAGGCCGTGACCGGCTGGCCGTTGGCATCATAGATCGCATGCTCGAGCAACGCCTGCCCGATGCCCTGCACGAGGCCGCCATGGACCTGGCCCTCGACGATCATCGGGTTGATCAGCCGGCCGAAATCGTCGGCCGCGACGAAGTTGACGAAGGAGGTCTTGCCGGTGCCGGGATCGACCTCGAGCTCGCAGATATAGGCGCCGGCCGGGAAGGTGAAGTTGGTCGGGTCGTAGAAGGCGCTCTCCTTCAGGCCCGGCTCCATCCCGTCAGGCAGGTTGTGCGCCGTATAGGCCGCGAGCGCGACCATCGGCAGGGCGATCGCCTTGTCGGTGCCTGTCACCTTGAACTCGCCGTTCTCGATGACGATGTCGGCCTCCGACGCCTCCAGCGCATGCGCGGCGATCTTCTTGGCCTTGGATTCCATCTTCTCCATCGCCTTCAGGATCGCGGTGAGGCCGACGGCCGCCGAGCGCGAGCCGTAGGTGCCCATGCCGAACTGCACCTTGTCGGTGTCGCCATGGACGATCGAGACCTGGCTGATCGGAACGCCCAGGCGCTCCGCGACGAGCTGGCAGAAGGTGGTCTCGTGACCCTGCCCGTGGCTGTGCGAGCCGGTGAGGATCTCGATGGTGCCGACCGGGTTGACGCGCACCTCGGCCGATTCCCAAAGGCCGACGCCGGCGCCCAGGCTGCCGACCGCCTTCGACGGGGCGATGCCGCAGGCCTCGATGTAGCAGGACACGCCGATGCCGCGCAGCTTGCCGTCGGCCTTCGCCTTGGCCTTGCGGGCAGGGAAGCCGGCATAATCGATCGCCTTCATCGCCGCATCGAGCGAAGCGTTGAAGTCACCGGTGTCGTAGGCCATGATGACAGGCGTCTGGTGCGGGAACTGGGTGATGAAGTTGGTCCGCCGCAACTGGGCCGGATCGACGTTCAGCTGCCGCGCCGCCGTCTCCATCAACCGTTCGATCAGATAGCTCGCCTCGGGCCGGCCCGCGCCGCGATAGGCGTCGACCGGCGTGGTGTTGGTGTAGACCCCGATCACCTCGGCATGGATCGCCGGGATGTTGTACTGGCCCGACAGCAGCGTCGCGTAGAGATAGGTCGGCACCGAGGACGAGAACAGCGACATGTAGGCGCCGAAATTGGCGTAGGTCTTCACCTTGAGGCCGATGATCTTGTTGTTGGCGTCGAAGGCCATCTCGGCATGGGTGATGTGATCGCGGCCATGCGCGTCGGTGAGGAAGGCTTCGGTGCGGTCGCCGGTCCACTTGACGGGACGGCCGACTTTCTTCGAGGCCCACAGCGCCACCATCTCCTCGGGATAGATGAAGATCTTGGAGCCGAAGCCGCCGCCGACGTCGGGGGCGATCACGCGCAGCTTGTGCTCGGGGGCGATGTTGTAGAACGCCGAGAGCACGAGACGGGCGACGTGCGGGTTCTGCGACGTCGTATAGAGGGTGAAGTGCTCCTCCGCGGTGTCGTAATCGGCGATCGCCGCGCGCGGCTCCATCGCATTCGGCGCGAGGCGGTTGTTGGTGACGTCGAGCTTCACCACATTGGCGGCTTTCGAGAAGGCGGCATTCACCGCGCCCTCGTCGCCGATCACCCAATCATAGACCTGGTTGCCGGGCGCCTCAGGATGAAGCTGCGGCGCGCCGGGCTTGATGGCGGCGTGCATGTCGGCGACCGCGGGGAGCTCCTCGTAGTCGACCACGACGGCTTCCGCCGCGTCGCGCGCGAGATTCTTGCTGTCGGCGATCACGACGGCAATTGCCTGTCCGACGAAGCGCACCGTCTCCGGCGCCATCGCCGGCCATGCGCCCATCTTCATCGGGCTGCCGTCCTTGGAGGTGATGGCCCATCCGCAGATCAGGTTGCCGACCTTGTCGTCGACCAGCTCCTGTCCGGTGAGCACCGCGACCACGCCCGGCATCTTCAGCGCCGCGGACGAGTCGATCTTCTTGACCTTGGCGTGCGCGTGCGGGCTGCGGATGAAATAGGCATGGGTCATACCCGTCAATTTGATGTCGTCGACGTAACGGCCCTTGCCGGTAATGAAACGCTTGTCTTCCTTGCGCACGACGCGTGCGCCGATGCCTTCAACACCCATGTCTGGTCCTCCCGACCGGAAATTTCCTTGATCGCGCCGTCCATCGACGGCTGCGACGGTTGTTCTTGTTTCGAGGCGCGCCGCTTACTCGGCCGCCTGCGAGACCTTCATGCGGCCGGCGGCGTCCAGCACCGCCTTGACGATGTTGTGATAGCCGGTGCAGCGACAGATATTGCCTTCGAGCTCGGTGCGGACGGTCGCCTCGTCGAGCTGTCCACCATGGCGGTGCACGATGTCGATCGCCGACATGATCATGCCCGGCGTGCAATAGCCGCACTGCAGGCCATGATTGTCGCGGAAGGCGGCCTGCATCGGGTGCAGTTCGTCGCCCTTGGCGATGCCCTCGATCGTGGTGACGCTGGCGCCGTCGGCCTGCCCCGCCAGCATGGTGCAGGATTTCACCGCGCGGCCGTCCATGTGCACGACGCAGGCGCCGCACTGGCTGGTGTCGCAGCCGACATGGGTCCCGGTCAGGTTGAGGTGATCGCGCAGGAGCTGGACCAGCAGCGTGCGGTCCTCGACATCGACAGCAACGGCCTTGCCGTTGACCGTCAGTTTGACTGTAGACACTTGAAGTCCTCCCAAAGTTATTTTGATTGGTTCTAATTAGAGACAGCGCAAACGAAACTTTGCAACTGGGTTTTTGCTGACCGCGGTCATGGAAGGGTCATCGTGATGACAGTCGCCGATCTGCGATTCGGCCACGACGTCTCGTGCCGCCGCCATCACGTGCTGCGACATTGTAGGAGACACACGGAAAGTCTCAGCTAGCATCTGCGATGGCGTGCTCGCTGCCGCCGCAATAGGCGCGTGAGCTGGTCGCGCGTGCCGTGGTCATCTCGCCGCTTGCCCTGGACCTAGGCCCGGTCGTGCGTCGTTCCTCCCTTTAATGCCGTGCTCGTTGCGCGAATAGGAGCATGCGCCCCCGCCTTTGTAATCGCGATCTTGGTAGTAGGACGAGACGACTTAAGCCATTGATTTTGCTTACGGCAATGCAGCGAAGTGCCGCCGTCGAGCCGCGTGGGTTAGGACGCCCCGCGTGTTGCGCTTCCAACAACCCACTGCGTCATTCCGGGGCCCGAGCGGAGCGAGGGAGCCCGGAATCCATCGGGCCGCAGAGTCCGCGGGGAAGTGGATTCCGGGTTCGCGCCAACAGGCGCGCCCCGGAATGACATCGCGTGAATGAGAGGTCCGGAAAGCAGGACTACTACTTCCTGGCGATAGATCGCAGCCGCCCGTCCCCCTAGTCGAGCCGTACAGGCAACGGCAACAAGGGTGGAAGCGATGCAGATGAACGACAGTCAGCGGATCCCGGCGTCGAAGGCAAAGGTCTGGGCCGCGCTCAACGATCCCGAAATTCTCAGGCGCTGCATTCCCGGCTGCCAATCGCTCGAGATGGCATCGCCGACCGAGATGACGGCGACCGTGGTGCTGAAGGTGGGGCCGGTGAAGGCGACGTTCAGCGGCAAGGTGACGCTGACCGATATCGATGCGCCCAACGGCTATCGCATCGTCGGCGAGGGCGCCGGCGGCGTCGCCGGCTTTGCCAAGGGCGGCGCGAAGGTCAGGCTGGAAGAAGAAGCCCCTGACGTCACCATCCTGCACTACGAGGCCGATGCGCAGATCGGCGGCAAGCTCGCACAGCTCGGCTCGCGATTGATCGACTCGACGTCGCGAAAACTCGCCGCGAGCTTCTTCGAAAATCTCGCCGGCGTGGTAGCGCCATCATCGTGATTGATGCGCGATGCCGCCTTCATTCGAACGCGCATTTCAAGCTGCAAAACAAGGGCAGGACGCAAGGCGCGACAACAAGATGAGCGGCGAAAGCCGCCGATGATTTGCACTACTACCTTCCGCCTATACTAAGCGCGAAACGGCGATGCTGTAATTTCGAACGATGGCTCGCAGGCGAACTGCGCATCACGAGCGCAGTGCGCTCAGGCGCCCAACGAGGCGTGCACAACAACATCGCGGAGGGAATACATGATCTTTGGAACGAAGGGCTTCTTGGCCGGCATCTCCATGATTGCGATGCTCGCCGCCGTTACACCGGGCGTTCGCGCCAACGACTCGGTGCTCAACGCGCAATCCGATTCGAATCAATGGGCCGTTGCCGGCCACGATTACGGCAACACGCGCTTCAGCCCGCTCAAGCAGATCAACACCGAGAACGCCGGGAAGCTGACGCTCGCTTACTCCTTCTCGCTGGCGTCGTTGCGTTCGAACGAATCCTCGCCGATCGTCATCGGCAACACGCTGTACGTTTCGAGCTCGTGGGGTCCGAAATACGTCTATGCGCTCGATGCGGCGACGGGGCAGCGCAAATGGACCTGGGAGCCCGATATTCCCGAGGACGTGCTGCAATACGCCTGCTGCGACGTGAACAGCCGCGGCGTCTCCTACGCCGACGGCAAGATCTTCGTCGGCCGCCTCGACGGCAAGCTGACCGCGCTCGATGCCGCGACCGGCAAGTCGCTGTGGACGGCGAAGGTGGTCGACTACAAGCAGGGCTCGGTCATCACCTCGCCGCCGCTCGTCGTGCGCGACAAGGTCATCACCGGTTTCGGCGGCGGCGAATACGGCGTGCGCGGCGCGCTGCTGGCCTTCGACATCAACACCGGCAAGCAGGTGTGGCAGACCTACACCGTTCCTTCGCCGGACGAGCCCGGCGGCGATTCCTGGAAGGGCGACTCCGCCCAGCATGGCGGCGGCGCGGCCTGGCTGGTCGGCTCCTACGATCCGAAGACCGACACGGTCTATTGGGGCACCAGCAATCCCGCCCCGTGGAACACGGCGGTGCGTTCGACCGGCGACGGCAATTTCGGCAAGCTAACCAACCTCTACACGGCCTCGACGCTCGCGCTCGATCCCAACACCGGCAAGATCAAGTGGCACATCCAGACCACGCCGGCCGACGCCTGGGACTATGACGGCGTCAACGAAGCCGTGCTCGCGGATCTCAAGATCGGCGGCAGCACCGTTCCGACGCTGATGAAGGCCGACCGCAACGGCTTCTTCTTCGTCGCCAACCGCGAGACCGGCAAGGTGCTGTCGGCGGAGAAATACGTGTTCTCCAACTGGGCCAAGAAGTGGGACGTCGCCACGATGCGCGCGGTCGAGGATCCCGACAAGCGTCCGGGGCCGGGCCATCCCGCCAAGGACATCTGCCCGAACCTGATCGGCGGCAAGAACTGGCAGCCGATGTCGTTCAACCCGCAGACCGGCCTGGTCTACATCCCGTCCAACAACGTCTGCATGGACTGGTCGGTCAGCGACGTCACTTACAAGCGCGGCGTGTTCTATCTCGGCGCCGAATTCCCGACCAAGGAAGGCCCCGGCGGCTTCCTCGGCGAGCTCGTCGCCTGGGATCCGGTCGCGCAGAAGAAGGTCTGGTCGATCAAGGAAGACCTGCCCTTCAACGGCGGCACGCTGACCACCGGCGGCGGCCTCGTGTTTGCCGGCAACATCCATGGCGACTTCCGTGCCATCGATGCGAAGTCCGGCAAGGTGCTGTGGAGCAAGAATCTCGGCTCCGGCATCGGCGCAGGTCCGGTGACCTATCAGGTCGACGGCAAGCAATATGTCGCCATCGTCGTCGGCCGCACCGCTGCGCTGCCTGCGTTCCTGGGCGAGGTAGGAAAGAAGATGACGGCCGCAGCCCCCGAGGGCGGCTCGCTCTTCGTGTTCTCCGTCCAGTGACAACTCGCGCGCGTATCCTCGAGGTGACGGGATACGCGCGCGCTTTCTCCGGATTTTAGCTGCGGCATCGGCCGATGCCTGGTGCCGCTGCGCCCGGCTCAACGAGCTCCGGCGCAACAAAGCCAACGCCAAGGGAGACGAGGATGCGTCCGAATCATTCCGCCACCGGTGCGAGCCGACATCGCGCCATCGCAGGCCTGCTCGCATGTGCCGCCGCGGCGCTGATCGTTCCGGCCTCGCCGCTGCAGGCCAACGAGGCGCAACCGTTCCGTCTCTGCGCCGATCCGACCAACCTTCCATTCTCCAGCGACAGTTCGTCGAAGCCGGGCTTCTATGTCGAGATCGGGCAGGCCCTGGCGCAGGCGCTCGGCCGGCCGATCGCCTATGACTGGTACAAATCCTATTTCGGCAAGCGCACCGTGCGGGTCACGCTGCTCGGCAAGCAATGCGACGCCATGATCGGGCTGCCGCGGTCCGCAGATTTCATGGGCCCGGCCGTGATCTTCTCCGACGTCTTCGCCAAAGAGGGCTATGCCCTCGTCGCCACCAAGGGCGCGGCGGTCGGCGGCATCGACGGCCTCAAGGGCAAGCGTGTCGCCGTGCAGTTCGCCAGCACGCCGCAAAACCTGCTCGCCAGCCGCGACGACATCCAGAAAGTGACGGTGCTGTCGCCTGAGGAGGGCATGCAGGCGCTCGACCAGGGCCGGGCCGACGTCGCCTTCATCTGGGGCCCGGTCGCCGGCTGGCTGAACAAGACCAGCTACGGCGGCCGCTACCAGATCGAGCTCACCGAGGGCGAGGGCCTGTCATGGGACGCCGCCATCGGCTTTGCCAAGGCCTCGACCGAGCTGCGCGACCGCGTCAATGCCGTGCTGCCGCAGCTTCAGGGCAAGATCGGCGAGCTCGCCGTGAAATACGGTTTGCCGGGAGGCGCGCCGGTTCGCTTCGGCGCAGCGCCGACGCCAGCGCCGGTGACGACGGGTACGGGAAGTGGAGCCGGCGTCGCTCAGGTCGCCAATGTCGTGGCGACCGAGACCAAGGGCGATGCGGTCGCGCCGGGCCTTGAGGCCGTCGGCGCGGGCAAGGAGATCTTCAACGGAACCTGCGCGCACTGCCACGGTCCCGATGCGATCCAGAGCGAGCGCAAGATCGATCTGCGGCTGCTGCGTCACCGCTACGGCGACGAGATGCGCGAGAAATATTTGACCACCGTGCAGGAGGGGCGGCCGAACAAGGGCATGCCGGCCTGGAAGGAGGTCTATACCGAGGACCAGTTCAACAGCATCTATTCCTTCCTGCTGACGGTCCAGGTCGAATCGAACGATTGAACGGTCTTGACCGAACCCGATCGGGAGGATGTGGTAGCGTTCATCCGGCACCATCCCGGTGCCGGATTGATGCCGGATGGGTCCGCCTCTTCCGCTACGGCGGCGGATGCCCGTACGGTGCAGCATTCGGCGGTGCAGTCCTGTGAAGGCGCCATGACCAGCTTCCTGATCATCGACGATCATCCGCTGTTTCGCGAGGCGCTCGGTAATGCGGTGCGGCTGGCCTTGCCGGAGGCGCGGATTGTCGAAGCGATGTCGATCGAGGACGCCCTTCACATCCTGACAGCCGAGCAGGGCGAGTGCATCGACCTCGCGCTGCTCGACCTCTCGCTGCCGGATGCGACCGGCTTCTCCGGCTTTCTGCGCTTGCGCGAGGCCCATCCGCGCCTGCCCGTCGCCATCGTGTCGAGCGAGGAGGACCAGCGCGTCGTCCGCGAGGCGCTGGAGCTGGGCGCTGCCGGTTTTCTGCCGAAATCCTTGTCGAAGCGCGAACTGGCGCAATCGATCGAGGGCGTGCTCAATGGATCGGTGTCGGTGCCGAAGGATTTCGTGGCAATGTCGCAGCGGCGCCGGGCCGAGGCCAGCAAGGCGCTCGAGGTCAAGCTGCGCGAGCTCACGCCGCAGCAGCTTCGCGTGCTCGAACTGCTGCGGCGCGGCTATCCGAACCGGCAGATCGGCCAGGAGCTTCAGCTCGCCGAATCCACGGTGAAGGCGCATATCACCGAAATTCTGCGCAAGCTCGGCCTGTTCAGCCGCAACAAGGCGATCATCGAGATCGGCAAGGTCGACCTGCCGGATCCCAAGGCCCGGCCTTATGCGCGGGCCGACCGCGGGCGGCCGCAATGACGCGCAATGTCCCGCTTGACCTGGATCAAGCCGGTCTGGTCCGGCTGCGACATTCTCGTTTCGGCGTCGAACCCGTCGATCATCCGGTCAATCAACCAGGAATGGCTCACGCGTGATGCGATTTCTGATCGTCGAAGACCATCCGTTGTTTCGCGAGGCTCTCGAGGGCGCGCTCCAGATGGTGGCGCCGGCGGCCGAGATCCTTCAGGCGACGTCGATCGATGGCGCGCTCGAGCAGGCCGCGGCGGCTGCCGAGCTCGACCTCATCCTGCTCGATCTGTCGATGCCGGGTACCACGGGCCTCTCGGGCATCATCCGCATCCGCAAGGCCTTTCCCAGGATTCCCATCGTCATCGTGTCGGGGCATCAGGATCCGCAGATCATAGCCGGCGCCTTGTCGCTCGGCGTCTCCGGCTACATCCTCAAATCGTCCTCCAAGCAGGAGCTGGCGCAGTCGATCGGCGAGGTGCTGCGCGGCGCGGTCTGTGTCCCTGCCGCCTATCGCGGGCTCGTCCGGCCGCAACGCGCCGCCGGCCCGGCGCAGGATCTGTTGAAACGGCTGCACGAGCTGACGCCGCAGCAATTGCGCGTGCTCGAAATGCTCAAGCGCGGCCTGCAGAACAAGCAGATCGCCTTCGAGCTGAACATCTCCGAGACCACGGTGAAGGTCCACGTCTCCGACATCCTGCGCAAGCTCAACGTGCTGAGCCGCACCAAGGCCATCGTCGAAATGTCCCGGATCGATTTCGCGACCCTGGCCGGCGAAGGCGCCGGCCTGAAGCGGGAGCGTTCGCAGGCCGATCCGCCCTCGGGATAGCCTGGCGTCAGTCATCGGCACGAGGCGCGCCGCGGCTCAAGCCGGCAGCGGCTGGCCGGCCTGCTCGCGGGCGATGTAGTCGGCGTACCAGTCCGGCCAGTTCGCATCGTGCTGACCGCCGTTCCGCTTCTCGTGTTCACCGTGTGCCGCAGCCGCACGTCGAAGCGCGCTCGCGAGCTCGGACGAGGAGGTGAATGTTGTGCCTGCCGCCTCTACGCGTCCCGGCAATCGCGTGGTGACCTCCTGGAACAGCCAGCCGTTGCCATCGGGATCGTTGAACGAGACGTACGAGCGATAGCTGGCGCGTGCGGGATCCAGACCAGCAATCCGACGGCGCCCGAACAGATAAGGCTCGTCGGGTCCGGTGTGCACGTCGCCTTCAGCGTGGAAGACTTCGCTGACCTCGACGCCGCGACCGCGCAGATCGTCTCGCGCGGCTTCAATGTCGGAGACGATCAGGTACAGACCCTGGGCGGAGCCGGGCGCCGCCGCGGTCACGTTCTTGCCGAAAATGACCGAGGAGGGGGAGCCGGGAGGTGTGAACTGGATGACGCGGTAGTCGTCAGGCCCGGCGAAATCGGCATCGAGCCGCCATCCGAGGTTCGCATAGAACTTCTTGGCGCGATCGATGTCCGAAACAGGGATGACGACGACTTCGAGCTTCATGTCGATCGTTGGCGCTTGGGTGGTCTCATTTGCATCGGGGGCAGGCATTGCTTCTCTCCTGATTATAGCGGTTACGATATAATCGTGTGCGCGATATAAAGTACCTTGGAGCCTCAATGTCAACCTTCCGATTTAATCGGACACGATATATATGCACGCGGAGTTTCACATGTCCGTGTTGAAAAGGGCACCCCATGAGCCTGAAGAACGGTCCCAGAGCCGAATTCAGAGACGATTCCAGAGATGATTCAACGACCAATCAGCCGAAACCGGCCGAGGGGGACCGGCGCCTCGACGATTTCCTGTGCTTCGCGATCTATTCGGCCAACCTCGCCTACGGACGAGCCTACAAGCGGGGCCTCGATGAGCTCGGCCTAACCTACCCCCAGTGGATCGCGATCGTGGCGCTGTGGGAGCAGGACGACCAAACCGTCAGCGAACTCGGCGACAAGATGTTCCTGGAATCCAACACCCTGACGCCGATCCTCAAAAAGCTCGAGGCGGCGGGCTATTTGCGCCGCCAGCGCGATCCCGCCGACGAGCGGCAGGTGCGCGTCAGTCTCACCGACGCCGGCCGACGCCTCCGCGAGAAAGGCATGCACATGAATCTCGTGAAGTCGAGCGGACTAAAGCCCGATGAGTTCGCGCTGCTGCAGAAAAGCGTCGTCAAGCTCCGCGACAATCTAATCAAGGCGATGGAGGAGGAGTGACAGGCCCCTGTCTACTTTGCATGGGGTTGTTTTCGACTTTTTTGTCTTGGCTACGTCCGATAGCCCCGCCGCAAGGAAGACGAGGCGAAGATCATCCGCGCTTCAGCTCAGCAGGAATGACAGCAGCGCCCGCATCTCGGCCGGCCTGATCGGCTTCTTCAGCACTTCGAGGCCCTGCAGGCTCGCCTGCTTCGCCGCCTGCTCGGAATAGTCGGCGGTGATGATCATGGCGGGCGTGTCGAGCTTCAAATGCTCCCGCACGTCGGTGATGGCCGAAAGGCCGCTTTCGCCGTGGTCGAGATGGAGGTCGGCGATCACGACATCGGGCGCGCCGCCGAGCTCGCTGAGGCGCACGAGCGCGTCCGCACCCGATCGCGTGGTCGCGACGTCGCAGCCCCATCCCTCCAGCAGCGCGGCCATCGCCTCCGAGCCGTTCGGATCGTTCTCGATCAGCAGGATCTTGGCGCCTTCGAGCCCGCTGTAATCGTAGTGCCGCGCGGCGGGCTCGACCTCCTGTACCTCGTCGGCGACCTCGGCGAGGTCGGCCTGCTCCAGCTCCAGGGTGAAGGTCGATCCCTTGCCGAGCTGTGACGACAGCCGCACCTCGTGCCCGAGCTCGCTGGCGAAGCGGCGGACGATGGAGAGGCCGAGCCCGAAGCCGGCCTGGTCGGCCGCATTGGCATCGCCGCGCTGGAATTCGCGGAAGATCGCCTCCTGCTGCGCCTGCGCGATCCCGGGTCCGGTGTCGGAGACCTGGACGCAGATCTGCCCGCTGCGCGGCCGGCATCCGATCACGACGCCGCCGCTGCGGGTATAGCGAATGGCATTGGCGAGCAGGTTCTGCAGGATCCGCCGCAGCATCATCGCATCCGACATCACCGCGAGCTGAGAGGGGCGGATGCGCAAGGACAGGCCTTGCCGCGCGGCGATCGGCTCGAACTCGTTGCGGAGCTGCTCGAACAGGGGGGCCAGCGCGATCGCGCGCACGTCGGGCTTGAGCGCGCCGGAATCGAGCTTGGCGATCTCCAGCAGCGAGCGCAGCAGGTCCTCCAGCATCACCAGCGAGCGGCTCGCCTGGTCGATCAGCACGCCCGCTTCCTGCGACTCCATCATCTCCGTCAGTGCGGACAGGGTCAGGCGCGCCGCGTTGAGCGGCTGCAACAGATCGTGGGTGACCGAGATCAGCACGGAGGATTTCAGCGAGCTTGCCGCCTCTGCCTGCTGCTTGGCGCGGTAGAGTCCCTCATTGGCACGCTCGACCGAATGCAGCGCCTCGCGCAATTGGTGCGTCCGGTCGCGAACCTTGTGGTCGAGCGCGATGGCGGTTTCGAACAATGAAAAGGCGTTGAGCTGCTGGTCCATCGAGCGCTCGACGCGCGACATCAGCGCGGCATTGATCTTCCTCAGCTTGGCGGCCTCGCGCCTGAGCTGGTCGACCGCATCGGGGCCCTGCCACATGTCCGTCACGACGGGCGCCTTCCGATCGCAACTCCCGTGAAGGTCTGGTTCACATGCATGGAGCCGAACTGCTCGCCGTAAGTGTGAAAGCCGACCACACGGTTCTGCCGGTACAGTTCTGACATGTCGCGGGCGAGCTGATGCTGCTCGGCATCGAGCCGGCGGAGCAGGCATTCGAAGCCGATATAGAGCGAGACGTCTCCGATCTGGTCGCGGATGTCGGCGAACGTCTCGCGGGCCGCGCCGACCAGGCTTCGCGAGGTCGCGGCGGTCAGCACCATGCCCTCGTCGATGGCGCAGAAGAAATGCAAGGAGCCGTCCGGCTCGACCCGCTGGATCGAGCGTGCGTAATAGGCGCCGCCGACGCGCACGAGGACCGGATGCGAGGCGAAGGAGAACGGATCGAGCTTGGCATCCATGATGCCGACCACGCGCGAATATTCTTGCGCGGCAGGCTCTGCGTTCAGCTCCCGGACCATGCGGTTTTCGATGTCGGCCTCGGTCACCACCATCTTCTGCGCCTGCGGCTCGAAATTGTCGCACTTGAAGACGCGGAACGGCAACGAGGTGTTCAGCAGGATCAAGAGGGCGGCATTGCTGTGTGCCTTGCCGTCGAAGAACACGAATGTCTTCTCGAAGCGCAGCCCGTCGCCTGCCGACCCGCCGACGACCGGAATATCGTCCAGCGATGCATAGATCGCGGACATCACCGCTTCTTCGCGGCGGCACAGGCCGTCGATCAGGACCAGGCCGAAGGGACTGCCGCGCTCGACCTGCGGCGTGGCCCGCAACAGCTCGTGCCGGAGCTCGCCGCCGATCCTGCGGCCGTCCTCGACGCGGAAGCTGTCGAGATTGAAGATCGGCCGCACCACCGCGGAAAAGTCCGCGCGGCTGAACGCCAGCGCCACGACGCTGTTCTCGTCCCAGCCGTCAGGAGCAAGCTCGCCCGCGGTGGTACAGCCGCAGACCTCTGTGTCGTCGAATTGGCGGCTGATCTCCGCGATGAAGCGATCGGGGTCGTAGCTGGGGGAGACGAACACCAGGATCAGCGCCAGCCCGTCGGACGGGAGCTGGGCCGCCAGCTCGGCCACGGCGTCATCGACGCTCGCGGCCTTCGACTTGGCCACGGCAACGCCAGACGCACCGCCAAACCGAAAATCGGTTTGCCCCACTCCGTTTCTCCCTTAAGGCTCGGTCTGATGCCAAGTGCCTGATAATTATCGAGAGTAGGGCGTTTTCCGGTGAGCCGCAACACGGCAGCCGCTCCCCGCAAGCCCGGTCGGATTTACCACCCCTTGAGGATTCTGCCCTAATTTTCCGCAACGTTCGGAAAGGGCTGCTTCCGGGCCGCAGAATCACATGAGCTGGGGGTTGGGAATGTCCGGGCGTACCGCGTCGCCGTCGAAGCGTGCACAATTTCCGACCCTCAAGTTCCGCGCAAAGATCATACTCGGCTTCGCCGCCGTGCTGGTGATCTCCGCCGGCAGCATGGCGTTTTCCTATTTCGGCTTCGAGCGGGTCGCCGCCGGGGTCGGATCCTACCGCAGCAGCGTGTCGGAGGCCGATCTCGCCCGCAATATCGACCGTGAGCTGCTCGCCTATCGTTCGGCCGCCAAATATTTCGTCGTCACCGGTAAGGAAGACGACGCCAAGGCGGCGCTCGATGCCGAGGCCAGCCTGAAGAACGCCATCGACCAGGCCGTCAAGGCCGCCACCAAGCCGGCGCGGCAGGAAAGCCTCGGCAAGCTCGCCAAGGAGTTTTCCAACTTCTCCGCAACCTTCGCTAAGGTGCTCCAGGCCAAGCGCGACAGCGCGCTGCTGGTGCAGAACCAGCTCCAGCGCCAAGCCAATCTTCTGAAGTACAAGCTCGACGACATCGGCAACAACGCCTCCGACGCCGAAGCGCAGGCGATCGAGTTTGGCACCAAGCAGGTCAACGCCCAATTCCAGACCGCAAGCGCTGCAGCCACCCAGTTCGTGCTGACGTCCGATCAGGCGATCGCGAACAGCGCCCTCGCGCGGCTGAAATTCGTCGAGAACTCGCTGGGTGCGGTCTATTCCATGGACGACAAGATTGTCGCTGGCCTCAAGGAGGCCAAGTCCATCCTCGGCGCCTATCGCGAGGCGCTGGAGAAGTTGATCGCCAACGCCAAGCTGGTCGATGGCCTCGTCACGGAGATGAGCGGCTCGGCCGGCGCGATCCAGCAAGGCGCCACCGCCATGAAGGCGGACCTCGTCGCCGAGCAGCAGCGGCTGGATTCGGAGTCGGCGGCGGCCATCGGGCAGACCGAGCAGCTGGTGCTGATGCTGGCCGTCGGCGGCACGCTGTTAGGCGCGGTCCTCGCCTTCCTGCTCGGCACCGGCATCTCGCGGCCGATGATTGCGATGTGCAAGGCGATGCGGGAGCTCGCCTCGGGCAATTTCGACGTCGTGCTGCCGGGTCTTGGCCGCAAGGACGAGATCGGCGAGATGGCCAGCGCGGTCGAGGAGTTCAAGATCCAGGCCGTTGCAAAGGCCGAGCGCGACGCCGCCGCCAGCGAAGTGCAGAACCGCGAGCAGGCCGCAAGCCGCCGCGCCGAGCTGATCCGCTTTGCCGACGATTTCGAGAGCGCGGTCGGCGCCATCGTCTCCAACGTCTCGGCCTCGGCCGTGCAGCTGGAATCGGCCGCTTCGACGCTGACCCGCACCGCCGAGACCACGCAGAGCCTGTCGAGCCAGGTCGCCGGCGTCTCCGAGCAGGCCTCCTCCAACATGCAGTCGGTCGCGACCGCGACCGAAGAGCTCTCGGCTTCGGTCGAGGAGATCGGCCGCCAGGTGCGCGATTCCAGCCGCATCGCAGAGGCTGCCGTGATGCAGGCCAAGGAGACCGACGGCCGCATCGGCAAGCTCTCGCATGCCGCCCAGCAGATCGGCGAGGTGGTCAAGCTGATCACCGCCATCGCCGAGCAGACCAATCTGCTCGCGCTCAACGCCACCATCGAGGCCGCCCGCGCCGGTGAAGCCGGCCGCGGCTTCGCGGTGGTTGCGAGCGAGGTGAAATCGCTGGCAAGCCAGACCGCGAAGGCGACCGACGAGATCTCCTCGCACATCACGGGCATGCAGGGCGCCACCGCCGAATCGGTTGCCGCGATCAAGGAGATCGGCGCGACGATCGGCCAGATCTCGTCGATCTCGACCTCGATCGCGAGCGCGGTGGAGCAGCAGGGCGCCGCGACCCAGGAGATCGCCCGCAGCGTCCAGACCGTCGCGCAGGGCACCCAGACCGCGGCCACCGATATCGGCGAGGTCAACCGCGGCGCCGCCGAGACCGGCTCGGCCTCGGAAGAGGTGCTGAACTCGGCCAAGACGCTGTCGAGCGAAAGCACCCGCCTTCGCGCCGAGCTCGACCGCTTCATGGCGAACATCAGGGCGGCGTAGTAAAGCGCACCTTAACAAATCCCTACGTCACCTAACCGCCAGTTGCGGCGCCACAAGTTTACCGCAGCTTATCCTTTGCCGGTTACCGTGCACACGAGTCGGAAGCGGGCTGCTTCCCGGCTGCGCCTGGTTTTCCGCGAATGGAATGGGGTGGGGGAATGTCGGTCACGTCCAAATCGAGCCAATCGAAGTCGCGCCAATCGAAGCTACCAACGCTGCGTTTTCGCGCAAAAATCATCCTCGGCTTCGTGGCGGTGCTCGCCATCCTCGCCGTCAGCATGGCGTTCGCCTATTTCGGCTTCGAGCGGATCGCAGGCGCTGTGGCCTCCTACCGCACCAGCGTAGCGGAAGCCGATCTGGCGCGGACGGTCGATCGCGAGCTGATCGCCTATCAGGGGCTGGCACGGGCCTATACCCTGACCGGCGCGGCCGATGACGAGACCGCAGCCAAGGCCGCTGAAGGAAATCTGAAGAGCGCGATCGCCAAGTCGATGGCCGCCACCACGGGCGCGGCTCGCCGCGAGCAGGTCGGCAAGCTCGAGGCCGAGTTCCAGAGCTTTACGAAAGTCTTCAGCGAGATCATCACGCTGACGCGCGAGAACAACAAGATCGCGGCCGACGAGCTCAACAGTGTCGGCAACAAGATCCGCTTCAAATTCGACGATCTCGCCGACACCGCGGCGCTGGCGGGTCTCTCCTCGGTGCAGACCACGGCCAAGGACATCACCTCGCAATATCTGGCGGTCTCGACCTCGGTCAGCGCTTTCGTCGCCAAGCCGGAGCCGAAGACCGCCGACGGCGTGATCGCCCGCATCAAGTTCCTCGAGACGCTGCTGGTCTCCGTCTACGCGAACGACCAGAAGATCACCGATCGCGTCAAGGAGATCGGCGATCTCTTGAAGCAGTACCGCACCTCGTTCGCAAAGCTGACCGAGAACGTGAAGGTCATCGTCAAGCTGAACGGCGAGATGACCAAGACGGCGGCGACCATCCTCAAGCTCTCGGCCGAGCTGCGTTCGGATCTCACCGCGGACCAGCAACGCATCGAGGCGAGCGCCAATGCGACGATCGTAGAGACCCAGCAGCTGATGCTGATGATGGCGCTCGGCGGGCTGGCCATCGGCATCGTGCTGGCCTTGTGGCTCGGCAACGGCATCTCGCGGCCGATGATCGCGATGTGCAAGGCGATGCGGGAGCTCGCCTCGGGCAATTTCGACGTCGTGCTGCCGGGTCTTGGCCGCAAGGACGAGATCGGCGAGATGGCCAGCGCGGTCGAGGAGTTCAAGATCCAGGCCGTTGCAAAGGCCGAGCGCGACGCCGCCGCCAGCGAAGTGCAGAACCGCGAGCAGGCCGCAAGCCGCCGCGCCGAGCTGATCCGCTTTGCCGACGATTTCGAGAGCGCGGTCGGCGCCATCGTCTCCAACGTCTCGGCCTCGGCCGTGCAGCTGGAATCGGCCGCTTCGACGCTGACCCGCACCGCCGAGACCACGCAGAGCCTGTCGAGCCAGGTCGCCGGCGTCTCCGAGCAGGCCTCCTCCAACATGCAGTCGGTCGCGACCGCGACCGAAGAGCTCTCGGCTTCGGTCGAGGAGATCGGCCGCCAGGTGCGCGATTCCAGCCGCATCGCAGAGGCTGCCGTGATGCAGGCCAAGGAGACCGACGGCCGCATCGGCAAGCTCTCGCATGCCGCCCAGCAGATCGGCGAGGTGGTCAAGCTGATCACCGCCATCGCCGAGCAGACCAATCTGCTCGCGCTCAACGCCACCATCGAGGCCGCCCGCGCCGGTGAAGCCGGCCGCGGCTTCGCCGTGGTTGCGAGCGAGGTGAAATCGCTGGCAAGCCAGACCGCGAAGGCGACCGACGAGATCTCCTCGCACATCACGGGCATGCAGGGCGCCACCGCCGAATCGGTCGCCGCGATCAAGGAGATCGGCGCGACGATCGGCCAGATCTCCTCGATCTCGACCTCGATCGCGAGCGCGGTGGAGCAGCAGGGCGCCGCCACCCAGGAGATCGCCCGCAGCGTTCAGACCGTCGCCCAGGGTACCCAGACCGCGGCCACCGATATCGGCGAGGTCAACCGCGGCGCCGCCGAGACCGGCTCGGCCTCGGAAGAGGTGCTGAACTCGGCCAAGACGCTGTCGAGCGAAAGCACCCGCCTTCGCGCCGAGCTCGACCGCTTCATGGGTAATATCCGGGCAGCGTAGAGACCGCGGAAAGAACGCGTAGGGTGGATTAGCGAAGCGTAATCCACCACGTTGATGTCACGGCCGGTAGTGGAACGGTGGGTTACGGCTTCGCCTGACCCACCCTACAAGTCTCATTCCCTTCCGAACGCCCGCTTCAGCTCCACCTTCGCGCGCTCCAGTCGCGTGCGCTGCGTCTTGGGCAGCGTCTTGCCGGCACGGTTGATGTAGAAGGTCAGCATCGACAGCGCGGAGCGATAGGCGCCGGCCTTGCGTCGGGAGCTGTGCTCGGCCGAGCGCTTCAGCGAGGCCGCAATCCTCTTCGCGCTCGTCAGCTTGAACACCCCTTGCTTGAGATCGAGCGCATCACTCTCCTCCGTCACGCGCTGCGACCAGCGCCTTGTGGCGCGTTTGGTGCTCTTGTGCGCGGTCCCGCTCCGCCGGGTGTTTGCCTTCTGTGCCGCATTGCGCGGGCTGCTGTTTCGAGAATGTGTCGTCTTTCTGACCTGAGCCATGCGCCAACTCCTTGCGGGTCCAGCGGAAACGAGCGGTGCTCGCTGGCGTTCCCGCGGGAACCCGGCCCCCTCGCAAACGTTGTCGCAGGTGGCAGGCAGAATGCCGCACCCCGATGATCGGATCGACCCCGTCCACGTCATGTGAGCCGGGGCCGCTTCCATTGATCAGACGCAACAATCCGATGGAACTGCAGCAGAGCCCAGCGCTGAACTATGCACCCGTAGTCTCGGCGGCGGCCGTGACCGACCGCATCGTCGAGACCAGCATTCCCTCGCGGCTCGATGCGCTGCCGTGGAGCGGTTTTCACACCCGCGTCGTGCTCGCGCTGGGCATCACCTGGATTCTCGACGGCCTCGAGGTGACGCTTGCGGGTGCGCTCTCCGGTGCGCTGAAGCAAAGCCCATCGATGCAGTTCTCCAATCTCGATCTCGGCATCGCCAACTCCGCCTACCTCGCGGGCGCCGTGCTCGGTGCGCTCGGCTTCGGCTGGCTGACCGACCGTATCGGCCGCAAGAAGCTGTTCTTCATCACGCTGGCGCTCTACCTCTCGGCAACGGCCGCAACCGCGCTGTCATGGGATGTCGCGAGCTACGCGCTGTTCCGCTTTCTCACCGGCGCCGGCATCGGCGGCGAGTACACAGCGATCAACTCGACGATCCAGGAGTTGGTGCCCGCACGCTATCGCGGCTGGACCGATCTCGTGATCAACGGCAGCTTCTGGATCGGGGCTGCGATGGGCGCAGTGGCGGCCATCGTGCTGCTCGATCCCGCAGTATTCGCTCCCGATCTCGGCTGGCGCCTGGCCTATCTGATCGGCGCCGCCCTCGGCCTCGTCGTTCTCTTGATGCGGATGTGGATTCCGGAAAGTCCGCGCTGGCTGATGATTCATGGTCGTCCCGACGAGGCCCATGCCATCGTCGACGGGATCGAGCGGTCGGTGATCGGGCACGACCAGGATACGAGCGACGGACGCTTCACCAAGATCCGCCTGAAGATGCGCGATCACACGCCGATCCCCGAGGTGGTCCACACCTTGTTTTCGGTCTATCGCCGGCGCGCATTGGTCGGCCTCGTTCTGATGAGCGCGCAGGCATTCTTCTACAACGCCATCTTCTTCACCTTCGCGCTGGTGCTGACCGATTTCTACGGCATCAAGGCCGACCACGTCGGCTGGTACTTGCTGCCGTTCGCGGCCGGCAATTTCCTCGGGCCGCTGCTGCTCGGCCGCCTGTTCGATACGCTGGGACGCCGCACCATGATCACGTTCACCTATGGCGCATCGGGCCTGTTGCTGGCGCTATCAGGCTATCTGTTCTCGATCGGTGTCCTGAGCGCGCAGGGGCAGACCATCGCCTGGATGGTGATCTTCTTCTTCGCCTCGCCCGCCGCGAGCGCGGCCTATCTCACCGTCAGCGAGACCTTTCCCCTCGAGGTTCGCGCGCTGGCGATCGCGGTGTTCTATGCGGTCGGCACCGGCATCGGCGGCGTGATCGGGCCGGCGTTGTTCGGCGCGCTGATCGACACGGGATCGCGCACCAGCGTATTCGCCGGCTATCTGTTGGGGGCCGTCCTGATGATCGCGGCTGCGATCGTGGCGTGGCGCTATGCCGTCGCCGCCGAGCGCAAATCGCTCGAACACATCGCGCGGCCGCTCGCCTTTATGGAGTAGACTGATGAAATCGGAACTTGCGGAAATGGCGTTGGACCAGAAGCTCACCATACCTGATGACGACGAGACGCCGGAAACGGTGCCGGTGCCGCATGCGTTGGTGCCGCATCTCGATGAAATCGCCATTCTGCTCGACATCGATGGCACGCTGCTTGAGCTGATGCCGACGCCGCGCGAGGTGTGGGTGCCGCCGGGCCTGTCGGAAACGCTGAAAGCTTTGACCGAGCGCACCTCGGGGGCGCTGGCGCTGGTCAGCGGCCGCTCGCTCAACGACATCGACCTGATCTTCGCGCCCGACGTGTTCCGCGCCGTCGCCGGTCATGGCGCGGAGATGCGGCTGGCCGTGGACAGTGAAGCGGATGCCCTGCACGCGCCGCCGCTCGACAAGGAGCTGAAGCGGCGCCTCGCCGCCATCGCCAAGCTCAGCCCTGGAATCCTGCTCGAGGACAAGGGCTATTCGCTCGCGCTGCATTACCGCCTGGCGCCGCATGCGGAGAAGGCGATCTACGAATCCGTCTCACTGATCCGCGCCGATCTGCCCAATGCGCCGATCGAGGTGCTGCCGGGCAAGTTCGTCTGCGAGATCAAGCATTCCGGATTCACCAAGGCGAGCGGCGTGCGCGAGTTGATGAAGCGCGCGCCGTTCAAAGGACGTCGTCCGCTGTTCATCGGTGACGACGTCACCGATGAGACCGTGTTCGCGATCATGCCCGACATGGACGGGCTGGCGTTCTCGGTCGGCCGCCGCGCCATGGGCGTGAATGGCCACTTCGATGCGCCGGCGGATGTGCGTGCGTTCCTTGCGCACCTGCTCGATCCCAGGTGAAACCAAGGCAGCGTCATCTCGCAGACACAAAGGCTTGCATCGCAGCGCCATTGCGCGCTGCGATGCGTGCTGCGCAACAGGACCGGAAACGCTGTCTTTGCAGCGAAATGACTGGGTTCCACGAGCGAAACCAGTTCCAACGCGCACGCCCGATTTTGGTTTCAATTGGTTGAAACGATGATCAGGAACCATATTGATGAACGGCAGTTAAATGGGGCGGAATGAACAGGAGGGGACGACCTGTGAACTTGATCGTCGTTTCAAATCGCGTCGCCCGCGGCAAACCCAACGAGCCCATGACGGGCGGCCTTGCGGCGGCATTGCTTCCCGTTGTGGAACATTCTGGTGCGATCTGGGTCGGTTCCTCCGGCCGGGTGCGTGATGGCCACCAGAAGGAGCCGTTCGCCGAGATCGAGGCGCTCGGGACAGGCGCGATTGCGACGTTGGATCTGCCGGCGGCCCATTACGGCGGATACTACGAAGGCTTTGCCAATTCGGCGCTGTGGCCGGCGCTGCATTCGCGCAGCGACCTGATCCGCGTCTCGCGCGAGGACTATGTCAGCTATCGCGAGGTCAACGCCTTCATGGCGCGCGCCTTGATGCGTTTCCGCAAAGCCCGGACTGCGTTCTGGGTTCAGGACTATCATTTCCTCGCGCTTGGTGCCGAGCTGCGCGAGCTCGGCGTCGATGATCCCATCGGCTTCTTCCTGCATACGCCGTGGCCCGTCACTGCTGTGATGCAGGGCGTACCCAACCATCGCGAGCTGATCACCGCGATGCTGGCCTATGATCTGCTCGGCTTCCAGACCGAGGAAGATCGGCAGAACTTCCTCGGCTATGTCGGCGCCGAGCTCGGCCTCACCATCGAGGACGGGGTCGTGGTCTCGCAGCATGGGCGCACGCGCTGTGAAGTTTTCCCGATCGGCATCGATGCGGAGAAGTTCGCCGCCTATGCCGCGAAGTCGGCCGCGCATCCGGATGTGTCGCGCCTGCGCCGCAGCCTCAACGGCGAGCGCCTCGCGATCGGCGTCGACCGGCTCGACTATTCCAAGGGTCTCGTCAACCGCATCAGCGCATTCGACCGGCTCTGGACCGAGCAGCCGCAATTTGCGCGCAGCATCTCGCTGCTCCAGATCGCCAATCCCTCGCGCGGCGGCATCGAGGCCTATGGCAATCTCCAGAACGAGGTCGCGCGCCTCGTCACCGACGTCAACGGCCGCCACGGCGAGGTCGACTGGACGCCGATCCGCTATTTGAACAAAGGCTTCAGCCAGGCCGTGCTCGCCGGTCTCTACCGCACCGCGCAGGTCGGCGTGGTGACGCCGCTGCACGACGGCATGAACCTCGTCGCCAAGGAATACGTCGCCGCGCAAAATCCCGCCGATCCCGGCGTGCTGGTGCTGTCGAAGTTCGCCGGCGCCGCCAACGAGCTCGACGCTGCGCTGCTGGTCAATCCGCACGATATCGACGGCATGGCCCGCGCGGTCGCGGTCGCGGCATCCATGCCGCTCACCGAGCGCAAGATGCGCTGGGATGCGATGATGAAGAAGCTGCGCGGCCACACCATCCAGCAATGGTCCGCCGATTTCGTCGCCGAGCTCGAGAAGTGCCGCACCGAGAAGGCCGCCGTGGCGCCGCTCGCGGCCCAGCCGCCGCAGGCGCTGCGCTGGTTGAAGTCGGCGATCTCAGGCGTGCGGTTGATCTAATCTCAGCTTGGCTCGATCTCACCCTCTCCCCTTGTTGTGGGAGAGGGTGGCATAGGGGGCCTCTGGCCGCCGTTCTTAAGAACGCCGATGCTTTGCATCGGCTATGGCGACAGCGGCGAGACGGGTGAGGGGTGTCTCTCCACGCGTGAACGTCTCGCAGCAAGATTCGTGGATGCAACCCCTCATCCGGCGCTTCGCGCCACCTTCTCCCGCAAGGGGGAGAAGGCAAGAGCGCCCCTCAATAGCAATACGACACGCCGTCCAGGATCGCGCATTGCCGCTTGTTCGGCGCGTTCGGATCGTCCAGCGGCACCACGCCCTTGCCCTGACCGACAAACACGCCGGTCCCGACACGCACCGAGCTCTTGTTGCCGATGATCACGCTCTGATGCGGCGCCGAGCTGGAGCGGGTTCCGTCCGGCCAGAGGATGGTATCGCCTGAAAGCACCCCGCGCCGGCCGTCGTCGCAGCTGACGTCGACCCCCTGCCGGGTGCAGACCTGTGCCAGGGCCGGCGCGGCAAGGGCGGAGCCGAGGGTCGAAATCAGGCTCAAGGCGGCGATGGTCTTGCGGATGGTCATGGCGTCCCCGGTCGTGTGTGGCGGCTTGCCGTGAATCGTCGCGCCAGGGCCGCCCGCGGTTCAGCCCCGCGGCCGCTTCGGGTGCCCGCGGAGCCGGATATTGTGCTGCAAATACAGTAAGTTGCGGAAAAATCGCCCGATATCTCCGCGATCCCTTGCAAAATCGTCGGCGCCCCTTCAAGAGAGGGCGCTCCGGAGAGATGGCCGAGTGGCTTAAGGCGCACGCTTGGAAAGCGTGTGTGCGGGAAACCGTACCGTGGGTTCGAATCCCACTCTCTCCGCCATCGGCCCCGCTAAGCGCCTGAAACTCCGCATTTACCTACAAAATAAGGCTTTCCGAAAAGTCCCGGTGGTACACAGGAGTGGTCACCGTGAGACTCGTCGTGATCGGTCCTTGGAAGAATCCTCGTTCGAAGGTCTATTGGTTCAGACGTCGCGTTCCGGCGAAGTATCGCAAGTTCGGGATGCCCGCCGAGATCAAGTTCAGTCTCGGCACCACCGACCTGGAAGAGGCCAAGATCCTCTGTCAGGAGGAGAACCTGAAGCTCGAGCGGGAGTGGCGCGCGAACCTGGCGGGCGCGGAGCCGACCCAGCTCACGCACATGCAGATCACCGCGCTCGCCGGCGAATTCTACAAGGAAACGGTCGCGGCCCGCCGCGACGAGCCCGGTCCTCCGGCCGAAATCGAACGGTCGCTGAGGGAGCATGCGAAGCGCAAACGGCCCCCGATCGGTCCGCTCGATCCGCATCTGCACGTGATGTTCGGACAAGAAGTGCGGGCGTTCCTGCAGCGCAAGGGAATCCATCTCGTCGGCGACAGGCTCCATTCCTTCATCCGCTCCTACGTCGAGGCCAAGGAGCTCGCCGGGCAGGAGTTGTTGCAGAACGCGAAGAAGGACTACACGCCCAACAAGGTAGTCGCCGAACGCTTCCCGGAGTTCAAGCCGCCGAATCCCGCGAAGAAGTTCGACGTGCTGTGGGCCGAGTTCGCTGAGGCGAAGGAGCTGGCGGCGTCGACCCGCAAGAAGTGGGAGCCGTACTTCCGCCAATTGATTAAGCGGATCGGCACCGACGATATGAGCAGCGTGACCGAACAGCATCTGCTCGATTGGCGCGACGCGCTGCTGGCGTCGAAGGCGTCGCGGCGCAACGTCAAGTTCGGCTACATCGCCGCGGCGCGAGCCTTCTTCCGGTGGGCCAAGAACGAGAAGAAGCTGGCGACCGATCCCGCCGCCGAAGTCGTCGTCACTATTTCCGAAAAGAAGAAAACTAAGAAAATAGGCTTCGACCATCGCGAGGCCCACACCATCCTCGCTGCCGCCCTCGGTCCCCAGAACGAGCGGATGACAGAGGAGAATGCCGCCGCCCGCAAGTGGGTCCCCTGGCTCTGCGCGTACACCGGCGCGCGCGTAAACGAGATCACCCAATTGAGAGCCTGCGACGTGGTCGAAAAAGACGGGATCGCGTGTATTCACATCAGACCCGAGGCGGGAACGGTGAAGACGGCCGGAGAGCGCACCGTACCGCTGCATCCGCACCTGCTGCAGATGGAGTTCGTGCAGTGGGCGCACCGGAAGAAGGGAGACACGCCGCTGTTTTTCGCGGTCGAACGGCAGCGGAAGAAGGATCGGAAAAATCCGACCTACACCAGCGTCGGCAACAAGCTCGCCCACTGGGTGCGCAACGTCCTTGAGATCAGGAATCCGAAAGTCGCCCCGAACCACGGATGGCGGCATCGGTTCAAGACGGAAGGACGGCGGGCGAAGATGCTTTGGCAGGTCCTCGACGCGATCCAGGGCCACGCTCCCCGGACCGACGGCGAGGACTACGGCGAGGTCCCTGTGGACGTGATGCTGGCGGAGATCCAGAAGTATCCGTGGTACAAAATCGAGGCGCCGGCGAAGGCCGTCGATCGGCGCCGCCGCGGCCAGAGGCGGACCGAGGAGGCCGCCGCGCCGTAGGTCACAACTGGAGCGAAACCGCCTAGCTGCAGCCTCAAACTTTTTTGTGGCGCGGCCGGATTCCGCCCGGACGTCGATCGATGAGCAGTATTCCGTCAGGTCCCGGGGACACCTCCTCGGTGCGACGTTCCCGATAATAACTCGCGCGATGAGTGAGAATTCCGAAGACCTCGTCCAGCCTCTGTTGGCGCTCTGACGGCGATGCGGGCTCCTGTCCAGCGGCCGCGCTTAGCACCTTCTTATCGATCGCGAATAACACGCCGTTGTCGATCTCTCTTCCAACGAAGCCTTCGCCCGCAGGGTCCAGCAGGTCGGAATTCTCGCCGTCGAGAAAGAACGCGTAGGCCGTGGTGATCATCTCCCATTCGTCGAACTTGAGCTCGACGCCGGCAGCGTCTCCTTCAGGATCGACGACCCGCCCCTCGGCGCCGGAGGCCTTAAGCATGAAGAACGTCGCGCAGCGGGTCGCGGGCTGAGTGCCATTGATCGAGCGGAGCGCCGAGACTTGTCCAAGGGCCTTCGCGATGGCGCTCTGCGCGGGCCTGCGGATGCGGCCTTTGCTCTCGAATACGTGCTTCTCGGCCTTCTTCATGCCGATGAAGTCCGGTCGGCTTTTCGGAGACGGAGTTGAAGCACCGGTTTTCGGAGACACCGTCGCGGAAGACGTGCCCCAAGTGATCGATTTGAACCCGGCGACGTGCTCGAGGAATTCGATGCCCATCCGGTCCTGCGCGAACCAGTGCGTGAAGGCTTGGCCTAACAGGAAGGATACGCCCACCTTCTCCGTCTGCTCCAAATTGCGGAAGTATTCGGTCGTCCGCAGCTTGCGGTCGAGATAGCCGTACGCCATCGCTGACAACATCCGGGTACGCCAAAGTCCGACCTTGCGTATGGCCTTCTTGGGACTCGGATATCCTACCGTCAGCAGAGATCGGATGATGTCGGCCCGTGTGGCAGTGATGTCCGTCGAGCTGTTCAGCTTCGCGAACGCTCCCGTGAATTGCGATGCCGCGACCTTGCCAGCCATCAGCCGCTCGCCTGCGAGCTCTCTTCGCATTGGTCTTGCGTCGGGGGCTCGGCCGGCGGCGCGCCCAGCCGCTCGGCGAGAGAAAGTCGTCCCGCACGGCGCGCGCCCCGTTCAAGACAGGCGAGCAGGTTCGTCTTGTCTAACATCCGTGCGGTACGGGCGCGCAGTTCGGCGTCGTCACCGATGGTTTCGAGATAGGCGGTGGCGCGCTCTTCGAAGTGTTCCGGAAAGAAATCTCCGCGGCCAAGATAGAAGAGCGCCTCGAGGTCGGCAGCTTCATGGCTGGTGATCGTCCCGCTCAGGGCATCGACGCATTCGCGTCTCTTCTTGATGTTCGCGATCAGGTCCGCCGACCTGAACCGCCCGCCTTCGACGACCTCGGGTTCCTTCCCCTCGCGGTCGGCATGAAAAATGCGCCATTGCTCAACGACCAGCATCACCTCGTCGTCGAGCAGATAAGGCAGTTCGGTCTCGCCGCCGATCATCCCGTTGAATTCGCGGTTGCCCTTGATCGCATCGATGGCCTTGCTGAACTGGGTATTGCTCAGCGAGAAGCGCTCTTTCACGGCATTCTTCGCCTGGGTGAAGGCTTCGGTGCCCCAGTCGGCAAGCGGAGGCATCATGCCGGCAATCTCGCGGAGATCCGCACGCGAGCAGCGGGATGTGCACGTGCCGCTCTTCCGTTCGGCGACGAAGCCGATCGTTCGATGCATCAATCCATCGACCACCGACGACAGTTCCTTGAGGTTGTCGCGGATGACGACGATGTTGGCCAGCGATTCTCCCTTGAGGCTCGTCTCGCCGTCGCGGTTGACGTGGTAACGCAGTTCCTGTCCGTCGTCGTCTATCCGATCGAGGCTGATGACGAAGCGCTCCAGCGCCTTCAGGTGGTTCCTTATCGCTTCATCGGCGACGTCGGCCGCGACCAGGTGGTCCCAGAGTCCCTTGATGTCGTGATTGGCCGGATGCCGTTGCGCGAGGACGCCGCAATCGAACAGTTGTCCGGCGACGTATTTGAGGACGAGTTCGATGGCATGGCGCGCATTGTAGAGAATCGGAAGGACGAGCGTGTCGCGTTTGGCGAGCATGTTCTTGTCGATCACCGCGTTGGCGAGCTCGCTCGCGGCCTCCAGGTAGCCCTCGACATAGTGAAGTTCGTCGCCCTGCTGCCCGATGCAGGCGTTCCAGGTGCTGTCCTCCGAAAGGCTGAAAAACGGATCTTCGCTCATGTCTCTCGCTCGAGGGTTGTATCGTGGCGACTGGATGTATACGACGAGCCCGGAACGAGGCGCCAGAGTCGGCGAGGACTGGCGAGGTCCTTGCCCGACGGATGCTGCCGGAGATCCAGAAATGCCGCTGGTACAAGATCGAGGCGCCGGCGAAGCCCGTTGATCGGCGCCGCCGCGTCCAGAGGCACGCCGATCGGACCGTCTCTCCCTAGGCCGGGACCGGCTGGGTCAGGCAGCGGATGCCTCCGCCGCCGCGCAGGATCCCGTTGAGATCGAGCATGCGGATCCGCCGGCCGGGAAAACAGGCGGCGAGGGTACGCTCCGCCGCGCCGTCGCCGAACGGATCGCCGAAGCGGGCGGTGATCACTTGGCGGCGCGTCACGAACATGTTGACGTAGGTCGCGGCGAAGAGATCGTCGGCCAACCCCAGCCATCGCTCGCCCGCGCTGGCGACGTAGCGTAGTTCGCCGACGAGCCCGTCGGCGCGGGCGCGGCGGAGCGCCATGACGTCGCCGCGGCGGCCGCGGCGGCCGGCGCCGTGGTCGATGGTCTCGACCAGAAGACCGCCGTCGGGGAGGAAGGCCAGATAGCCGTCGGGGTGACCGGACGTGATCGGCTCCTTCCGGTCGCCCTCGAGCCAGAGGATCGTGCCGAGACCGAGCGCCGCCAGCGCCGCCGAGAGGTCGGCCTCGGTTAGGTGCGGATTGCGCGCGAGCAGGCAACTGCGCGTGGCGATGGCGAGACCTGCGCCGTCGGTCAAGATGGCGCCGCCCTCAGCGACGAAGGAGGCCGACACGACCGGCACGCCGAAGTCGAAGATGCGCGCGAGACGGTCGCCCGGACGCGAGGGGCGACGCCACGAATTGTCCCAGCCGTTGAAGTTGAGATCGACGGCGGCGATGCCGTCCGGGCCGTGGGCGAAGACCGGGGCGATGTCGCGCATCCAGATGTCGTCGACCGGCGCCGGCACGATCTCGACGTCCGGCGGCAGGCCTCGCGAGCGCACGGCGCCCAGGAGATCGGGCGGCGTCAGCAGCGTCACCGGCTCGTCTTCGGCGATGGCGCGGATCACCTCTTCGAGCTCGTCCTCGACGCACTCGCGGTCGGACCCCATTCGCGGTGCACCGCGAACGACATCACGGTGTTCGCGTGTGGTTCGAAATCGGCCGGAATGCGGAGGGTCGTTTCCCTCATCAGGCGGCGGTCTCGGACCGCGCCGGCGCGGGCGGATTGCGCCACTTCCAGCGCCAGGGCAGGTGGGCGTCGGTGCCGACGTTGATGCGCGTTCCGACCTCGATGTCGACGATCGGCTCGACCGGCCGGTAGACGCGGAACGGTGTGTCGAACAGCCAGGCTCCGTCGAGCGCGGGCTGGATGTCGAAGGCTTCGCCCACGTTGCAGGGGCCCTTGGCGAGGATCTTCTCGTAGCCCTTGGCGCGGGTGCGGATGCGGCGGTCCGCGGCGGGATCGGTGCTGCGGCGCCTTGCCATCGCCTCCAAACCGAAAACGGGGATGCCCTCGCGGATCAGCAGCGAACTGCCGCGACCCTTGGGACCGCAGACGATGTCCATGGCCAACATTCCGGAACGATCGTAGGGGTGGACGTAGACGTGGCCATGGCCGAGGCGCTGGGTGTCCGCCCCGTGCACGGCGCCCTCGGTCTCGTCGTAGGCCTCGAGCACCGACAGAGCGAGGGCGGCCGAGGCGCCCCGATAGTCCATGGCCAGTACCGTTCCGATCATACGGGGCCCCACCAGCCACGAGGGCTCGGCCAGGAAATCCGGCTCCATCAGGACGTATTCGCGGTCGAAAAACTGGATCATGCTGAAATCTCCTCTGCAATTGGGCCTTCGCGCTGACGCTTCGGCCAACGCGGGCGATCCTAAGGTCGGAGACCGCCTCAAGTCAAATAATGCTTATAAATCAACATCTTATAATAATAAAACCGATGCGTTGCGCGTGCGATCCGGCTCCGCCGGCAACTGCCGTGAGGGATCCAACCTTACGGTCCTCGGCTTGCTCAGCGCATTCGCTGAGTCCCCAAGATTCGGAAGGCGCCCGGATGGCCGGCCCGGCCGCCGCCGGGGGAGTCCAGGTTTCCGCGCGCGTTGCCATCCCGGGCTGCTGATCCTTGCTGCGCGAAGTCGAATGCTTCCCGAGACCGGCGGCTCTGCCCGCTTGGCGTCGCGACCGGGAGACCCGTCCGAGCGAACGAAATTCGAAGGATTCGATCGCAAGGGGCGTGGGCAGCGAAGGAGCCGGACGGCGCCGACCGGTTCGCTCGCGCCGCCGATATCCCGTCGTCCGGGACGCCGGACCGGTCGTGGGCGAGGACTGCCCTTGTCGGGATTGGCTCGGGTCGCCTTGCACGCTAGGAGGGAAAACCGGACCGGACTTTCGAATCCTTGAAAAGCCGTATCAAAAAGGGTCCGGTTCTAAGGTCGTCCAAATCATATGAAGTGGATTCAGGGCGGCTGCGTTCTCCAATCACGATCCCGTGATAATGGGTTCGTGGCGGTGTCCCTCGCCGCGAATACGACGGCGGCGGCAGCACCTCTGATGGGGGACGGCGCGACAGCCGCGTTCGGCAATTGACGCAGTCGTGGACCAAGAAGACCGCCTCCGACTCCTGCATCGCGGAGAACCCCCGCAAGCGAACGGCCGCCTTGAGAGCTTGCTGCGCTCATCGCACGGCGGATCTCGTTGTCCGCCTCGCCCCGCCGGACGCGTGCTGCGTACCATCGCGCGGTTCGCGCGGCGCCGCCCGAGCCTTCCGGCAATCCCGGCTGGAGACCCTGGTGGGCCGCTACGTCGTGAGGTCGGACGGTGCGCCGTTGAGGGGCGAGGTCGGCAGGAAAGTCACGCGGCCGAATACGAACGGGTCCGGCCCATCCACGGCGAGTTGTCGCGGAAGGCCGCGAGCCGCCCTTTCCGGTGCCGCGGACGGAGTCGCCCGCGGCCACCGAGCGGCCACGAACCGGGGTGTCCGAAGCCGATTCAGGTGCCCCGAAACGTGCCGATCGGATATGAGTGATCGGGAAAAACGTCGTGATTTCAAGGAGGGCTCGCTCTTGCGCCTTGCGGGTTGGAAGCGGCAAGCTGCGCGGAATCCCCGGGGATTCCGCGCATCTCGACGGAACGGAACGAGGCCGCGGCTGCGGCGCGGCCACGAACGGGGTGGGAAACGGACGAAGGCCGGCAAGGGCAAACCGCACGCACGCGACGGCGCCGCCCGCGCGAGGCGGGCAGAGGACGAGCGGCAGGCCGGGTGCCGAGGGGCGGAAGCCGAGGTCTCAGGATGCGCGGGCGGCGCGCCTCCGCGCGGGCGCGGCGACGGCGGCATCGGCGGCCGGCACGGAAGGCCGGATCGGAACGACCGTCGTCTGCGAAGGCTGGGGCCGCGAAGGCTCGGCCTGCGACACCTCGGACGCCGGGACGGCGCGCCGCCGGGCGTCCCTCGCCCTGTCCCGGGCCCGCCTCGCGGCCCTCCTGGCTTCGGCCTTGGCGGCGGCGGCCTCTGCGTAGGCCTCGTCGCGGGGGGCGCGGAAATCGGCGGCCCGGGCGGCCCGGCTTTCCTCCTTCTCGCGCCAGGCGTTCTGCGTGATCGCCTCGGCCGCGGTCTCCAGCAGGTCGACCTTCCTGGAGGGCCCGTAGTTGCGGGAGATCGTCTTCTCCGAGGTGTCGGCGTGTTCGGCGAGCACGGGGCGCGGCACCCCCGCGGCATCGGCCCAAGCCACTGCCAGATCCTTGAGCGAATGCGCGCTCGTCCCCTCCGGCAGGCCGGCGTCCGCGACGATCTGCCTGAAGGTCCAGCTCGGAAGACAATCCCCGTAGCGCTCGCCGTCCGGCTTGTGAAAGACCCACTCGATGTCGGCCGCCTTGTCCCTCGCGTAGCGGGCCCTGACCTCGGGTTCGAACTCCTTCGGAACGAAGTTCCAGCCCCTCCTTTTGTTGCCGTCGTAGCGCTGGTTGCCGTCCCGGTGGAAGACGATGCAGTCGTCCAGCACCTCGAGCCACGGCCGCTCCTCTCCGCGGGCGAACTTCCTGCCGCGCGGCTCGACCGATCCAGGCACCCAGCGGGTCAGATGGATCTGGCCGTTGCGGCTGACCGAATAGGCGAGACACGGGATCATGAAGGACCAGGCGTCGCGGTTCTCGGGACGCTGGCGGCGGGCCTGGACTAGCCCGTGCGGGCCCGGGATCATCATCGGCGCGCCGCCGGGATGGTGGCGCCAGCCCTCGGCGGCGGCCCGGAGGCGATCGTACTCGGCGGGGGTCCAGTTCGGCTTCTTTAGCGGCCCGGGGTCCTTGTTGGCGAACCGAACGCGATAGGTTTCGGGCACTCCCAACCGCTTCAGAATCTCGTTAAGCGCCATCTGCACGGTCCTGACATAGGCATAGCGCGACGTCGGCTCGAGCCTGGCGCGCTCCTCGAACTCCTCGGCGATGCGCAGATCGACGCGCCCCTTGCAGTCGCCGATTTCGAGCGTCGGAAACGCATGCTGGAAGGCCTCGATCGCTGCCCTATAGGTCGACCACAGCTTGCGTTCGGCCCGGGTCGCCTTCTCCTCCTCGACGACATCGGTGGCATCGGGGGCCCTGCTTCTCCTTCCCGAAGTCTTCTCCCCCTTCTTCCTCTTTTTCCTGCGCGGCTTCTTCAGGTCGACGTCGAGGTACGCCTGGAGCATGGCCTTGCAGTTCAGCCGTTCGATGCGCTCGATGGGCCAAGTGGTCGCGCGGATCGTCTTCTTCTGCCCGCGCGCGATCATGATCAGCGCCTCGGCCCTGGCGCTCTCCGCATCCTTCGCCTTCAGCGTGATGGTGCCCGGCTTGATGGCGACGCCGCCGCCGGCCTCGGGCGGCGCGTACACGGGGGCCTTGAAGACCAGTTGCCAGGCGTCGCTCAAGCGGTCCCGCGAGCGCTCCTTCGGGCCGGCGGACGGGTTCTCCTTCCTCCTCGGTTTGGCGCGGAATCTGAGCCACCAACCGGCGCCCGGCGGCCTGCGCTTCAGGAAGCCCGGTCCGACGACCGGCACGTGGTCGATCGAGGGCAGCGTGAAGACGCGCGCGAACGTCTCGAGCGGCAGCGCGCGGATCTCCGCCGGCGTGAGATCGAGACCGTCCAGCGAGGCGGACGGCGCCAGCGGCGGCAGCATGTCCTCGATACCGTCCCGCATTCCGCTCTTCCATCCTCCTGCAGGGGGACGCGCATGCGTTCCCCGGGCGACGGACCGGCGCCCGCGCGCCCCCGCCAACAACCAAGTCGGTCTTCGATGTCCGCGCCGGCCTATCCGCCGGAGCGCGCCGCGACGAAGGCCTTCCGGCCCTCCATCATCGCCGGGGACGCTGCCCCCGCCCGCGCGGCGGTTCCCTCCAACACCATGCCGGCACCGCCTTCAAGAGGGTACTGCGCGTCCGGGCCGGCGACGATCCAGCCCCGAAATACAAACGAGTCCTTGAAAAACGGCGTAGGCGCGGCGATCCTCACGGACGCGAGCGGGCCGGTTTCCGCGCCGCCTCGAGCATCTCGCGGACGGCCTTCTTGGTGGTCGTCAGCTTCCGCGCGACCAGCGTCACTTCGAGTTTTTTTTGCCGGTAGCAGGTCCGGAGCGTCGACGCGGTGTACAACCCTGACGGGAACAGCAGCGCCGCCGCCTCCTCCAGCGTCATCTCCTCCGTGTCGGACCAGAGATCCGGATTGTCCCGCGCCGCGACGCGCCTAGGCTTCGGCTTCATACGATCCTTCCTTCCCTTTTCAAGGATTCGAGTTCCCAAGGCCGCGCCGGCGCCCGCGCAGCCGCCCTCGCACGATGGCCTCGACCTCGGCGCCGGCCAGATGCCGCTTCTCGGCCAAGCGGCGGGCCACCGCGAGGATGGCGTCGCGGTTGGCCGCGACGAGCCGGTCTGCCCGCCGCTCCAGCCGGTGCAGGTCGCGTGCGACCGCCTCGCGCAGGCCGGCGTCGAGCGCGACCGCCCTGAGCAACTCCTCGCCGGCGCCGAGATAGACCGGGGCGCCCCGCATGCCGAAGGACGCGTGGAGCGAGGCGACCAAGATCGTGGCCGAGCCGATGTCGCTGTCCGCGGCGCCGCCGCCGCCGGTGGAGACCGAGCCCGTGAACAGGCGCTCGGCGGCGCGGGCGGCCAGCCCGACCGTCGCGCGGTCCTCGATCGCCGCTCGAGTGGCGAGGTCGTCGTCGGCATAGAACACGGACGTACGGCCGCCCGCGTCGCCCGCGCTCGCCAGGGACACGTGCCGCAGCGTGCCTGCCGCCAGCGCGAGCAGGATCACGGCGTGCGCGGATTCGTGGATCGCCATTCTGAAGAGACGCGCCGGCGGATGCGTTTCGTGCGGCATCGCCGCGTCGATGAGGTCGGCGACGGTCAGGCTGCGCCCGGCGCGCCTAGCGGTGCGCCGCGCCGTCCGCGTCATGTACATGATCTCGGCGGGGGTCGATCCCTCCATCGCCGCGCCGACCGCGGCGAGGTCCTCGCCCGCGAGCTCGCCGTCGAGGTGGAAGCGGAGCACGTTGGCGACGCCGGCCGCGCCGGGCGGATCGATCCGGACGACCTTCTCCAGCCGGCCCGGCCGCAGCAGCGCGGAATCGACGCGCTCGATCGAGTTCGTGGTGCCGACCACCAGCAGCTTCGCGTCCTTCGCCGCCAGCGCCGAATCCACGATATTTAGAATATCCGAAACAACGACGTTCCACCATTCCTGCGCGCGGGGCGACATCTTCGCGCGCTCCGGCACCGCGGCGTCGACCTCGTCGATGTGCCAGATCGAGATCGGCGCGGCCATCGCGACCGCCATTGCGTGCGACCGGCGCGCTTCCTTGACGACGCTGTCCAAATACCCCGGTCCGTTCGCGAACCACGACCCGGCGGACGTCGAGACCAGCGGCACCCCGCAGCCCTGCGCGAGGACGCTCGCGAACCACGACTTGCCGAAGCCCGGCGGCGAATGCAGGCAGATGCCGCGGTCGAGGTCGCGCCACGCGATTCTGCCGTCCCTGAAGTCGGCGATGTCGCGGGCCAGATCGAGACCCCAGCGCTGCGCCTCGCCGTATTCGACCGCCGTCGCGAGCGCCGGCACGCGCTGGGTCGTGCCGACGTGCGAATTGCGCGCAGCTTCGAGGCGCCGCACGATGTTCTTGGCGCCCTTGCCCGGCCTGAACGCGGCGACGATCTCCGGCAGGTCGAGGCCGGCCGCGATCCCGGGTTCGAGCTCGCCCGGCGACCGCCGCGCGAAACGCGCGATCGCCTTGCGCAGCACGGCGCCGTCCGGCGGGGCGATGCGGATGACGATGTCCGCCGCGCTCCGCAGCGAGGCGGGCAGCAGCTTCTCGTCGTGGCTCACGCCCATCACGCATAAGCCGCGCGATAGGTCGCGGGCCACCTCCACCGTGCCGGCGTCGTCGCGCTTGCGCTCGGTGCCGTCGCGACTGTGGAAGCCCCAGCGGGAGCCGAGTTCGGACGAGAGGTAGGCGGCCACGGGCGCGACCCAGGCGGGGCCGGGAACGATCACGATCGCGGCGAGCGCCTGGACGTGAGCCAAGCGCCGGCGCACGGCCCCGGTCGTCGCCGCCTCGAAGGCCGCGCCGACGACGACGGCGGTGGCTGTCCCCCGCGATTTTCGGGCCCGTTCGGGCCGCGCCGGCGCGGCTTCGGTTTCCGGCCCTGCGGTTTCGGGTCCTTCGGATTCGGCGTCCTGAGGGCCCAGCGCCGGGTCGACCTTCTGGTCCGACAGACGCTTGAATCCCCATCGCGTGACGATGCGGTTTCCGGCCTTCTGCTTCTTGGGCTTCTTCGTCATGTACGCCACCGTCGTTGTCCGGACCTCAGTCCTCGTCCCGTTCCTCGTCGTCGGTTTCGAGCGAAGAGAGCGCGGCGAGCAGCTCGTCCGGCACCTCCTCGATCGCGAGCGCGAAGACGACCTCCGCCGAACCGCAGAGCGGGCAGCCGTGACGATCTCCGTCGTACTCGCACTCGCCTTTGCGTCCGCAGGCGCCGCAGCGGAATCTCGCCATCGTCACTTTCCCTTCCGGCGGGGCCGTCCCGCCTCGACGAAGCGGTCCGCGTCGCGGTCGTAGATGCGGTAGCGGGGGAGCCAGCGGCCGCCGACCAACCGGCGGTCGACATGGAGGTTTTCGAATCCTTCATCGACGAGGACGGCGGGGCGGCCTTCCGCGTGGACCGCGCAGCGCGTCGCGAGCCAGCCGCCGCCGTAGAGACGCCCGGGTCCGCCGCAGATCTCGCAGGTCGTCGCGCTGCGCGCCTCGGCGAGGTCGATCGCCTCCTCGACCCGCTCCCGCGCCTCCGGCGACAGCCGGCCCGACCAGTAGAAGCGTAGCGTGCCGTACTTCTCCTTGACCTGCGTGGCGCGGAACGAGCCGCCGTCGTCGCGCACGGCCGCCGCGATGCGGGCGCAGGCCCGCTCCAGCAGATCGCGCCAGCCGTCGTCCACTGCGGGCCAGCCCTCGGCGGCGAGAGGATCGCCGGAGGGATGGAAGAGCTCGGGGTAGGATTCGACGAGCTTCGCCCGCCAGGCGGAATCGGACCGCAGAGCCACCGTCACGCCTCCCCGCGCCCGAACCTTGCGGCGTCGTCGATCCGGACGAAGCTGTCGCTGTCGTAGTCGTAGCGCGCCGCGACCACGACCCGCAGCCTGCCCCGCACCGTCACCTGCGTCAGGTGGATGTTCTCCATCTCGGGCCTGACCGCGGGGACACCCTCGGCGTGGTCGGCGCAGCGGGCCGCCAAGACGTCGTCGGCCCGGTAGAGCCGGCCGCGCCCGCCGCACCTTTCGCAGACGCAGATGCTACGCGCCTCGGCGAGGTCGACCGCGGCGCGGACCGCCGCCTCGCTCGCGGCCGACAGCCTGCCGCCCCAGCGGATCCGCAGCGCGCCCTGGTGGGCGCGGATGCTCTCGAAGCGGAAGCTCTCGCCGAACTGCAGCGCGGCGGCGATGCGGACGCAGCACCTGTCGACGACGCCCGCCCAGCCCTCGCCGCATTCCGGCACGCAGAGCGGCCGCGCCGAGGACGCGCCGCCCGGCCCGGGCGGCGGACCGAAGAAGTCCGGAAGGATGTCCCGCAGCTGGCTCTTCCAGTCGCTCCGCACCGCCTCGGCCATCACGCACCTCGCACGCCACAAATGATGTTCTTTGTTTGTTCTATCACTCGGGTGAGCCGTTCGAGTCAATAGACATCATGGACAAGATAGACCTATTTCAAATAGGTCTATCGAGCCGAGGGTGTTTCGAGGCTTTCGGGGGTATTTCAGGACGTCGATCGGTGTGGAAATCGCCCGCCCGGCCGCCCGGGGGCTTGCCGCCCTCCGCTTCCCGTGGAATTTTCGTTCCGATCCAACAGCATGCGGACCACGGGACCTATGGCGGAAAAGAAGAAGGCCGGCAGGCCGGGACGGAAGCCGCCGCCGGGCGTCAAGAAGCAGCTCCTGACGTCGATGGACCCGGAGATCATCAGGAGGATCAAGTCGGCGGCCGCGCTGCGCGAAACGACCGCGTCGCTGGTGATGGAGCAGGCCGCGGCCGAGTGGCTCGAGCGGCATCAGGATGGGAAGAAATAGCCGCGCAGCAACCGCCCACGATGCTCGAACCGCTTCCCGAAATAGGATGTGGCGGGTTTAGGCCGCCTTCTGCGCCCGTTCCGCTTTGAATTTCGGCAGCTTCATCGACATCAATGTCTTCAGGGACACGGATGCCGTTCCGCAGACGCGGTCGTACAAGGCGGTCATTTCAAGAGAATTGAGCAAGTCGGCCATCGTTCTCAAGTCCGCCATCGAGGCATCGGACGGCGGAGTCAGCACGATCACGTGGTTTTCCGCAACGAAGGGCCCGACGTCTTCCAAAAACCTGCGGTCGACCACGGCGGCATTGATGCGCCGCCTTTGCTTTCGGTTCGCCGTCCGTTGGACCACCAGACACGGTCGGCGGATGACATAGGAAAGCTCGGGATCCACGGTGACGCGATGGCCATCCACGTTGGCCTTCATGTGATCGAAGTCCAGCGATCCGTCCGGACGAATTGCCGCCGCCCACAGCAGCGCGACGGACGAAGCCGCGCGGGTCTTCGAAATGCGCTCTTGCCATCTATGGGGAACGACCGGCCCCACTTTCCCAAACCATCCCAGTTCGGACAGCGAGCGTCCCGTCGAGATCACGTCCGACGTAGGAAGCTCCCAGCGCCCGCCTTCGCGGTCGAGCCTGATGTTGCCCAGAGCGCGATCCCTTCCATCGTGTGCCAGGCTGCCGATGCGGACCGCAGAACGCTGCTCGACCCCACGCCGCATCGTCACGATGATGCAGTCCTGTGTGACGTCCAGGAACACGCGTTGGCGGTTCTCAATCCTATCGATCGCGATGACTTCGTCGGCGATCGACTTGCGGAACGCCGTGAATGAGGGGCCTCCGATCATGCTCGCCGGCATCACGAACGACAGAAGCCCGCCCGGCTTCACGAAGCCGCGGCAATGATGCAGGAAGGCCATCGACAAATTGAGATAACCTCCTCTTTCGGTCAGATCGGGCCAGCGTTCGACGTAAGCGTGGTAGTCGTCGCGACCGATGCGAACGTAGGGTGGATTGCCGACGACCACGTCGTAGTTGCCGCTGGCTTCCTTTTCCAGCGTGTCCGCGACCTCCACGCAGTTTTCGACTGCTTCCCGGTCCTGTTCGGTAGGACCGTCAGCCCCGCGCGCGAGAGCAACCCGCCAGGCGAGCAGATCCTTCGAGACCCGGGCGAGCCGGCGGTCGATCTCGATGCCGCGCAGGAGTTTCAGCGCCTTGCCCGGATTGCGTCCTTGAAGCGAACGGCTGATGACGCCGTGCAGCGGAGCGAGGAAGGCGGCTCCGCCCGCCGCCGGATCGATGATGGAGTGCCGGGTCGGGTCGTAGCCCTGCGCAGTCAGCCTGTTCAACACGTATGCCGCTAGATACGGAGGCGTGAAGTACGCTCCAAGACGCTCGCGCTCGCCTGATTTGAGTTGCAGCGCGGCGACGACTGCGGCCGCATGCTCGCGCCATTCCAAAGGCAGCGACTTGATGCGGGCATGCGCTGCCTGAACGGCCACAGGCGCCCTTGGAAGCCGCCCATGCGCGATGCTGGCGACGGGATCCGCACAGCGCCATTCCGAGGTTTCGATTGCGCGGCGAACCGCGCCGAAGAAGCGGGTGGTCGCGTGTTGGTATACCAGATGCTGCTGCTGTTGCCCCATGCCCAAACTCTACCGAACAAGTCGGCATTCCGGAACAGCGCTCTCTGCAGATTCTTTTGTTAGTTAATGGGAACAAGGATTTTCCTGAATACCTGGATTTGACCATCTGCGAAATCTCGTGGTTAATGAAGTCACGTTTCAGGAAATCGGATGCTCCCATGTCCTCCCAATATGCACTAGAGCACGATCAGCGGTTGAAGGATGCTTGGGCCTATCAACGCTCGCGCGTCGATGCTTGGGAGGACCGGCCGTTTCCGCCCCTTGAATGGGCGGAACTGGAAGCGTTCCTGTACGGGACAGCAGCAACCTTGGCCGCGGTCGTGGGCCCTGCCGCGAACTTGGAACGCGAGCTTGCCGAATTGATCGGCACCTATCTGACCGGCGATCGCGCCGGTCGGATCGACATTCCCCCCACGACGCCACCGGGCCGGGCTTGGTCGGCGGTTCCGCTCGCCAGCCTCTCGGGTCCGTTCGTGGACTCGATGCGGCGTCTACATGCCTATGGCTCGATCGGAACGCTACCCGACGACGATCTGCCGGGTGCGATCGAGCAGTTCGTGCGCCGCATCGAATCCGACCTGGATTCGCTTGCCTCGCTCTTGAAGAATTTGCCCAAGGCGGCAGCCACTCCAGGACGACTGAACCTTCAAATGGTCCACGATATCGCGTCGGCTCGCTTGGCGGTGGACGAAGGAACGCGTCAGGCGCCGGCCGCCGGACTGGCATGGCTCGGCCGCGTCAGCGTCAAGACCGTCCAAAACCTGCTTTCCCGCGGGCAGCTCACCGGAGGCTCCGGATCGGCTGACCCCCACTCGGCCCGAGGCTGGCTCGCCGACCGCAAGGACTGGTCTCGCTCCTGCTGGCGCGAAGCCATCGAGGCCATCAATTCGGGCTTGGTGGCCCCTTTCCAGGAATTCGACGCCGAGCAGGTTGCAGATACGTCTGCGGATGGCGAGGACGCGATCGTCGAATGGACCTTCGTGCCGCGGGCGGCGGATGGTTCGCTGTTCCTTCCCGACCTTATGCGGCTGCGTGGATGGACGATCGGGGCGCGCGGCGCCGAGAGGTCGTTCGGGGATTACTGGCGCGCGCTCGATCATCTGCAGCAGACGGATCGGCCGCATTGGCGCCGTCCGAACGAGGCTGGAGCCTATAACATCGTCGTTGGACGAGACTGGGTGAGGATCGCGCGCGCCGAAATCGAATTGCAGCTCCGGGCCGTGCTGAAGACCGGGGGGCGTCAATGAAGGGACGCGACGGCGACCGTCGAAACCGCTTCGGCTCCAACCTCGACGTCATCAGACAGTCTCAACGGAACGATCTCGAGCGGCGCCGCAGCCTTCTGACGAGAGCCCCGACCGAGCCGCCCGCGGCGATCCAAGCGCAGTCCGCGACCCCGACCGCGACCCCCGTGCTGCCGGCGCTGCGGCTCTACCATCGCTCCGACCTGAATTCGGAAGTGAATTATGTATCCGCAGCGCACGCCGCCGTTTCGACCGTCGCCGATGCGGTGATCGAACGAAAGAGCGGCGTGATCTTCACGTGGCCGGACCGGATCAATAGGCCGCTTGGCGTGACGATTTCCGCATTGCTTCGGGCCCAGTCGGCGCGGCCGACGCTGCGATGCACGGTGGCCTATTATCCTTTCTCGGACCGCAAGACTCATAGTCTCAAATCCATCTTCGTCGACGAGGAGGATCTTGCGGCCCGCTATCTCGAGACCATCAGGGCGATGGACCGTTCCCAATATAGCGGGCCGGACTATCAAAACGCCTACCTTTTGAAGGGCCTTAGGGAGGCCTCCGCGGCTGGCGGCAGCGCGAAGATCAGCCATCCGAACCTGCGCGAACTGATCCCGACATTCGCGCCTATCGAGCACAACCACACGATCCGCTACGCCGACCGCGACGAGGACTTCCTCGGCGACATCGCTTCGCGCAGGACGTTGATCAAGGAGGCCTCGAAGTATCGCCGCGAGATATCGTCGAAGGACGTAGCCCCCATCGCGATCCTCGGTCTGCCCCCGTCGGTCGACGGCATCAATCGCCTCTTCAAGGCCGATTCCCGGCTGGGCGACCGATGCGACCTGATCGTCGCGGACGCGACCGACGTCGCGTTCGGCCAGGCCGATTCCTGGCTCAAAGGCCTGCGTCGTCTCGCGCATCTCGCCCGCAGCGCCGGGCAGTCGGTGCCCATCGTGGTCATCACGCAGGACGGCGTCATCGCCAAGACGGCCTCCGAAATCATCGCGTCGGCCGGCGGCGGCGACCATGCGCGGCCCAAACGCATTGGCGTGCGCAGCGTAGTCAAGACCGTCCCCAACGATTTCACGACGCAATCGGAGGTCTTCGAAACGTGGAATGCGGCCTCGTTCACGGCCCACCTGAAGGCTAGGGAGCTCGCCCAATTTCGCGAGGACGCGCTCTCGCTGGCATCCAATCTCCGGAGCGCCGGCTATCCCGGCGCGGCCGACGCCGTCGTCAAGGCCGTCACGTTCGCGCGAACGATCGCTTGCCTGCCGATTCCCCTGACGATCTTCCGAGAGCATCTCGACTACATGGAGCGCGCCGGCGCGGTCTCGGACTATGTCGCGGCCCAGTATCGTTTCCTCGGCGTCGCCGATTCTCTCCGCAAAGCGGAGCGGGATGCCGACAGCCTCGGAGATGCCGTGCACGCGTTCCGCGAGCGGGCCGAAGGCATGGTGGTTCGCTATGCCGACGGCGGGGAGGTCGCCGAGCTCGTCCGCGAGCTCATCGGCAAGGCCGTAAGCAAGGCGAATCGCACCATCGTCGCGTTCCGGGACCGCGTCGTCCTCTCCGCCGTGTCGGAGTGGCTGGCAGATCGCGAAGACATCGACCAAGCGAAGCTCGCAAGCAAGCTGATCCTGACGACGACCGAGGCGCTTGCCTCCACATTGTCCGCGACTTCGCGGGGAGCGCCGGTCGACTCGCTTTTCCTAGTCAATCCGAAGGTCCGCCACTTCGAGCGCATCATCCTGTCGCCGTCGTTGCCCCGGAAAGTCGGCTTAATAGGAGACGGAGGAACGCTCGGCGCGATCGCCACCGTTCTGGCGCCGGTGACGCCGCTGTTCGAGGGCGAACCGGCCGCGCGGCTTAAAGCCGTGTCGGCCAGCCTCGCCGAATACGCGGAACGCATGACCGCGTTCGACTTCGAGAAGACGATAATTCCCGAGTTCGCGCCGGACCTGACGCTCGACTTCACCATTCAGGACTCCTCGGAGGGCGGACCGTACGAGGGTCCGGTCGTGGAGCTCTATACCGAAGACGGGTACCTTCTCCGGCTGCCGTCGCACGCCGAATGTCTCGTCATCCAGGAAGACGAACTGAAGCCTTTGAAAGAACAGCCTGCGGACAAGGTCTCGGTCGGCGATCGCATCTTCGTCTTCAGCCGGGATCTCCACGATCGTTTGGAATTTCTCTTGGGCCCGGTGAAATCGGAAGGCACGACGCTGCTCGCGTCCTATCAGCAGGCGGTCCGAGACCGCGTCGCCTTGATCCCCGGCGACCGGCAGAAGCAGGCTTTGGAAATACTGACGCGAATGAAGACGGCGGCTGCGCTGATCGACGAAGAGTTCGACGCCGGCCGCAACGAAGTCTCCAACGTCATCCGCTGGATGTCGACGGGCCGCGCGAACGGCCGTCCCGATGCCCCCCGATCCGTCAAGAATTTCGCCCTGTTCATGAACGCCATCGGCGTACCCGAAACGATCGCCGCGCAGTATTGGCGCAACGCGGTCGTCAGCTCGCGCGTGATGGCCATCCAGGTCGGACTGCACGCCCACGGCAGAGCCCAGGAATTCGTCATGAATCCGCAAGGCTTCTACGCGCGCGCTTCCGAAAAGAAGCCGGAGCTCAAGCAGCTCTGGGAAGAAATGGTGCGCAGCGCGAGCGTGGTCGTCAGCAGGCACTTCGTTTCAGGAAAACAACGTAAGGAGAATGACCGATGAACGCGGCTCAACCGGGTCTGCCAAACGTCAACTCCGCGCTTCGCGACGACCCCGACCTCGCGCAAGAACTTAAGGAGGCGGTTTGCGACGCGCTGGTCAACGCGGTCGGCGGCAAGGCCTCGGGGGCAGGGGAGTTCGGAACGGTCGTGCTCGGACAGCGACCGCGCGATCAATTCGCATCCGGATTCCTCCTCAACCAAATGTCTCCTGCGGGAGAGGACGAAAGTAGCGACATCCGGATCCCCGTGCACGGCGCGAGCCTCAAGCTCCGGAGAGATGCCGACGGCCGAATCACGGTCCAGCCGCATCTGGCGGTCTACGTGCGCGTGCTGCCGACATGGGAAGATCTCGACAACGACGTCCTGGGCCTTCGTCCGAAGCCGAGATTGTCGGCGCACGTCCGCCAGGAGGTCAACGCGGAAGCTTTCACGATCGCCGAAGCCGCGCGCGTCGGCGGCGACACGCGTTCCCGGAAAGTCATCTTTGCGGAGACGGCGCGGCAGTTGCTGATGCGACGCGGCGTACGTTTCGCCGGGACAGTTGAGACCATCGTAGCGGTCAATCCGGAGGAGGAAACGAATCTTGGTGCCGAACCGCAGGTTCCTCGCCCGGGCCGGAGCACCGAAAAAAAGACGGCTGGCGAAGAGACGCCGGTCGAGGTCGCCGAGACGACCGACGGAGCCGTGTACCCCGACGATCTGTGCTCTCCCGAAGATATCCCGATGAAATTCAGGCGGTTGACCGTCGTGGTTCCTCCTCTGGTCCTTTCGTTGCGCAGCGCGGAGAGAGAACGGAGCGAGGCGATCCGCGAACACGCCGTCCTGATGAGCGGGGCGATCGCGAAGGCCTACGACGATTTCATGCGCTCCGAGGAAGGGACGCAATGGTGCTGGCGGAAGATGCGTCTGCCGCCAAGCGCCTTCCGGTCGCAGCGGAGCTGGGACGCGGCACTGTCGACAATCCGGGCGACGCCGGTCAACAGAGCCCACCTTTGGCCTGCTCAGAACGTCGAGATCGCTCTCGAGTGGGCGACTAGTCCAGCCGACGACCGGATCATCCATGCCGCGATCGGCCTGATGCACCGGACCTGCGGCGCCGTCGGAGATCAGGACGGCGACGGCGGGCTCTACCAGGTCCGTTTGGACATCGACGTGCGTCCCGCCGCGGCGCTGATCCCCTACGTTCTCGAACGCGTCAAGCCTGCCTACGACATCCAAGGATTCCATTCGATACCGGCCGCGGGCTGGAACGCCGGAGTCGCACAGAAGGAGCTGGAGGACGGCATCCGACTTACGACGACATGGATGCCCCGGTATAACCTGCCCCGCATCGTTCCCAACCGCATCGAGAAGCTGGACATCAGCTTCAAGGCGCTGGCCGATCCGAACAAGCCCATCGATCAGCTCGAACTCGTCCCGGATGCCTTCGCGCGTTGGGTCGACGAGCAGAGCGGCACCGTTCACCCGACCTCTGGGCTCGCCGCCGACGATGCGGATGGGCGCGAACGCGAGCGCGCGAAGTTCGCGAAGGACATCGCCGGCTACGGCGAAGAGATCGAAGATCTGCGCGTCGGCATCAATCTGTTGAAGCAGAGCCGCGCGGCATGGCTCAAGGATCCGAAAGCGCCCGCCGCGGCGCCGTTCAGGGCTTGGTATCTGACGAACCAGGCTTTTCATGAAGTCGGCCTGATCGAGAACAAGACGTCATGGCGGCTCTTCCAGCTCGGATTCATCCTGTCGAACATCGTTTCGCCGTCGACCCGCATCAAGGAATTCGAGCATCTCTATGCGCCCAACCGGCAGACCATCGAGTCGGCGTCGCTGCTCTACTTCGCGACCGGAGGCGGCAAGTCGGAGGCGTTCTTCGGGCTGCTCCTTTTCACCCTCTTTCTGGACAGGATCCGCGGGAAGCGCCGCGGCATCTCCGCCCTGATCCGCTATCCGCTTCGCCTTCTGACGGCGCAGCAAGCGCGCCGCCTGGCCAAGGTGCTCGCCAAGGCAGAAATCGTCCGCCGAAACGACGGCATCGACGGCGCGCCGTTCGAGATCGGATTCTGGGTCGGAGGCAGCAGCACGCCTAACCGCCTGGCGAACGGCGATCAGGTCCTCGACGAGTTTAGGTGCATTCCCGCAGTCGACGCACCGGAACATGCGGACGAGGAGGCCAACCTTGCCGACCCGGCGTACTCCGCCGCCCTGCGCGACTACAACAAGCTGCCGAAATGCCCCTTCTGCGATCGGGACACCGCGCTGCGTCGCTACCCGAAGGAGAATCAGCGGCTCGGCATCGTCTGCCGGAACGCCGAGTGCGAGTGGAACATCAAGACCAAGAGCAACGTAGAACGGCCGCTACCATTCCTGCTGGTGGATTACGACATCTACCGGTCCGCGCCTTGCATTCTCCTCGGCACCATCGACAAGCTCGCTCTCATCGGACAGCACTGGTCCACGATCAACAGGATCGGCGGGATGTTCGGTCTCGCACGGCTGATCGACGACAACGGCCTCTTGGAGACGCCCTACGATCTGAACGTCGCGAAGGCCATGGAAGGGCGCCATCCGATCGCGCCGTCCTTCGCAGGCGGCGTCGAGGTATTCTTCGATCCTGTCCCTTCGCTGATCATCCAGGACGAAGCGCACCTGCTGGAGGAGAGCCTCGGGACCTTCGCCGGTCTGTTCGAAACCACCCTCTATCAATGGTTCCGCTCGCTGCGTCCCATTCTCGGCGACCGCATGTCGCTCGTCCCCGGAGATGACTCGGACATCCGCCTTCCGAAGGTCGTCTGCGCCACCGCCACCATCTCCGACCCGGAGCGCCAGATCCGCGTGCTCTACCAGAAGCGCGTGCGGCAGTTTCCCCGCAAGGGGACGCGTCTGTATCGTTCGTTCTACGCCAACCCTAGCCGGTTCGAAGGCAGCGCCGGCGAGCGCAATGACGCGCTCTCGTCGTCGGTGGATGCCAAGGGGATCGAGACCTTCGCGCCGTGGGCGCGCGTCTACGTCAGTCTTCTGACAAACGGCCGACCGCATACGACCGCATCGGTCATGATCCTCGGCGCGTTCACCGCGGTCGTCACAATACTGCTGCGCGATCTGTGTTCCGGGAATCCCGAGCGCCAAGCCAAGGCGTGCCGGATGCTCGTTTCGAACCTCGGCGACACGCCGGTCTCCGCCCGGCACAGGGCCGCCTTGGAGCGACTGGCGGGGTCCGGCCGTTTCGAAATCGTCGCATCCGCTGTCGACCTCCATCGCGTCGCTCTCACCTACGTCACAAACAAAAAGGGCGGAGACCAGATACTGTCCGCGCTTCCAGGCATCGCGGACCGACAGCATCGGGACTTCGGGCGAAGTGCGGTCGTCGAAAGCATCCGTACCGATCTGATCAGCGGCGGCGTCGAGTCGGGGGCGGTCGAGGCGATCGTGCGCAAGGCCGAAAAGCAGTTCGATCCGGGAACGGAGGACATCCAGGACGCGCTGCGAATGATCGTTGCCACCTCGGCGGTTTCGCATGGGGTCGACGTCGAGAACTTCAATTCGATGTTCTTCGCGGGCATGCCCACCGCGATCGACGAGTTCATCCAGGCGAGTTCACGCGTCGGCCGCACGCATGTCGGCTTTTCGATGCTGATTCCGACGCCGCAAAACAGACGGGACCGCTTCATCTTCGAGGTCCATGAGACCTTCCATCGTTTCCTCGAGCGCATGATCGCGCCCCCGGCGATCGAGCGGTGGGCCGATCGTGCCGTCGTCCGGGTCATTCCTTCGCTCATCCAAAACTGGCTCATCGGCAAGATCTATCAGGAGCAGTTCGTCGCGGACGCGGATCCGGAAAAGAAGCGGACGCGCATCTTCAGCAAGGTTTCGTTCGTGCGTTCGCTGGTGAACCGCATGAAGTCGACCACTTTCGTCGACGAAGCGGAGAAGTACATCGCCGGGTGCGTCGGGATCGACGCCGAAGTCGGCGGGGCCGACGCGCAACGGCAGATCGTCTCCACGATGGTCAGAGATCGGCTGCAGGAGTTCGTGAGACTTCTCGACATGCCGACGGCGGACGGCGACCTCGCTGCCTTCTGGGACCATTTTCGGGGCAACCTCGACAGTCCGATGACATCTTTGCGCGACGTCGATGCGCCCGGAACCGTCCGTCCTCTCATCAATGCCCGCAAGGCGGACGCCAAGGACCGCTTCCAGACGATGATGCGGTTCATCAGGGAGGGCGGCACCAGGAAGCCGCAAGGCATGATCGAAACCACCGCGGAGCTTCGCAATGACTGACGAAATCTTCACCATGAAGCGGTCCCGGTCGCAGCTCGCGACGATCTACGCGCCGGGGGCGTTCTTCACCTTCGAGGGCGGCATGGGCGCGTGCATCGCCCAGCCGGCCGCGCGCATCGAGGCCAAACTCAGCGAGATGCTTAAAAATCAGGTGCTCGACACCATCAACGAACGCGTACGGAACTGGGAGATCCAAGGCTTGAACTGCCGACGCCCGGCGGGCCAGCCGCCGGTCGACCCGGAGCTGGTGCTCGACCCTCAGCTCCGCAACGACGACGGGGCCCCTCGTCTTCGCGGCGACCGTCTGGCCTTCCTCGTTCCGGACGTGATGAACTATATTCCGGAGCCGCTGACCTTCGTCTGCCGCCGGTGTGGTCTTCTGAAGGACTTCGGTGGCGTCGAAGAGTTCGAGACGAAGAGCGGCACGCTCGAAGACGGATGTCCCCACCGCATGCAGGACGAGCCCTGCAGGTCCAATTGGGAACAGCTGGACGTGGTCCAAGTCCATTGGTCCGGCGGCTACCACCGTGTCTCCACGCTTTACAACAGGTGGGACCGCGACCGTCAGGACATCGTCTGGAACCGCGTCCAGTGCCACTGCGGCAACTCGCACTACCTCCTCGATCGCTCGTCTCCAGTCTTCAGCAAATGGCGGTTGATCTGTTCGGCCTGCAAGAGCGCCACGAAACTCCCCGTGCTCAAAGATCCTACCAGCTTGCGGGTTCTCGGCGACGGGCTGAACCAAGGATCGAACCAGCAGGTCGAAGTGAACATGGAGCCCGTGTCGTATCGCGCCAACAACGCGTACTACGTCCAGGGCGACAGGGTCCTCGCCTTGGCCAACGAAGACTACTTCCCGCTGCTCCTGCGTAGCCGCACGGAAGAACTGAAGGGTTTCATCGCGAAGGCCTTCGCCTATCCCGTCGCGGCGATTTCCGAGGCGGACATCGAGAACACGCTGCGCGAAAAGAACCGGGCGACGGAGTGGCTCTCGTACAAGAACCACGCCGAAATCATCGCAATGATGCGCGGCATGAAACGCGAGGATCTGGCCGAAGCTTCGGTTAAGGCGCGGCAGGATCAGCTTGATCGCTGGCGGACGGAAGGACTCATTCCCGATGTCTACCAACGCACTCCCGCGCTCGACTACGCCGTGGACATCCGCGCCGAACAATGGGACCGCAAATTCGATCCCATCCGGCAGGCGGTCGAACACAAGACGCTGGAAATCGACGTCCTCAACGACGCCGACAAGGTGATCAACGTCAGGGAGCCGAAGGATCCGATCCTGCCCGACATGAGCCCGGACGAAGTCGAGACGACCAAGTCACAGGTATCGAACGTCCTCTCGATGCTCGGCATCGAGGACATGCGTCTCGTCCGGAAGTTTCCGGTCTGCGAATTCACGTTCGGCTACTCGAGGGTTGAATCCGGCCCCCGCGTCAGCCGGGACAAGACGGGCGAGATGTGGGAGATGCCCGTGAAGCTCAACCTTTTCCCGCGCGCGTACTTCCACGAAGAGCATGTCCAGCCGATCTACGTGATGAGGCAGGACAACGAAGCGTTCTACGTGCGCCTGGACGAGAGCTGCGTCCGGGCATGGCTCGATGCGAACGGGATCACCTACGAACTGCCCGCCCCGACGAGCCGACTGGGCGCCGCGATCATCGACGGCTATCACACGACCAGGCCGGAAGGCGGCGGGTTTTCCAGTTGGCTGGACGAGTATCGCGGCAACGCCACACCCGAATCCCGCAATCTCTGTTCATACGTCTACACGCTGCTGCACACGATGGCTCACCAGATGATGCATTCCGTGGCCCAGGTGTCGGGACTGGAGCTCGGAAGCCTGACCGAGCACATCTTCCTGCCCGACCTGGCCTTCGTCGTGTATCGCCGGGGCACCACGATGGATCTGGGTTATCTCAGTTCGGCCTGGCGGATGGCAACCAATGCGACCGACGGCAATCTGGTGCTCTCGTCGATGCTGGACCCGACGAGCCTTCGCTGCGGCTCGGGAGCTTTATGCGACGAGCGCGGGGGAGCCTGTCCGGACTGCATCCTGATTCCGGAAGTCTGCTGCATTAGCCGAAACAACTTGCTCAGCCGATCGGTACTCCGTGGCATGGCAAAGCCACACTGGGACGTCGCCATTCCGCGCGATCAGGCCATCGAAGGATACTTCGACGTGGTAAGGCGCACCCGTCGTTCTGCGGAGCAGCGAAATGCCGCCGCATGACGGTAAGCCTTCATCTGTATTGGGCGACGCCGACGACGTCGATCTCTCGAACAACAAGGCCCTGCGGCATGCCCGTCTTCCGCAATACTTCGCATCGGATGACTTCCGCAATCGATTCATGGAAGCCGCGCATTTCGACGATTCAGAGATCGCGAGAGCCATGCCTCCGTCCACCGGCGGGTTCCTCACGGTCGAGCAGTCCGAAATAAACAACGACCTCCTAGGGTTCTTTGTCGACCGCAAGTCCGACATGGAGGCGGAATTCGTCAGCGAGCTTTCCGAGAAAATCGGCCAGGCGAAGACCCGGCTCTTCTGCGATACCATCGCACGCGAATGGTCGGACGGCCTATCGAAGCGGTTGAAGGGAAACGTGCTGGCCCTCAAGAGGAGCGTCAAAAACTATCTCGAGACAATCATCCGCGGACTGACGATCGATCGTATCGTAACGCTGTCGGACATCGGACCGGGCGACGCGATGCTCACGACGCAGGAACTGGCGTGTCTCTTGACGCTCAACGACAGGATGATGCACGTTCTGATCGATGATTGGATCGAGCGGCGACCTGGAGCGTCGAGCATAAGCAGATCGGACATCTTCTATCGAAGAGGCATTGTCCTTCAGGAGCTGTTCGAGCACGAAGTTGAATACTTCGAGCGCGACTTCATCAGCTCATACACGCTGGCAATGTCCGTCGCCGACAAGTTTTCCCAGAACGTGAAAAAGGACAGGGCGGGGATTCCGGCGATCTTGAGTGCGGACTGCGACTACTTCCTCGGTCGCATTCTCTTCTTCTCCGGCTTCATTCCCGGCATGGATCCGAGACAACTCGAGATCGGAATGATCCCCGCGGATCGCCCCGACAAACTGGTGTACCAAGGAATCCATGCCGGCGTTGCCGAGTACCTTGTCGGCGACCATCCCATCACGGGGGCGGAAGAACATTAGAGCTGGGTGGCGTTTGGGGGCCGAGGCAACCAACCTCTCGGGTTCAGACAGCCCCCGTGGCGCGCCTCGATTGCATCAAATCCTACTGCTCAGCCGATCTGACGATGGTTTTTTTGCCATCCGGCATCACGGGGACTCGACTCTTTCGTTCCTGATATGTTCTATTGAGCCATGTCCGACCGACCCGCGAGCTGGCGCATGCCGACCCGAGCCCAAATGGAGAAGATGGCCGCTGCGGTCGGCAGAAAGGTGGCTTCCGCGCGCGGATTGGCACCGGCCGACGACCTGCCGCCTGAATACTGGCAGGCGCTCCTAGACGACCCTTGCGCCGACGGGGGCAATCCCGCCCCCCGAGCATCCGGACGCGCGCTGCGGCTGGACGAAATTCCCCAGCATTTGCTGAGAGTGGGCTGCCGACGCTGTGGCCGAACCGTCGAGATTCAGAAGGCCGACGCCGTCCGGCTACACGGTCTGGACGCGGTCTGGAAGGAGGTCGGCCAGCGGCTGCTGGACAACACTTGCACGATCAGGACGGGTCGCCATGAGGAAGACGGCTGCTGGCCATCGTACGACGTCTAGCCGGCGGACGTCCCATGGCGCCCAAGCACCATCCGACACCGCTCTCCGGAGGCGACCGAAAGGCGCTCAGCAAGGAGCTGGGGAGGGCACGCGCGATGACCGGCATCCTCGCTGCCCAAGCCTCCGAGGCTCGCGCCAAAGGGGAGGCCCTGATCCGTCAGGCCGACAAGTTGCTCTCCGAATCCTGGAACGAGCGGATGTGGGCCGACGGCGGCCCGATCGACCCGTCGCCGACTGTCGACCAAGCGATCAACGGCGGTTATCCGTGGCTCGAAATCGAATGCTCGAGATGCAAGGCAAAACGCGAGGTCGACATGGCTGCGCTGCGTCATCCGCCCACGACGGCCGTCCATGATCTCGCGAGTAGACTCCGGTGCAGCAAGTGCGCAAAGGCCGGTCGCCGGCCGCCGGCGACGCTGCTACAGCTCTCGCAGCGAGCCCGCCATCCGGACCCGGAAGCCTGAATGTGTAACCTCTACTCGATCACCACCAACCAGTCCGCCATCAGCGCGCTATTCCGTGTCGTCAACCGCTACGTCGGCAACCTCGCACCGATGCCCGGCGTCTTTCCCGACTACAAGGCGCCGGTCGTCCGAAGCGGCGCCGAGGGCCGCGAGCTCGTTACCGCGCGCTGGGGCATGCCGTCCTCGTCGAAGGCGCTTATGGACGCCACGAAGAAGCGGGCAGACAAGCTGCAGGCCAAGGGCAAGACAGTCGATTTCAAGGAATTGCTCCGGATGGAGCCGGATTCCGGAACCACAAACATCCGCAACGTGAAGAGCAAGCACTGGACGCGCTGGCTGGGGCCGGAGCACCGCTGTGTGGTGCCGTTCAACTCGTTCAGCGAGTTCAACAAGGCCGAGGGCGGCGATATCTGGTTCGCGTTAGACGAGAGCCGTCCGCTTGTCTGCTTCGCCGGCATTTGGACCGAGTGGACGTCGGTGCGAAAAGTCAAGGAAGGCGAGACCACCAACGACCTCTACGCATTCCTCACGACGGAGCCGAACGCCGAAGTCGGCGCAATCCACCCGAAGGCCATGCCCGTGATCCTGACGACGCCCGACGAGGTCGAGACCTGGATGACGGCGCCGGCCGAGGAAGCCTTGAAGCTGCAGCGGGCTCTGCCGGACGGAGCGCTCAAGATCGTAGCGCGCGGCGTAAAGGAAGATCCCGCGCCGGCGACAAGGGCTATCTAACCTGGTAGGTGCCGGGCATTCCCAAAACGACCACATCCCACGCGTGGTTGGTGTGGACGAACTCGTTTCCACCTTCCCTGTCGGTCACCTTCGCATAGACGAGAAAGTGCGTACCGACATCGTGCGCGCGCCGCAGCGCCTTCGGAAACCTCACGCGCAGGTCCCGGGAAATCCCCTGTCCGGCGATCGGCCGGACGTGCAGATCGCCGTGCAGTCCGCCACCGCTCTCGCGATAGGTCTCCACGATGATGCGGATGTATGGTTCTTCGGGCTTACCCATAAGGCCTCGAAAATCGGGCCGATATCTTGCCTTGTGCCAAGCCGGCGGGCAACCGGCGCCCGCGGAACAGGTGGACAAGCTTCAACCCTGCGGAATGCGAATCCCTGCTGCGTGCTAACTGCCTCGGAACGAGAGGCGGGCGGAAGGATTCGTCCAGCAGGAGTGATCTCGATGCTGATGACGAAGTAAGGACGGCCGGCGACCGAACTTTGCGCGGCTGGGCGATCAGCGTGCTGCAGGAGGCAGCAGGAAAATTGGCCATCTGTCCGCAGCGCCCCCGGGCACGTCCGAAAACGTCGTGAATCGCTTGTTTTCCAGGTACCTCGTGGAGCTTTTGACCGGTATTGTGGGCCCATGGACGCGCTGACCCAGCCCCTCAGAGACGGGCATACTCTGGACCCGGCGGACCTGGCCGCAATGGCCGACGCGCTGGCTCAGTCGACCGATTACAGGGTCCTTCGACGCTTGATCCCCCGATCTCCCTACACGCCGGCCGCCGGGCAGGAGGTCAGGACCGGCATCCTGCTCGACACGGAGACAACCGGCCTCGACCACGCGAAAGACGAGATCATCGAGCTCGGGATGGTCAAGTTCGACTACACGCCGGGGGGGCGGATCGTCGGCGTCAGAGACACGTTCTCCGCTTTCAACGAACCGAGTGCGTCGATCACCGCGGAAGTGACGGCACTCACCGGGATCACCAACGAAGTGGTTGCCGGTCAAAAATTCGACGATGCCGCCGTCACGGCGTTCGCCGAAAGCGGGGTCATTACGATCGCGCATAACAGCTCTTTCGACAGAAGGTTCGTCGAGCGCCACTGGCCCGTGTTCGAGCACAAGGCCTGGGGCTGCAGCATGAGCGAGATCGACTGGCGCAAACACGGCTTCGCGGGAGCGCAACTCGGCTATCTGCTGAACGGTGCCGGTTTTTTCCACCAGGGGCATCGGGCCGTCGACGACTGTCACGCTCTGCTGGAGGTGCTGGCATCCGAGCTTCCGACCACCGGTTCGACAGCGCTGGCGCTGTTGCTGGAGACCGCCCGCAAGCCGACGATGCGGGTCTGGGCGGAGCAGACCGCATTCGAACTCAAGGACTCGTTGAAGCGGCGCGGCTATCGTTGGAACGACGGTAGCGACGGGCGCGCCAAGTCCTGGTTCAGAGACGTCGACGAGACCGCGCTCGACGATGAGATCGCGTTCCTCCGGACCGAGATCTACATGCAGAACGTCGAGCCAACCGTGCAGAGGTTGACCGCGTTCACGCGGTTCTCGGGCCGCATCTAACTACCGTTCCGGCTGACGGAGAGCTCAGTCCGCAGGTGGCTTCAACGGGCTATCCACCCACTTGCGAGCGGCAGGGTCGTGCAAAGGATCGTCGTCGCAAACCGGACAAACATAGCGCTCCTTGCCGGGGCCCGCGTCGCTCTTGACGAGTTTCATGGGCCTTCCGCAGGCCGGACACGCCTTCCGGATCGGGTGCAGCACAGCCATGTCGAATTTTCCTGCCGTCGGCAGCTTAGGCCCGCCTGAGGCGTCGGTACAAGGCGCGTTGGAAAGTTTTCAGACCTCCGCGCCTGCGCCGCTTGACTCCCCGAGTGCAGGCCACTCAAATTTGAGGAGTGATGTCGTGGGGGGGGGGCGCCATGGAGCAGGAATTCTATCGGGGTCTCGCGCACCGGGTCCGGACCATTGCCGAAAGAGCCGACCCATTCACCCGGCGACGCCTCCTCGACCTGGCGAAGCGGTATGATTCGAAGGGCGGCCAGGCGTTGCGATCCTCCCCGCCCGAGCGCCCGCTTCCCCTGCCTCGAACGACGCCCGCAACGTCGATCTTCTCCGGGCCCGGCGAGGCCTGACACGCGAGCGGCGGAGAAAGCCTTCGCGGCAGGGTCAGGCCGCCGATTCCTCTTCGAGCGCCACAACGTCTTCGGTCAGCCTCGTCTCAAGCCGTAGACTATTGACCTTGGCGCTGCGATGCCGGAATCGGCTGCCCCGCATCAGCACGAAATTGAATTTGCCGGCGATCAGCATCTGCAGGATCGGCGTCAGCGCGTCCCGCGGGATTCCGATGTTGCCCAAGATCGCGTCCTGCGTGACGTGGAGCGACCCCAATGCGATGGGGTGCAAGTCTCTGCGCCGCTCCTCTTCCAGGTCGAACGAAGGGAGCAGCGAAATCTCCGCCCTCTCGGTCTTCTGCCCCGACGGCCGCAACAGCCGCCCCTTGACCTGCAGGTGGCGAAATTCGTCGTAGGGGTCGATCGGCTGCCGCTCGCTGTTGAGCGAAAACGAGTAGCCCCAATCCCATCCCTCGATCGCCACGACGTAGTCGACGATCTTCTCGCGCGGCTTGCGGCGGCGTTTTTTCGCTGACTTGGTCGGCTTCGGCTCGCCAGTCATCGCTCGCACTCTCGATAACTGCGTCAGGCCATCCGGCCGGATCTGAGGCGGCCTAGCGGCCGAGACGCTTCTCGACGCGCTTGCGGGAATTGCCGACCTTCTTGACGGCCTTCTTCACCGCCGATGCCGAGCGCCCGGTCTTCTTCGCTTCGTAGCGGACTTCGTAGTCCTGTCCCCTGGCGACGCGTACCCGGTCCTGCTTGCGTCCACGCGCGGTCTTCTTCGCTGCCGCCATCGGCTCCTCCTCTTGCGAACTTGATGACGATTCAACGCCGCAATGATTCGCGGGTTCCGGAAACGAATCCTGCCGGCCCGGCTTGAGTCCGCAGGTTGTTGCGTCACCTACAACAACATCTTGTTGAAGTTGCGCCAATTCTCCGATTAACATTTTGGTTGATTGCGCCAGATTCGACTACGTTCATTTCAATGAGAGCCATTTGGAATTACTTGAAGGGCTTGTTCGGGGGCGAGGAAGGGATGCCGTTGCACGGCAAGATCGCCCTACCGCTCGTCGCAGTCGGCGTCGCGCTCCTGTCTCCCGGATGGAAGGACGCGGCAATCGCCTACCTGAACAAATCCTACGGTCTGGGATTGTCGCTCGACGCGCCTTGGTGGGCTGGCACAGTCTGCGTCGTCCTCGCTGTCGTGGTCTTCCTGGTCGGGCATTTGACATCGACGGCAAAGCCCGCCGGGCAGTTCGTCGCAATCCGGCATCAGTCCTTCCAGCCGCTCACCGGGCCGCTTCCCAAGGAAGCATTGCCGCGCCAGATGCGCGGCCGGAAGCTCGTCACGTACGACTGCGATCAGTCCAACTTTCTCAGTCTCGGCGCCTTCGATCCCATCGGCGCCGTCAGGCAGCAACAACGAATGATCACAGAGATTGCCGGGATTTTGAAGGCCGATTCCTCTGCCGCTCTCGGTTACTACGGGATCGTGCACATCCCCCTCCAGTTGCTGGCGGGATGCGGCGTCTCGACCTTTCCGCAGGTCGCACTTTTCGACCTTCATCGTGAAACTAGCACTTGGCGCGAACTGCGGGCAGGAAGCGGCCCAGACCTCGGGGTGAAGACGTCAAGAACGACCGATCCTCCGCATCCCATCGCCTGCGTGATCCGCGTGGAAGTGAGCTATGCGGTGCGAGCCGACGACGTCGCCGAGGTCGTCGCCGGGCCGTACCGCGACTATTCCGTTTCGATCGGCAAGCCAGGCATCGACAAGGTCACGCACTACGGGCAGGTCGATGAGATCAGTTCGGCCTTCCGCAGCGTTCTCGACGAGATCCACGGCGAACTTCCCAGCAACCTCGTCGTTCACGTCTTTTACTCCGGCCCGGTCGGGCTCGGCTTCACCCTCGGCCGTCGCATCAGCAGGACGATCCACAACCCGGTGGTCGTGTACAACTACACCGCCAACACGAAGCCCGCCTACGCCTGGAGCGTCGAGGTCACAAAGGAAGGACGGCCGGAAGACATGGTGGCCGTGTACAAATGACCATGTTCAACCTGACCGCCGATCTCCAGACCTTCTATGACAAGCACGTCCGACTCGGCGTGGATCGCAGGAAGAAGCTCGCCGAACACCGAGATCTCAATATCGTCCGGCTGAAGAATGGCCTGGACGACCTCGCGGAGGAGTCGAAACGCCCGCGCCCCCATCCGTACGACTGGCAGAACCAGGGCGGCTACGCGATGCACACCCTCAATCAGGACCCGCGCGATGACAACGACTATGACATAGACGTGGCGCTGCTGTTCGAACGTTCGGCCCTTCCGGAAGATCCCCGCGCTGCCCGCCAGCGCGTCGCCGACGCACTCTGCAAGCGCTGCACCAATTTCACGCAGGAGCCCACGGCGCGCACCAACGCCGTCACCGTGTGGTACGCCGAGGGCTACCACATCGATTTCGCCGTGTACCGGACCTACTCGGATGATTTCGGTCGACAGAGAATCGAACATGCCAGCACCGAATGGAAGGAGCGCGATCCGCAGGAAATCAACAAGTGGTTCCAGAACGCCGTAAGCACGAAAAGCCCGGCCGGCGGCCTCTTGGCAAAGGTGCCGGAAGGACAGCTTCGGCGCATCGTGCGCTTCCTGAAGTGGTTCACGCGGTCGCGGCCGTCATGGAGCCTCCCCGGTGGCTTGATCGTCTCTACTCTCGTTGTCGAGTGCTACAGGCCTAGCTTCGACCGGGACGACGTGGCGCTGTACGACACGATCGTCGCTCTCAGAAATCGGCTCGCCGCCGACACGAGGGTTTATAATCCGGCTGACCGCTCCGAGTTCACCGCCAACTCCGAGATCGCCAACCAGGTGAAGAGGTTTAAGGACCAACTGGACATGGCCGTCGGGAAACTCGCCGCACTTTTCGAAAGAGATTGCGACCGGACGAAGGGGCGCAGCGCTTGGGACTGGGTGTTCGTCCACGGCTTCTGGGGCGATAAGGAGGTCGCAAAGGTTGCCATGGACGAAGCGCTCGCGAGCTCGGCGCTGCCGACCCCGTACTTCGTCAAAATCCGATGCGAGCTCGCGAGGACGGAAGGGACAAAGACGTACAAACGGTACGAAAGCGGCTCCTACGTTCTTCCGAAGAATGTCGCGCTGAAATTCACCGTCGAGTCCACCAACGTGCCGGCTCCTTACAAAATCGTATGGCACGTCGACAACCACGGAGACGAAGCGGCCGAACACAAGCAACTGACGTGGGAAACTCCCCCCTCCGACAGCTTCGAGAAGTGGACCAGCACGGCCTTCAAGGGATCTCACCGTATGATCTGCCGCATCTGGAAAGACGGCCGCGTGCAGGCGGAGACCTCGCACATCGTCAAAATCGCGCCAGGACGCTGGTGGAAACGATAGTCAGGACAGGAAGGCGGAGGTCGCAGGCGTTCGGCTTTGGGGCGTGCCCTTCTACCAGACGAAGAAGGAGGGCGGCGAACACGTCCTGACCTGCCACGGCATGGCCGGCGTGTATGGAAACCTTCTGGACGCCCTCCTGGCGAAGTGGCCTGACGACACTAAGGATTCCTAATCAACCGGCCGCCTTCATCCGCTTTTCGGCTGTAGCACGAGGAAAGCCTGATCGCGTCATTCCGGCGGACCGCGCTTCTTTAGAAACTCGTCCACCGCCTGCAGCAGCAGAACATGCATCTTAGTCCTATCTCGATGCGCGATCTCCCGCAGCGCGTCGTACGTCGCCGGCTCCAGATAGAGCGACATCTGGCGCGCTCGGTTCCTTCAGCGTGCCCATGGCGCGCGGCGGCGACGCGGGCGCCTCGCCCGGATCGGTCGACACCTGTCGGAGCGATTGCCGTTCGGCCCGGGCGGCGCCGGGCGCCGGCACCGCACCATCGAAGCCACCACGATCGGACGCGGGACCGGGCGCAAGCGTCGGCGCGTCCGCAACGAGGTCTGCGAGAAGGTTCTTCCGTGTCGCCACCTCGCCCCTCCTTGTCCAAGGCCCTGGAGCCCGTCCTGTGATCCTGTGATCCATTGATCCTGCGGTCACAGGAACTATGGACGGCGAAGCTTAAGAAACGCTGTTGTGCGGACGGATCCGCTCCCCCTGGACTGGCGCCGATCGGCCCGTTCGAGACGTCTCCGATCGCCTCGAAATCGACTGACATTGAGGCCCGAATCGACCCGCCCGGTGGTACACCGCGGTGGTCACAGATCGCGGCCGGGCTATTTGGGAATCCTTGTTTTCCAGCGGATTTCGCGCAATCGCAGCCTAGCGGAGGAGAGTCCCACTCTCTCCGCCACCCGCTCAAATCAATGGCGCCGGCTTATTTGCCTTCGGGGCCAGCAATCGTCGCCAAGCGTCCGAGCAGGGCCGCCTCGGCCCTGGAAGTCAGACGGTAGCCTTCCGCCATCTCGGCCATGTCGCCGCGGGCGACGCACGCGTCCCACCAGTCCCTCACAAAGCCCTCGGCGTACCCGCGCGTGTTGAAGCCGTAAGGTTCGGTGACAAGGTCGAAAGCGATCATCAGCTCGTAACAAGGCGAGTCGTAGGAGGTGCCGGTCTCGGACCGGCCCAAGAAAGCTTCGAAGGATCTGGCCGTACGAAGGCTCGAATAAAGCCAGAACATCAGTCCATACATCAGATGTGAGCGCTCGTCGTCGTGCAGGGCAAAGAAGCCCTTCTCGTCCACGATCTGCCGGGCCAAGGTGCGCAACATTCGCTCGCCGTGCGGCAGACGGTCGCCGACGGCGGCCAAGGCTCGCACCACGATTGGCGATAACGTTCCCCGCTCGACGGTCGCGATCGCAGCGGCCCGATCCTCCTCAGCAGTGTCGTACTCGGACTCCTCCACCAAGCCGCGAATGAAGGTCTCGAAGTCCGGCGCGACGACGACGATACGGCAGTCATCCTCCTGGTCGACGTACACGACCTGCGGCTCGCCCCGCTTTCCGCAGCTCCGGTAGTCCAGCATGATCAGTTCGTGGCCGCCGGCCGGCGTGTCGGCGATTCCGACGCCAATCGGCGGGTAGCCCCATTCCTCGATCATGAACTTGGCGCCAAACTTCCCGGCGAGTGAATAGGTGGACGTACGGCCAAGAGCGAAGAGCCCCTCGATAGCCACGTGGTCCTCCGCCCAGCCTGTACGCTCCTTCATTGGATGGCAGTTGCGCTTGACCATTCCGCCATTGTGGCGCCGTGCGAGGTCGACATAGGCCGCCGGCAGCCGATACCCTCCGATTTCATGCTCAATGGAGGCGATCAGCTCGTCGGTCGGCGGAGGCTCGACATAGTTCTCCAGGGAATACGGACAGTCGTCCCAGAAGCCTTCGAAGTCGAAGTCGTCAAAGAGCCGTTTCGTCGCCATCTTCATTACCTCGTCGTGTTACGAGGCGTGTCTAAGCGCCCAGTAGCCAGGACCGTTGATTGCCACCCTTCGGAATGAAAACAGCTTATACGTCAATCAGGATTGACTGACACTCTCTCCGCCATTTGCTGCCGCTCATAACGGTTTGGTCGCAGGCTCGAGTCCTGCCGGTGCGGTTGAGGCGCTTAGTTGCTTTCATTGCTGGGTAGCGGCTTCATATTCGTGGGGTCATGCCCTCAGGAGCTTATTCCGTGCCGCAAGCGATCCTATCCGCGCAGAGCCGACCCCTCCGTTCCCGTGCCGAGTTAGCCTCCATCATCATAAGCGCCTATGAGCGCATCGAGCGGGACCGGCACCGCAATTGCTGGATCTATGTGCGGCCCATGGAAGAAGCGCTGGCTGAGGTTGATGCACTTGTGCAACGAGCGGAAGAGGGTGAAGTCCTGCCGCTCCTTGGCGTGCCATTCGGCGTCAAGGACAATATTGACGTTGAGGCCATGCCAACGACAGCAGCCTGCCCGTCATTCGAATATAGGGCTGCGCAATCGGCCAGATGCGTCGAGAAATTGGCGGCCGCGGGTGCGATCTGTCTTGGCAAAACCAACCTGGATCAGTTCGCAACCGGACTGTCCGGCGCCCGCTCCCCTTACGGCGCCTGTTCCAGTGCGGCGGACGATCTGTATGTCTCCGGTGGTTCGAGCTCCGGCTCGGCTGCTGCCGTAGCATCCGGCCATGTTGCCTTCGCTCTCGGCACAGATACCGGCGGCTCAGGCCGGATTCCCGCGGGTTTCAACGGAATCATCGGGATCAAGCCAACCGTCGGCCTCGTCTCGTCCCGGGGACTTGTGCCGAACTGTCCGACGCTCGATTGTCCCTCGATCTTCTGCAATTCCATTGCCGAAGGTCGAATTCTGCTCGGGTTGATCGAAGGATTCGACGACAGTGATCCCTTTAGCCGCCAACGGATTGCCTCGTCCTTCCCATCTCCTCGCAAATTCCGGTTCGGCCAGGTCCCTGTCGGTCATCTCAATTCATTCGGCATGCCGGAATGCGATGACCTTTACAGGCAGGCCTGCACGAGGCTTTCGGGATTGGGAGGTCAAGCCAGGAACATTGACTTCGCGCCTTTCGCCGAAGCCGGTGAAATGCTCTTTTCAGGGCCTTGGATTGCCGAACGTCATGCGGCGATCAGCAAGCTCATGAACATCGATCATGGAGACCTGCTTGACGTCATCCGCAACGTGCTGAGCGGAGCTGCCCGGTTTTCCGCAACAGATGCATTCGCCGCGCAACATCGACTTTGGAAGCTGCGACGCCAGATCCAAACGCTTTTCGAGGAGATCGATGTTCTGGTGGTACCGACCGCGCCACGCCCCTTCACGATTGCGGAGATGATGGAAGATCCCATCACGCTCAACAACCGCCTCGGTTACTACTCCTATTTTGCCAATCTCGTGGACTTGTGCGCGGTGTCGGTTCCCAATGCAACGCTCGGCAACGGCATGCCGATGGGTATCACTTTGCTGGCACCTGCGTGGCGCGACCATGTTGTTCTCGACCTTGCCGAACGATGGCTGCCCGATGCGAAGGCCAGACTGTTCGATCTAAAGGAATATCCGAAGGCCGCCTCCTAGACCACTTCGAGATCGAGGGCGCGCAGATTGAGGATCACAATCAGGCCCCGGTGATAACGGATGACGCCTCTTGCCTGCATGCGGGAAAGCTGCACCGTCACCCATTGGCGGGTTGAGCCGATCAGATTGGCGAGATCACCATGCGTGAACGGGATCCCGATCACGATCTCGCGGCCCTGCTGCGAACCGTAGATCTTCGAGAGGAAGACCAACAGACGATGCAGCCGCTCGGTCACCGAGCGGGTCCCCAGCATTTGCGCCATGGCCGAGTAGCACCGTGCCTTGAAGGCGAGCGCATCCAGCAGCGCGACTGCGATACTTGCCGATTGAAGCGCCAGCGCGCGCAGGGCTGGGCCGGGCAAGAACGTCACTCGGCTTCGTTCCACTGCAACCGAAGACCATACGTGGGCACCAGTACCGAACAGATCGGGGCCGCCGACGAAATTGCCGGCGAACCAGTAGGCCAGCGTCACCTCGCGTCCGGAAGGCGCCGCGTAGTAGCTGCGAATACGCCCCTCTTCGATCAGATAAATGCCGTTCTGCAGATCGCCCTGACGCCAGACATGCTTGCCTGCCGGCAGGACCTCCTCGCGGCCGATGGCGAGGACACGGCGCCGGTCAGCCTCACACAACGGATCCAACAAGCTCGGCAGCGACCCGACCAGAGCATCCGATCCCGCCAGCATGATGCCGGTCGCATTCCTGAGACTTGCCGCTGACATCTGCTCGCTCCCCTGCCGCCGCAGGGGAAAGCTATTCAAGAGCCATGCCAGAACATATCGTCAGGCGCCTACGTCTTGATTTCCATCTGCTCGAAGGCCCTGCGGCCTTCCGAGCGGATCAGGTCAAGGCAATCCCGCTTGAGGGCGAGATAGGCGGCCTCCGCGACAATGGCGCTGGAGCGCGGCCGCGGCAGGCTCACCTGAAGATCCCTGAGGATGCGGCCAGGTCCGGCGCTCATGATCAGCACACGGTCAGAGAGAAGGATCGCTTCATCGATGTCGTGTGTGACGAAGACGATTGTTGCATTGATCCGCTCGCGGAGCTCGAGCAGATTGTCCTGCATGACCGCCCGGGTCTGCGCATCCAGCGCTCCGAACGGCTCGTCCATCAACAGGACACGCGGTTGATTGGCGAGGGCACGGGCAATCGCAACCCGCTGCTGCATGCCCCCGGATAGCGTGTGCGGATATGCCGACGCAAATCTGGTCAGGCCGATCATCTCGATGAGACCGTCGGCAATCCGCAGCGCCTCCGCTTTCGGCTTGCCGAGAGCGCGGGGCCCGTGCGCGATATTCCGGCGCACCGATTTCCACGGAAACAGATGTGGCTGCTGGAAGACCATTCCGATCTCGGGTCGTGGCTTGCGCATTGCTTCGCCGGCCATGAGCACCTGGCCTCCGAACGGCCGCTCGAGGCCGGCCATTGCATTCAGCAGCGTGGACTTGCCGCAGCCGGATGGACCGACGATCGAGACGAATTCCCCCTGGGCTACTGCCAGGGATACGCGGTCGACTGCGATGACCTGCCCGCTCGGCGCATCGAAGACGATGCTCAAATCCTCGACCCGGATGATCGCCTGACGCGCCGCGGCGGACGGCGGGTACGTATCCACGAGCCTGAGCGGCTGGTCTGGACGAAGCAGGCTCGGGATCATCGCCACCACACAGCACGTTCGGCAAGAATTGCGAAGGAACGGTCGGCGATGAAGGAAAGCAGCCCGAGAGCCGCCAGCCCGCCCATGACCTGACCCGTTTGCATGTTCTGTTGCGCAATTTCGATACGATAAACGATACCGGCGAACGCTCCCGCCAACTCGGCGGCGACCAGCGTGTAGAAGGAGATGCTCACCGCGGTTCGAAGACCGACCGTGATATAGGGCAGCGCGCCAAGAAGGACGATCTCCCACAGCATCTGCGGTTGCGGCGTGCCGAGCATCTGGGCGGCTCGGATAAGTCCGTGGTCGACTTTCTGCACCCCGATGTGGGTCGCCAGCCATACCGTGAAGAACACGCCCCAAACGACCAGGAAAAGCTTGCCTGTCTCCGAGAGGCCAAACCAAAGGATGACGATCGGCACGAAGGCTATGGGAGGAATTGGGCGAAGGATGTGAAACAAGGGCGAAAGCAGGCTGGACACCAGCCGAAACCGGCCGGTCAGGATGCCGAGCACGATTCCGCCCGCGGCCCCGATGGCAAATCCCGCGGCCACGCGCGCGAGGCTCGCCATCAGGTCGGCGAAGAATTGTCCGCTGCGAATCCATTCGAGAACGGCAACGGCGACGGTCGATGGCGGCGGAAACAGCACGGTGTTCACGATGCCGGAGCGCGCAACCAGTTCCCACATGCCTGTGAAGGCGGGCACGGAGAGGACGGCGACCAGTACGCTCAGCCGTTCGGTCGCGCTGCTGCGTCTGCCGACGCTCACGGGCGTGCCCCCAGCGTGACGCGAGCTGAATCGAGCGCCTTCAGCGGCGCCGTCACCAGGACTTTCGTGAAATCGGGCATGCTCGCTCCAGGGGGATGATTGCCGGTCTCGAGCCGCCAGGCGGCATGGGTTTTCAGAGTCGTGAGAATCCTGTCGTCGAGGCGCACATGGTAGACGTAGTCCGTCCAGATCGACGCCAATTCATCGCGTTTCATCCCAGTCGCCGCTGCGATGACGTCGATTGCTTCACCCGGATTCGCCTTGAGCCAGCCCTCGGCTTCGATGAGGGACGCCAGGAACTTGCTGACGATCGCCGGGTTGGCGGCGAGGTAAGACTGCGTCACGACGATATTGAAGGTCTCCGAGTAGAGACCTTTGGTATCAAGCGGGATCGCGCCTTCGCCGAGAGCCTTCTTCGCATTCGCGACGTGTGGCTCCCAGGTGTCGAATGCGTCGATGCTGCCGGCCGCCATCGCAGGGAGCATCTCCTGCGGTCGCAGGTTGACGAGCGTCACGTCCTTCGACGTCAGGCCCGCCGCTTTCAACAGAACCGAGGTGTAGACCTCGCTGCCGGTTCCGGCCGTGAAGGCGATTCGCTTTCCACGCAGATCGGCCTTCGTCTTGATTCCGGCAGAAGCTGCGGTCATGGTCTTGAGATCCGAATATTCCATCCCCGCCACGAAGGCGATGGGCTGTTGCGCCATCGCGGCCGCCGTGACCGGCGCCTCGGCTGTTGTCGCGAAATCCGCCCCTCCCCCAATCACCGTATCGAGGCACTGCTTCCCGCTGGTGAAGTTGGAGACCGAGATGTCGAGCCCGTGCTTGGCGAAAAGGCCCTTCGCATTGGCAACGATCGCCAGTCCCGAGATCGGCCCAAGATTCTGGGCGAGCCGCGCCTTCAGCAATTCCTCGGCCGTCGCGCGCTCGGACGGCGCAAACAGGAAGGACGCAGATAGCACGAACACGGCGAAGCGAAGAGCAGTTGTTGATCGCATGCCAAACCCCTGTGATGCCGGCGATCGGAGGTGATCGACCTTGACGACAGGATCGTCTGAAGATCGAAGATCATGAAGCAATTAATCGACAAGGCCCTGCTGTCCACTTTTTGCGCAAGCAAAACAGCTTCCGACCGTGATCGGGGCAATAAATTCATCAAGCTGCTCACACCTTGGGCGCAGCATGGCCTGCGGCAGCGGCGCTCTGCTGGCTTTCGCCAAGCCCGACGCCGAATTCAATCAGAACCGATCGGGATTTCGGTACCGTTGCGTGCGCGGCGAAACCAGGCCCACGTCTGCCGCGTCACTGCGATGTAGCCCGGGCCCCGATAGACGATCCGATCGGCGACGATCCGGTTCAGTTTCGGCAGCGCATGGAAAGGAATCGAAGGATAGGCATGGTGTTCGACATGATAGGGCATGTTCCATGCGAACCAGCGCACGAACCTGGCGGTATAGGTGGTGCGGGTGTTCTGGAAGGCGCTGCGCGTGCGATCGCAGCCGGTGTGTTCGGCAAGCAGATACGGACGCAGAAACAATTGACCGACGATCACGGGGACGACCCAGACCCACAACAGGATCAAGGTGTGCAACGCGATCGATGCCAGCAACAGCGCGACGTAGCCTGCCAGATGGAGACGCGCCTCTGTCACGACGATGTGGCGTTTGCCTTCGGGAATCCAGGGTGACGTGGCGTTGCCGGTCAACGCATGGCGAAGCATCAGCCCCACCCGGAAGGCAACCTGCCGCAAGCCGCTGTAGACGATCACCAATTGCGCGTCCGAGGTCGGGATCGGAACCGACAGCAGTTCCGGATCCCTCTTTGGATCCTGCGTATACCGATGATGATCCCAGTGGAATAAACAGTAATATTCGTAAGGCAAGCCGACCGCGAACGAGGAGAGATGACCGAAGACGAGATTAAGCGCCCGGCTGCGAAATGCCGTCTTGTGGGCGGTCTCGTGGACCACCATGAACAGGAATGCGACAAAGTAGCCTTGGACGACCACCAGCGGCAACGCCCAGACGATTCCGTATTGCGATGAGACCAGCCAGATCAGCGCGCCGACAACGACGATCACGCCGTAGTGGCTGGCCGCGCGGATCAGACCCTGCCAATCGGACCGCACCGACAATTCGCGCAGCATGGCTGGAGTCAGCGGCTTCTCTCCGGTGGCAGTGATGGCATTGCTCATGATCGTGGTCGCCTCTTTTTCGGAATCGCACACTTGACCGTGCTCGTGAGGACGCTGGAATTGGCCAAGCACAGGCCGACCCTAGGAAGCGCGGCCGCAATGCAGAAGCAATTTATTTCGCCGGCGTTGGCTCGCCCGGCATCCCTGGACTGACACTCTCCTCGCCAGCCTTCGCAAACGACGTTTGCGCAAGGCTGGCGCGCCGAAGCCCGCAGGCCGAAGGCGGACTCGGTGCCGTTTGCTTCGGCTCGGCAAGCCTGCCGGGGGCAAGCTTCTCCTGCGCCCTCCGCCGCCGCTTCACCCCACCAGCTTCCACTTCCCATCCCCGGTCCGCTTCAACGCGGGGTCGCTCACCCGCACGTGCTCGGCGAGGAAATCGATGAACGCGCGCACGCGTGCCGGGAGCGGGGCGGTGTGGCCGACATAGACGGCGTGGATGTCTTCGCGGTCGCCGGGATTGTAGCCTTGCAGCACCGGGACGAGGCGGCCGGATTCGATGTCGGGGCCGATGTGGAAGAGCGCGAGGCGCGCGAGACCGACACTGCCGAGGCAGAGGCGGCGGGCGGCTTCGCCGTCGCTGGCGCGCGCGACCGGCGGGGGCAGGGCCTCCTCGGCGTGGTCGCCACGCCTGAACGGCCAGCCGCGGATGCTGCGTGGAAAGGTCCAGCCGATGCCGCGGTGGTCGGCGAGATCGGCCGGAATCTTGGGCATGCCGCAGCGGGCGAGATAATCCGGCGCCCCGACCACGACCATGCGGCTGGTGCCGAGCTTTCGCGCGACCAGCCGCGAGGCGCGCAGCGGACCGACGCGGATGGCGACGTCCGCGCGCTCCTGCATCAGGTCGATCACCGTATCGGTCAGCACGAGATCGAGCGTGACGTCGGGATGCTGGGCCAGAAACCGCGGGATCAACGGCATCACATGCAGCATGCCGAAGGGGATGTTGCAATTGACCGTGAGGCGGCCGCGCGGCGCCGCGCCCGAGGCCGCCTCGCGCTCGGCCTCCTCCATCTCGGCGAGGATGCGCAACGATCGCTCGTAGAAGGCCTGGCCTTCCGCCGTCAGCGTCAGCTTGCGCGTGGTGCGGTTGACGAGCCGCGCGCCGAGGCGCGCCTCCAGACGCGAGATCAGCTTGCTGACGCCCGATGGCGTCAGGCGCAGCTTTCGCGCGGCCTGGGTGAAGCCGCCGAGGTCCACGACGCGGACGAAGACCTCCATCTCGGCCGAGCGGTTGGTGTCGAAACGGGCCATGAATTCACGTCACAAATGATTGGATTGCGGACATTCTAATGGTTTGGCGGCAGCGCAGCTATCTGCGTGGCTCGTCTCATCCCTTGGAGCAACGCATGCCTCCTGCCGTCCTCGCGCTCACCGCCGGTGCCTTCGGCATCGGCACCACCGAATTCATCATCATGGGCTTGCTGCTGCAGGTCGCCGCCGACATGCACGTCTCGGTGCCGGTCGCGGGCCTGCTGATATCAGGCTATGCGCTCGGCGTGTTCGTCGGCGCGCCGGTGCTGACGCTGGCGACGCGGCGGATGCCGCGGAAAACCGTGCTGCTGGCGTTGATGGCGATCTTCACGCTCGGCAATGCGGCTTGCGCGCTCGCACCCACCTACGAATTGCTGATGGCCGCGCGGGTGCTGACCTCCCTCGCCCACGGCACGTTCTTCGGCGTCGGCTCGGTGGTGGCCACCAGCCTCGTCGCCGAGGACAAGCGTGCGTCTGCGATCGCCACCATGTTCATCGGCCTGACGGTCGCGACGCTCCTGGGCGTGCCCTTCGGTGCCTGGCTCGGCCTGATGCTCGGCTGGCGCGCGGCGTTCTGGGCGGTGACTGTCATCGGCGTGATCGCGTTTGCGGTCGTCGCCGCGCTCGTCCCCGGCGATGTCGGCGATGGCGACAAGCCGATCTCGCTTGCCGAGGAAGTGGCCGTGCTCGGCCGTCCGCAGGTGCTGCTCGGTCTTGCCATGACCGTGTTCGGCTTCGCCGGACTGTTCGTCGTCTTCACCTATATCCAGCCGATCCTGACGCGCTTCACCGGTTTCTCGGAGGCCGCGGTGTCGCCGATTCTGCTGGTGTTCGGCGTCGGCCTTGCGATCGGCAATGTCGCCGGCGGCAGGCTCGCCGATGCTGGCCTGGCGCGCGCCCTGGTCGGCACGCTGGCGGCGCTCGCGATCGTGCTGCTCGGCCTGGCCGCGGTGCTGTCGATCAAGATTCTTTCCATCGTGCTGATCCTGCTGCTCGGCGTCGCCGCCTTCGCGACCGTCGCCCCGCTTCAGCTTCGCGTGCTGGAAGCCGCAGGTTCCAGTGGCCGGACGCTCGCCTCCAGCCTCAACATCGCCGCGTTCAATCTCGGCAATGCGCTCGGCGCCTGGGCAGGCGGCCTCACCATCGACCGCGGGCTCGGCCTTTCGGCGCTGCCGCTGGTCGCGGCCGGCATCACCGCCATTGGCCTCGTTCTGGCGCTGTGGAGTCTCCGGCTCGATCCCGCGCCGGCAACCGTCGCGGTGTGCCCGGCGGAGTAGGAGAGCGATCATGGAATACCGCAATCTCGGCGCTCCCGGGCTCAAAGTCCCCGTCCTCAGCTTCGGCACCGGCACGTTCGGCGGCCAGGGTCCGTTGTTTTCCGCCTGGGGCCGCAGCGGCATCGATGAAGCCCGCAGGCTCGTCGATATCTGCCTCGATGCCGGCGTCAATCTGTTCGACAGCGCCGATGTCTATTCGAACGGCGCCTCCGAGGAGATCCTCGGTGCCGCGATCAAGGGGCGCCGCGACAAGGTGCTGATCTCGACCAAGATGAGCCTGCCGATGGGCGACGGTCCGCTCGATGCCGGCTCGTCGCGGCAGCGGCTGCTTGCCTCGGTCGATGCGGCGCTAGGACGGCTTGGCACTGACCATATCGATCTGCTTCAGCTCCACGCCTTCGACGCGTTCACGCCGATCGGGGAGGTGCTGTCCACGCTCGATATGCTCGTGCGCGCCGGTAAGCTGCGCTATGTCGGCGTCTCGAATTTCGCCGGCTGGCAGCTGATGAAGTCGCTCGCGATCGCGGACCGGCATGGCTGGCCGCGCTATGTCGCGCACCAGGTCTATTACTCGCTGCTCGGGCGCGACTATGAATGGGAGCTGATGCCGCTCGCGCGCGATCAGGGCGTCGGCGCTCTGGTCTGGAGCCCACTGGGCTGGGGCAGGCTCACCGGAAAGATCCGGCGCGGCCAGCCGCTGCCGCAAGGAAGCCGCCTGCATGCCACCGCACAGTTCGGTCCGCCCGTGGACGATGCGCGCCTCTACGCCGTCGTTGACGTGCTCGATGCGATTGCTGTGGAGGCCGCTCGGACCGTGCCGCAGGTCGCGATTGCCTGGCTGCTGTCGCGTCCCACGGTCTCCTCCGTGATCATCGGGGCGCGCGACGAAGCGCAGCTGCGCGACAATCTCGGTGCCGTCGGCTGGTCGCTGAGCGCGGACCAGATCAAGCGGCTCGATGAGGTCAGCGGGGTGATGCCGCCTTATCCGTACTATCCCTATCGCGTCCAGGAGGGCTTTGCGCGGCTCAATCCACCGTTGGTGTAGGAGCTTGCTCATGGAAGGCTGCGATTGCGACAGAGCGTCGCGACAATGCGCCATGCAGAATCGCGCCTGTACAGGGTCCCATGTCGTCCCTAACCTCCGCCGCGCAAATTTAGGAGATGCGGCGTGGCGAAGAAGACGGCGACCAAGAAGAAAAGTGTGTTGAAGACGACGGCGAAGGCTTCGAAGAAGGGCTCCGGCCGCAAGAGCGCCGTCGCCAAGCCGGCCGGAAAGGCCGCTGCCGGCAAATCGGCGAAGCCGCGGCGCCCGAAGGGCCCGGCCTGGCAATGGTCGGCGGTTGAGACCGCGGCTGCGATCCGCTCCGGCGCCATCTCCGCGGTGGAGGCGGTGGAAGCGCATCTCGAACGAATGCGCACCGTCAATCCGAAGCTGAATGCGGTCGTCGTCGATCTCTCGGAGGAAGCACTCAAAGCGGCGCACGCGGCCGACAAGCAGCGCGCCAAAGGCGGCGAGCTCGGTCTCCTGCACGGCGTGCCGATTACGATCAAGGAAAATGTCGACTACGAGGGCCGGCCGAATTTCAACGGCGTGCCCGCCAACAAGGACCTCATTGCACCCTCCGACTCGCCCGTGGTGCGCAACCTGAAGAAATCAGGCGCGATCGTCATCGGTCTCACCAACACGCCCGAATTCTCCTTTCGCGGCTTCACCGACAATCCCCTGCACGGGCTGACGCTCAACCCCTGGGATCCCGACATCACCTGCGGCGGCTCCTCCGGGGGCGCGGGCTCGGCGGTCGCTGCGGGCATCGGCACTATCGCCCACGGCAACGACATCGGCGGCTCGCTGCGCTGGCCGGCGCATTGCAACGGCGTTGCCACCATCAAGCCGACGCAGGGCCGCATCCCCGCCTTCAACGGAAGCGCAACGTCGGAGCGGCCTATGCTGGCGCATCTGATGTCGGCGCAGGGACCGCTCGCGCGCCATGTCGCCGACGTGCGCCTCGCTTTGGAGGTGATGAGCCAGCGCGATCCGCGCGATCCCTGGTGGGTGCCCGCGCCGCTGGTCGGCGAGCGGCCGAAGCGGCCGATCAAGGTTGCACTGGCAAAGATCCCCGAGGACATGGACGTCGATCCCTCTGTCGCCGCGGCGCTGCGCCAGGCTGCCGATCATCTCGAGCGGTCCGGCTATCGCGTCAGCGAGGTCGAGGTACCCGACATCAACGGGGTCTGGCAGACCTGGTGCGACATCATCACCAACGAGACCGTGATGATGCAGGAGGCCGCCATGCTGAAGGTCACATCCGAGGATTTTCACAAGTCCTGGGGCGGCATGAAGGCCAAGGCCAACGTGCTCGATCTCAAGGGCTGGATGCAGGCGACCGCCGCGCGCAACGGCCACATCCGCGCCTGGCAATTGTTCTTCGAGGAGTATCCGGTGGTGCTGGCGCCGACCACGGTGAAGCCGACGCCGGGCCCGCGCGAGGACACCATCAGCTCCGAGCGCGTGCGCGAGATCTTCTGGGGCGAGATCCGCTTCATCTCCGCCATCAACGTGCTGGGCCTGCCCGGCGCGGTGGTGCCGGTGGCGCTGCATGACGGCAAGCCGATCGGCGTGCAATTGATTGCCGGCCGCTATCGCGAGGATCTCGCCCTCGATGCCGCAGCCGCCATCGAGAAACGCGTCGGCGTGCTCGCGCACCGGCTGTGGGAAAGAATGGCGTAGCGGCGGGTAATTTCACCCTCTCCCCTTGTGGGAGAGGGTGGCTCGCCGCAGAGCGGCGAAACGGGTGAGGGGTATCCCTCCACGAGTTCGCGTGTGGATAGACACCCCACATCCGGCGCTTCGCGCCACCTTCTCCCACAAGGGGAGAAGGAGCGCCACGGCGAGAGCGCGTTCGTTAATCCGCTTTAACCCGGATTTCAGCCAATCCGCGAGCAAGCATTAGGGTTACTTCCTCGATCTCTAAGCGAATTATTGTCCGCTTTACCACCCGCCTCTAACAGAGAAGCGGCGGACAACGCACATGCCTCATTCTAGGCCAATAAGTGCGGCCCGCTCCACGCGGAGGTGGCACGATGCGCAACGAGACGATCGCTATTCACGCCGGCTACGAGCCTGAAGCCACCACGCACGCAGTGGCCGTGCCGATCTACCAGACCGCGGCCTACGCCTTCGACAGCGCAGATCATGGCGCCGCCTTGTTCAATCTGGAGACCGAAGGTTTTCGTTACAGCCGCATCGCCAATCCGACCAGCGCAGTGCTGGAGAAACGCATCGCCCAGCTCGAAGGCGGCGTCGGCGCGCTCGCGGTCGCGACCGGGCAGGCGGCGCTGCATTTCGCCTTCGTCAATGTCGCCGATCACGGCGGCAACATTGTCTCCGTGCCGCAGCTCTACGGCACCACGCATACGCTGCTCTCCCATATCCTGCCGCGCCAGGGCATCACCGGCCGTTTTGCCGAGAGCGACAAGCCAGAGGCCGTCGAGAAGCTGATCGACGAGAACACCCGCGCCGTGTTCGCCGAAACCATCGGTAATCCCGCCGGCAATGTCTGCGACATCGAGGCGCTGGCGAAGATCGCCCATGCGCATGGCGTGCCGCTGATCGTCGACAACACCGTCGCCACCCCGATCCTCTTCAAGCCGTTCGACTATGGGGCCGATATCGCGGTGCATTCGCTGACCAAGTTCTTGGGCGGTCACGGCACCACGCTCGGCGGCGCCATCGTCGATTCCGGAAACTTTCCCTGGGCCGAGCACGCCGATCGCTTCCCGGCCTACAACAAGCCCGACGCCTCCTATCACGGCCTGGTCTATGCCGAGCGCTTCGGCAAGACCGCCTATATCGAGCGCGCGCGCAGCGTCTATCAGCGCACAATGGGCTCGGTGCTGTCGCCGTTCAACGCCTTCCTGCTGCTTCAGGGCATCGAGACCGTGGCGCTGCGCATGGAGCGCCATGTCGAGAACGCCCGCAAGGTCGCCGAATTCCTGCGCGGCGATCCGCGCGTGGCCTGGGTCAACTACACCGGCTTCCCGGACAGCCCCTATTATCCGCTGGTGCAGAAGTACCTGAACGGCAACGCCTCCTCGCTATTCACCTTCGGCATCAAGGGCGGCATGGAGGCCGGCAAGACGTTTTACGATGCGCTGAAGCTGATCACGCGGCTCGTCAATATCGGCGATGCCAAGTCGCTCGCCTGCCATCCGGCATCGACCACCCATCGCCAGATGTCGGCGGAGCAGCAGCGCGCCGCCGGCGTGCTGCCGGAGACGATCCGTCTGTCGATCGGCATCGAGCATGTCTCTGATATCATCGAGGACATCGACCAGGCGCTGGAAAAGGCCTGCCCGTCGGCGCGCCGCGAGGCTGCGGAGTAGGCGGCGCCGGCCATGACGATCTTGATCGACAAGGATCAGGTCATCGCGGGCCCGACGCTGGTGCCGGCCGCGCACGATCTCGCGCGCGATGCCGGCGCCGAACTCACCATCGGCCTCGTCAACAACATGCCGGATGCCGCGTTGAAGGCGACCGAGCGGCAGTTCATGAAGCTGCTTCAGGCCGCGGCGGGCTCGCGCCGTATCCGCTTCCACTGCTTCTCGCTTCCCAGCGTGAAGCGGTCGCCGGAAGCGAAATGGCATGTCGAGAGCGAGTATTCCAACCTTTCCGATCTCGAGCGCGGCAAGTTCGATGGGCTGATCGTGACGGGCGCAGAGCCGATCGCGCCCGAGCTCGACGGGGAGACGTACTGGCGCGACCTCACCAACCTGATCGACTGGGCCAAGGCCAACACGCGTTCGACGATCTGGTCGTGCCTTGCCGCGCATGCCGCGGTGCTGCATCTCGACAATATTGAACGGCGGCGGCTGCCGGCCAAATGTCACGGCATTTTCGATTGCGGCGTCGTGACGGACGATTTGCTGACCCGCTCTGCGCCCGCACCGCTCAAGGTCTCGCATTCACGTCTGAACGAGATCGCCGAGAGCGACCTCGTGCACGCCGGTTATCAGGTGCTGACACGCTCACAGGAGGCTGGCGTCGACGTCTTCGTTCGCCAATATGCCAGCCGCTTCGTGTTCTTCCAGGGTCACCCCGAATATGACGCGCTGTCGCTGCAGCGCGAATATCTGCGTGACATCGGCCGCTATCTCGCGCGGGAGCGGGAGACCTATCCGCGCCTGCCGGTGAGTTATTTTGACGCAGCGACTGAAGAGAAGCTGGCTCGGTTCGAGAAGAAGGCGGCGCACCAGCGCCATCCGGCGCTCAGCAACGAGCTGCCCGCGCTGAACCTGCGCGCCGATATCGGCGCTGGCGACGCTGCGGCGGTGCTCTTCCGCAATTGGCTGCGCTATCTCGGTGCGGACGCCGACGCGTGCGCTAGCCAAAGCGGTCTTGGTTCGGCGTTAGGATTACCCGGGCGTTAGGCTTGCCTCGACCTGCGCACGAATGTTTCAGTAGAGCAAGAAGGCATCACGGGAAACGCAGTCGTGTGGTCGGCACTCCAGGGACGCGTGAGCAATCGGTTGGCCCGGCATTTCCGCGCCGCGCCGCACCGGCTGCCTGCGCGTGCGCCGATGGTGAGCTTCACGTTCGACGACGCCCCCGATAGCGCCGCAGGCGAGGGCGCCGAGCTTCTGCAGCGGCATGGCGGCCGCGGCACCTATTACCTTGCCGGCAGCCTGATCGGCCAGCCGTCGGAGCATTGGCATGGCCTGTCGGACGATGCGATCGTCCGGCTTCACCGCGCCGGGCACGAGATCGCCTGCCACACCTTCTCGCATCAGAGCTCGGCGACGCTCGACGCACCCGCCATGGCGCGCGAGATCGAACGAAACCGCAGCCATCTCCGCGGCATCGATGCTTCGATCACGCTGGAGAATTTCGCCTATCCCTATGGCATCGCCTCGGTGTGGCGCAAGCCGCAGCTGACAAAAGCCTTCCGTTCCGCGCGCGGCATTCTTCCCGGCGTCAACAGCGGCGTCATCGACCTCCAATTCCTGCGCGCCTCGCCCTTGGTCGATTGCGAGATCGACGAGGCCGGGGTCGATCGCTATTTCGACGAGGCGGTCGCGAGCGGCGGCTGGCTGATCTTCTACGGCCACGACGTCAGCGACAGGCCGAGCCCCTATGGCTGCACGCCGCATCTGATGCGTCATGCGCTGGAGGCGGCCGGCAGACGCAACATGCCGATCGTGACGGTTGCGGAAGCGCTGCGACGGATCGGGGCGTAGCCTCTTCTTCCCTTCTCCCCTTGTGGGAGGAGGTGGCGCGAAGCGCCGGATGAGGGGTATGTCTCCACAAGCTCATATCTGCGTTCGCGGATAGAACCCCTCACCCACCTCGCTTCGCGAGGCACCCTCTCCCACAAGGGGAGAGGGAAGAGTCGTGCCTCGCCTCCAAACAGTCTTGCCACAGCCACACCAGCATGCGACTGGCCTTGTGACGAATCCCACGGCCTGATCTGCTCCGCCCATGTCCGCTCCCTCCAACGCCCCACTGCCTGCGCCGGCCAACGGCGGCGATGCGCTGTCGGTGCTGCATTCGGTGTTCGGCCTGCCGGGATTTCGCGGCGCGCAGGGCGAGATCGTCCGCCACGTCACGGACGGCGGCAATTGCCTGGTCTTGATGCCGACCGGCGGCGGCAAGTCGCTGTGCTATCAGCTTCCATCCTTGCTGCGCGAAGGCTGCGGCATCGTGGTCTCGCCGTTGATCGCCTTGATGCGCGACCAGGTCGCCGGCCTGATCGAGGCCGGTGTCAATGCCGCCGCGCTGAACTCGTCGCTGACGCCGCAGGAGGCCTCCGACATCGAACGCCGCCTGCTCGCCGGCGATCTCGATCTGCTCTATGTCGCGCCGGAACGGCTGGTCACGCCGCGCTGCCTATCGCTGCTGGCGCAGGCGAAAGTGGCGCTGTTCGCGATCGACGAGGCGCATTGCGTCTCGCAATGGGGCCACGATTTCCGGCCCGAATATGTCGGCCTTTCCGTCATCGCCGAGCGCTTTCCCGACGTGCCGCGCATCGCGCTGACCGCGACCGCCGACGAGCTGACGCGCAAGGAGATCGTCGAGCGACTTCAGCTGACGGGCGCGCCGCAGTTCGTCTCCAGCTTCGACCGGCCCAACATCCGCTATGAGATCGTCGACAAGCGCAATGCGGTGTCGCAGCTGAAGGAATTCATCCGCGAGCGCCACATGGGCGATGCCGGCGTGGTCTATTGCCTGTCGCGCAACCGCGTCGAGGAGGTCGCCGCAGCGCTTGCCGAGGCCGGCATTGCGGCGCTGCCCTACCACGCCGGGCTCGACGGGGCGGTGCGCTCGCGCAACCAGGATCGCTTCCTCAACGAGGACGGCATCGTCATCGTCGCGACCATCGCCTTCGGCATGGGCATCGACAAGCCCGACGTGCGCTTCGTCGCCCATCTCGACCTGCCCAAGAGCATCGAGGCCTATTACCAGGAGACCGGACGCGCCGGCCGTGACGGCAAGCCGTCGGCGGCGTGGATGACCTACGGCCTCTCCGACATCGTGCAGCAGCGCCGCATGATCGACGAATCGGCCGGATCGGAGGATTTCAAGCGGGTCTCGATCGGCAAGCTCGATGCGCTGGTCGGCCTCGCCGAGACGCCGCACTGCCGGCGCCGGCGCCTGCTCGCCTATTTCGGCGAGATCGTGATGGGCGAGAGCTGCGGCAATTGCGACAATTGCCTGACGCCGCCGAAGATGCGCGACGGCAAGGTGCTGGCGCAGAAGCTGCTGTCCTGCGTCTATCGCACCGGGCAGCGTTTCGGCGCCATGCATCTGATCGATGTGCTGGTCGGACGCCTGACCGAGAAGGTCACACAGTTCGGTCACGACAAGCTGTCGGTGTTCGGCATTGGCCGCGAGCTCAACGAGAAGCAGTGGCGCACGGTGCTGCGGCAAGTGGTGGCGATGGGCCATTTGCGCAGCGACAGCGAAGCCTACGGCGCGCTCAAGCTGACGGAGTCTTCGCGCGGCGTGCTGCGCGGCGAGACCGAGGTCTGGCTGCGCGAGGAGGCGCCCGGCACGCGGGTTCGCGCCAGCCGGGCCACGTCACGCCGCGGTGACCTCGCGCCCGCGGCGAGCGCGCCGCAAGGCGACGTCGATCCCGAATTGCGCGCGCGCCTGCGCGCCTGGCGGTCAGAGGTCGCGCGCGAACGCGGCGTGCCGGCCTATGTGGTGCTGCACGATGCAACGATCGACGGCATCGTCCGGGCCTGGCCGACCACGCTGGACGAGCTGCGCAACGTGCCGGGGATCGGCGACAAGAAGCTCGAGCACTACGGCAACGAGCTGCTGCAGATCGTGAGGACGAGGTAGGGCGCAGTCGTCATCCCGGACAAGCGCGCCTCAGGCGCGCGCCGATCCGGGATCCATAACCACAGGCCAATGTGGTTGCGGCAAGCTCTCAACCGCAAGTCTGCGCCAAACGCCTCCCTGTGGTTATGGGTCCCGGGCTCGCGACTTCGTCGCGCCCCGGGACGACAGTGATGCATGACGCGCGAGCGCTACGCTCTCACTCACCCATTCCTGAACGCATACGCATACCCGTTCAGCGCCGGCGCGCCGCCGAGATGGGCGTAGAGGATCTTCGCGCCCTTCTCGAAATAGCCCTTCTGGGCGAGATCGATCAGGCCCTGCATCGACTTGCCCTCGTAGACGGGGTCGGTGATCATACCTTCGAGGCGCGCGGTGAGGCGGATCGCCTCCTTGGTCTCCTCCGATGGCACGCCATAGGCGGGATAGGCGTAGTCCTCGATCAGCACGACGTCGTCAGTGACGAGGTCCTTGCCGAGCTCGACGAGCTTTGCCGTGTTCTGCGCGATCTCGAGCACCTGGGCCTTGGTCTGGGCGGGCGTGAAGGAGGCATCGATGCCGATCACCTTTCGCGCACGGCCGTCCGCCGCAAACCCGACCAGCATGCCGGCATGGGTGGAGCCGGTGACGGTGCAGACGACGATGTAGTCGAACTTGAAGCCGAGCTCGGCTTCCTGCTTGCGCACCTCCTCGGCAAAGCCGACATAGCCAAGGCCGCCGAACTTATGCACGGAGGCACCGGCGGGAATAGCGTAGGGCTTGCCGCCCGCGGCCTTCACTTCCTCGATCGCCTGCTCCCAGCTCTTGCGGATGCCGATATCGAAGCCGTCGTCGACCAGGCGCACGTCGGCGCCCATGATGCGCGAGAGCATGATGTTGCCGACGCGATCATAGACTGCGTCTTCGTGCGGCACCCAGGCTTCCTGCACCAGGCGGCATTTCATGCCGAGCTTGGCCGCGACGGCCGCGATCATGCGGGTGTGGTTGGATTGCACGCCGCCGATCGAGACCAGCGTATCGGCATTGGAGGCGATCGCATCGGGGATAATGTATTCGAGCTTGCGCAGCTTGTTGCCGCCATAGGCGAGGCCGGAATTGCAGTCCTCGCGCTTGGCATAGACCTCGACTTGGCCGCCGAGATGTTTTGACAAGCGCTCCAGCTTCTCGATGGGCGTCGGGCCGAAGGTCAAAGGATAGCGCGGAAATTTGTCCAGCTTCATGGGTCATCTCGATTGGCGTTGGTGTTGCGGCTCCCTAGCATCACGTCGGGAAAATGTGCTCTCGAATATTGCGGCCATGTTGCACGGCTTCTTGCGAAAGTTGTGATAATTGCTAACATTCCTTCCAGAACAGCACCTATTTTCGGAAGTTTCTTTCATGGCTGCCCGACTCGACCGCACCGACCTCAAGATATTGAGATTGCTTCAGAATAACGGTCGGCTCAGCAACGCCGAGCTGGCCGAAACGGTCGCGATCAGCCCCGCCACCTGCCACCGTCGCACCCAGCGCCTGTTCGAGGACGGCTTCATCGCCACTGTCCGCGCCATGGTCGCGCCGAAGAAGGTGGCCAAGGGCACGCTGGTGATGGTCGGCGTCGTGCTCGACCGCTCGACGCCAGAGAGCTTTGCCACCTTCGAGCAGGCCGTTGCAAAGCTGAAGTTCCTGCTCGACTGCCACCTCGTCGCCGGCGATTTCGATTACTTCCTCAAGATCCGCGTCGGCGACATGGAGGATTTCAATCGCATCCACGGCGAGCAGCTGATCGCGCTCCCCGGCGTGCGCCAGACCCGGACCTTCTTCGTGATGAAGGAAGTCGTCGACAACGCGCCGCTGGAATTTTAGGCGCAGCTATTGATGCGCTATCCGCATCATGAGAGATTCGCCCGATGCAGACATTCCCCTTCCGCCAGCACAATCCGGCCGGGCCGGCCTATCGGCGCGGCTGGGTCGACGAGGCCGTGGCCGCGATCGAGGCCGACCAGTGCCGCACCGCCGACACGCATCTGATCCGGCTGATCGTGCCGGCGCTATCGGGCATCGACATCTATCTGAAGGATGAGTCCACGCATCCGACCGGCAGCCTGAAGCATCGCCTCGCGCGCTCGCTGTTCCTCTATGCGCTCTGCAACGGCCACATCCGCGAAGGCACGCCCGTGGTCGAGGCCTCGTCGGGATCAACCGCGGTGTCGGAGGCCTATTTCGCTGAGATGATCGGCGTGCCCTTCTACGCCGTGATGCCGCGCACGACCTCGGCGGAGAAGATCGCCGCGATCGAGCATTATGGCGGCAATTGCCATTTGATCGACGACGGCCGCGCGCTCTATGCGGAAGCCGCGGCACTCGCCGCCCGGCTGGACGGCCACTACATGGATCAGTTCACCTTTGCCGAGCGGGCCACCGACTGGCGCGGCAACAACAACATCGCCGAGTCCATCTTCACGCAGTTGCAGGGCGAGCCGCGGCCGATTCCGGACTGGATCGTGATGGGCGCCGGCACCGGCGGCACGTCGGCCACCATCGGACGTTATCTGCGGTATCGGCAATATCCGACCCGGCTGTGCGTCGCCGATGTCGAGCATTCCGCGTTCTTCGATTGCTTCCGCACGCTGGATCGCTCCCGTGTTTGCGACCGCCCGTCGCTGATCGAGGGCGTCGGTCGCCCCCGCTGCGAGCCGTCCTTCGTGCCCGGCGTGGTCGATCGCATGATGAAGATCCCGGATGCGGCAACGGTCGCGGCGATGAACGTGCTGTCGCGACGGCTGCGCCGTGCGGTCGGCGGCTCCACCGGCACCAACTTCCTGGCGCTGTGCCGGCTCGCCTCGGAGATGCGCCAGGCGAGCGTCACGGGATCGTTGGTGACGCTGATCTGCGATTCCGGCGAGCGCTACCGGCAGACCTATTACGAGCCCGCTTGGCTCGCCGCGCGCGGCCTCGATCCGGCGCCGTTCGAGGCGGCGCTGTCGTCGTTCCTCGCCACAGGTGAGCCACTGACGCTGGACGTCGACGACGTCGTCAATCCCCAAAGCGTGCCAAGCCCCACGGCGTCATAGCCGAGATCTGCCTGGCATTTGCGAAATCGCACGGTCGTCACGGCAACTTCACTTGCCTTGCGCAGGCACGCAGGTGACGGTTGCGTCTTCTCAACGAGGAGACCCTACCGTGCGCCTTCCCATTCTCGATCCGAAAGAGCTAACCGACGAACAGAAGCCGCTCTATGACGACATGCGGGCCGGCATGAAGGACCACTTCAAGGGTTTTGTGAACATGCGCGAGGACGGCGCGCTGCTCGGGCCCTGGAATCCCTGGATCCGCGAGCCGCGCTTCGGCAAGCCGGTGTGGGAGCTGGTCAAGGCGATTGCGTCGAACCCGCTGCTGCCCGCGGCCGTACGCGAGGTCGCGATCCTCGTCACCGGCTCGCATTTCCGCTCCGGTTACGAGCTCTACGCTCATGTGCTGGTGGCCGAGCAGCGTGGCCTCTCCGACGAGAAGCTCGCGACCATCGTTGCCGGCCAGCGGCCGGTGGACCTCACCAAGCAGGAAGCCGTCGCCTACGACATGGCTTCGGCACTGGTCAGCGGCGGCGTGCTGCCGGAGCTGACTTGGCGTGCGGCGGTGAAGGAATTCGGCGAGCACGGCGCGGCCGAGCTGTCCTATCTCGTCGGCGTCTACTGCATGGTCTCGGTCACGCTCAACACCTTCGACGTGCCGGTGCCTGACTAGTTGCGCACGGCGTAGAGCGGTGTGCGCAACGTGACCTGATAGGACGGCTTCGGCATCCAGGCGATCTGCGCGGTAATGCCGAAAAGTCGGTTGTCGTTGTCGTCCATGCGATCGAGGTCGAGCCGCAGGACCGGCTGGGTGAAGGATTCCGCGAGCGTCCGGCCCGCGAGCAGCGCGCCGCCGAACGACTGCATGCCGAGGCGCCCGGTGAACTTCCAGTTGCTCGGCCATTGATAGTAGCCGCCGGCATAGAGGATCGTGTTCGGCCGGATCGTGGCGAACGGGCTGGCGATGGTGACGGTGGTGTATTGCAGGCCGGCGAGCCAGCCCCGTGTCTCGTCCTCGTCGACCGCGTAGTCGAATTCCACGATGTTGTTGAAGGAGTTCGTCATGCCCTGCTCGTTGGGCACCGACTGCGTCAGGGTTGATTGCAGCGTGATGGTCGGGATCTTCCCGCCATTCTGCTGGTAGAGATCGGCCTGCACGCCGATGTTCCAGCTCGTGATGTCGAAAGACGACCAGCCGCCGCCGATATCCGTCGTCGTGCCGGATACGCCGCCGTAGAGCGAAACGCGGTCGCTGACGTCGACGGTCAGCGGCAGGTCGATCGCAATCGATTTCGCGGCCGGCAGTCCATTCCGCAGCGACGTGCCTCGTTGCGCCGCCAGGGCTTGGAATGCGGCTGACAGCGAGGTGTTGCCGAAGCCGAGCGCGAGCGTGCCTGCGGGGATCGTCGCATAGATGGTGCGGAGATCGAGATAGATGTTCGGGACGATCGGCTTTGCGGGCTCGTCCTCCTCATCGTCGGCGGCGAGGGCACCGCCTGCCGGGACCGCCAGACACAGCAGTCCCGCCGCGGCAGCGCGCAACGCACGACGGGATTGGCTGCGAAGAGGCACGTGACGATCCGACGCGTGGCGATTTGAGGGTGGAACCGTTGTTAGATGGAACGTGATCGCGCGCTTGGTCAAGCGCTATCCGCAAGCGATGGACGGCGCGGATGTGCGCGGTTACCCTGGCGTGATCGCACTGACACACTCGCCCGCCACAGTGCAGGCCGAAGAATGGAGGAGACAGCCATGAACACGTCACGCCGCATCCTGCTCACCGGTCTGGCGGGGCTTGCCGTTACTCCCGGTGCTGCGGTGGCTGCTGCACCCACAGCCGAGCCCGGCAAGGCGACGGTTGCGGAGGAACGTTTCGCGCGCACGATTGCGGCGGCGCATGCGCCCGACAGCACCTGCGCATGGCAGGCGGAGCATTATGCGGAAGCGCACTGGCCGGAATATGTCGCGGCGGCGCGCGCGGTGATCGGCGCGCGCGTATGATTGACGCTGTCAGGTCTTCACCGCGCGCCGCACCTGTTCGCCGATTTGCGACAGCACGAGCTGTGCCTGCGGCAGGATTGCGCCCATGGCGTGGAAATTGTGAACCATGCCATCGTGGCAGACATGCTCGACCGCGACCCCCGCGGCGAGCAGCTTGCGGGCATAGGCATTGCCCTCGTCACGCATCGGGTCGTACTCGGCGGTGTGGATGATCGCGGTCGGCAGGCCCGTGAGGCGCGTCGCGCGCAACGGAGAGACGCGGGGATCGGCAGGATCGATGCCATCGGGCAGATAATCGGAAAGATCGGCTTCGATCGTGGCGCGATCGATCAGATGGCCCTCGGCAAAGGCCTCGCGCGAAGGCGAGGTTTCCTCGAAATCCAGCACCGGGCAGATCAGGCACTGCGCGGCGATGGAGAGGCCGGCGGTCTGCGCCGCATTCTGGCACACGATCGCCGCGAGTGTGGCGCCGGCGGAATCGCCGCCGATCACCAGGCGGTCAGCGTCGATGCCGAGCGATGCCGCCTCGCGCGCCACCCATTCGGTGGCCGCGATCGCGTCGTCGACCGCGGCAGGGAATCTGTGCTCCGGCGCGAGCCGGTAATCGACCGACACGAGGCGGCAGCCGGTGGCATGCGCCAGCGCCGCGGCGATGCGCTCGTGCGTGGCAATGCTGCCGGCGACGAGCCCGCCGCCATGAAAGAACACGAAGCCCGGTGCGGGCGCTTCAGTGCCTGCCGGCGTGTAGAGGCGATAGGGCAGCTCGCCGCCGGGACCGGGCAGCCTGCCGTCGGAGGTCGTCACATCCGGCGCCTCGGCCCGGGCGAACTGCATCAGCTTTGCCAGCGATTGCCGCCGCACCTCCACACTCGGGCGGCTCCGCGCCCGCGGCGCAGCCGCAGCCATCATGGTCAACAAACGCTTTGCGAGCGGATCGAGCGGCATGGATTCTTCCTTCTCCCCTTGTGGGAGAAGGTGGCGCGCAGCGCCGGATGAGGGGTTTTCTCCGCAGGTGAGTTCGCGGATGGATACCCCTCACCCGTCTCGCCGCTACGCGGCGAGCCACCCTCTCCCACAAGGGGAGAGGGTAACTCACCATTTCCTCGCAGCAAATCGTTTAGAAATTGGGACAATAGTGCCGGATCGTTCGAAAAGGAGGCCGGTCATGGCCGAGATCAAGAAGCCCATCGACTACTCGCCGAGCTGGACCTTCTTCGAGGGCAAATGGCACGAGGGCAACGTGCCGATCATGGGGCCGCGCACGCATGCGGCCTGGCTCGGCTCGATCGTGTTCGACGGCGCTCGCGCTTTCGAGGGCGTCGCACCGGATCTCGATCGTCACGTGGCCCGCGCCAATCAATCCGCGATCAGTTTCGGCCTGAAGCCGGTGGTCGATACCGACACCTGGCTGACGCTCGCGAACGAAGGCATCGCGCGCTTTGCCGGAAATGCCGAGCTCTATATCCGTCCGATGTACTGGGCGCAGAACGGAAGCGGCGGCGGCGTGCTGTTCGACCCCGAGACCACCAATTGGTGCCTGTGCATCTACGAAGCGCCGATGCCAAAGCCCGTCGGCAACGCGATCACCTTGTCGCCGTTTCGTAGGCCGACGGCCGAATGCGCGCCGGTCGAAGCCAAGGCCGCCTGCCTCTACCCGAACAATTCGCGCGCACTCGCCGAAGCTGCGTCGCGCGGCTTCCAGAACGCGCTGATGCTCGACATGCTCGGCAACGTCGCCGAGTTCGGCAATTCCAACGTGTTCATGGCCAGGGATGGCGTGGTGTTCACGCCGGTGCCGAACGGCACCTTCCTCAACGGCATCACGCGCCAGCGCGTCATCAGCCTGCTTCGCGCCGACGGCGTCACCGTGGTCGAGAAGACGCTGCGCTACGCCGATTTCCTGACCGCCGACGAGATCTTTTCGACCGGCAATTTCGCCAAGGTCGCGCCCGTGATCCGCATCGACGAGCGCGAGCTGAAGCCGGGCCCGTTCTACGCCAAGGCGCGCAAGCTCTACTGGGACTTTGCGCATGCCGTGAAGATGGCGGCTTGATCCGGAGTCTCTGTCGTCATGCCCGGGCTTGTCCCGGGGATCCACGTTCTTCGCGTCGCGCGTCAAGACGTGGATGGCCGGGTCAAGCCCGGCCATAACGAGAACTATTTCTGCCGCCGAAACCGGCTGAACTGAAACGCCTGCGTCGAATGCCACGGCGTGTGGTGCGTCTCGCTGCGCGTCTCGACCAGTTTAAATTCCGGCCCGAGCTCCGCCGCAAGGCTCGCGCTGTCGTGGCGCTGCACCGGCAGGCCGCTGCATTTCTCGGGACCATCGGGTGCAAACGTCGCAATGATGACGTGGCCGCCAGGTCTGACCGCCGACCGCAGGCGCTCCACGTAAGCGACCCTGTCGCGCGGGTCAGTCAGGAAGTGAAACGCTGCGCGATCGTGCCAGACATCGTAGGTCCTGGTCGGACGCCACATCGTGGCATCGGCAACGATCCAGTCGACCGTCGAAGCGGCCGGACCGATGCGCTTCTTCGCCGCCGCGAGCGCATTGGCAGAAAGATCCAGCACGGCGATGTCGCGATAGCCGTCCTGCAACAGCGCATCGACCAGGCGCGATGCGCCGCCGCCGACATCGATGATGGTCGTGTCGCGATCGGAGCCGGCTGCGCGAATCATCGCGAGCGAGATCGCGGGGCTATCCTGATACCAGCTGACCTCGGCCTCGCCCTTGGTGGCGTAGACATGGTCCCAATGGTTGCTTCGGTCAGACGTGGCTCGCCCTCCCGCGTACAGGGGCCGGCGCGAACGAAAGACTATTCGTCCTTCTTCGACATCCGCTCGAGGCGCTCCTGCATTTCCTTCATCTGCTGGCGCAGCTCGTCGATGTTGCTGTCCTTCGGCGCCTCGGCATTCGCATCGGGCTCCGGCTCAGGGCTTGCCGCCGGACGGGGCGCAGCGAACGGCTTGAACATCGAGAAGGTCTGCTGGAACAGCTCCATGTTGCGGCGGACTTGCTCTTCCAACGGAGCAAAAGGAGTGCCGGACAGCGTATTGGCGATCTGCTTGCGGAACTTCTCCTGCTCCTGGGTCAGGGTTGCGATCGACTGCTCCAGATATTTCGGCACCACCATCTGCATGCTGTCGCCATAGAAGCGGATCAGCTGGCGAAGGAAGGTGGTCGGCAACAGGTTCTGGCCGGCCTTGTTCTCCTGCTCGAAGATGATCTGGGCGAGCACGGAGCGGGTGATGTCGTCGCCGGTCTTGGCGTCATAGACCAGGAAGTCTTCGCCGTCCTTGACCATCGCGGCGAGGTCTTCGAGCGTCACATAGGTGCTCGTTCCGGTGTTATAGAGCCGGCGGTTCGCGTATTTCTTGATTGTGGTGGGTTGGTCTGATTTCGCCATGGGCTCTCACTTGCAAACGCGGAGAACGGGAACCTGTCGGGCAATGCCGCAGGGCGGGAAGAGTACGCAACGCAACAAAATAAGCATTTTCAAAGGGCTCACGCTACCGTTTTGTGCGGCACGGTTAATTGCAGAGCAAAATCCTGCTTGCGAAAACGCCAAGAACGCTATTTTGAATGCGCTGCGGTATGAATTCGGTGCCCCGCCGATTGACATGCCTCAACGACGTTAACAGGATGGCTGACGAGACTGGCGTTCGCTTTCCAGCCCGCCTGCCCCCTTCACAAGAACTCAAGCCCCAGGAGATGCCCATGTCAGACGATGTCGTCATCGTCAGCGCCGCCCGCACCCCGGTCGGAAGCTTCAACGGAGCGTTCGCGACCCTACCCGCCCATGACCTTGGCGCCGTCGCCATCAAGGCCGCGCTGGAGCGCGCCGGCATCGAGCCCGGCCGGGTCTCCGAAGTGATCATGGGTCAGATCCTGACCGCCGCCCAAGGCCAGAACCCGGCCCGCCAGGCGTCGATCGGCGCCGGCATTCCGGTGGAGAGCCCGGCTTGGGGCGTCAATCAGCTGTGCGGCTCGGGCCTGCGCACGGTTGCGCTCGGCTACCAGGCGCTGCTCAACGGCGATTCCGAGATCGTGGTCGCCGGCGGGCAGGAATCGATGAGCATGGCCCCGCACGCCCAGCATCTGCGCGGCGGCGTGAAGATGGGCGGCCTGGAGCTGGTCGACACCATGATCAAGGACGGCCTGTGGGATGCCTTCAACGGCTACCACATGGGCAACACCGCCGAGAACGTCGCGCGGCAATGGCAGATCACCCGTGCCCAGCAGGACGAGTTCGCCGTGGCCTCGCAGCAGAAGGCCGAGGCGGCGCAGAAGGCCGGCAAGTTCAACGACGAGATCGTCCCCGTCACCATCAAGACCCGCAAGGGCGACGTCGTCGTCAGCGCCGACGAATATCCGCGCCATGGCGCCACGCTCGACGCGATGGCCAAGCTCAAGCCCGCCTTCGAGAAGGATGGCACGGTGACCGCGGGCTCGGCCTCGGGCATCAACGACGGCGCTGCCGCCGTGGTGCTGATGACCGCCAAGCAGGCCGCCAAGGAAGGCAAGAAGCCGCTGGCGCGGATCGTGTCCTGGGCGCAGGCCGGCGTCGATCCGAAGATCATGGGCTCGGGCCCGATCCCGGCCTCGCGCGCCGCGCTGAAGAAGGCCGGCTGGAGCGTCGGCGATCTCGATTTGATCGAGGCCAACGAAGCCTTCGCGGCACAGGCCTGCGCGGTCAACAAGGACCTCGGCTGGGATACCTCCAAGGTCAACGTCAACGGCGGTGCGATCGCGATCGGCCATCCGGTCGGCGCGTCCGGCGCACGCGTGCTGGTGACGCTGCTGCACGAAATGCAGAAGCGCGATTCGAAGAAGGGCTTGGCCACGCTGTGCATCGGCGGCGGCATGGGCATCGCCATGTGTGTGGCGCGCGACTGATCTTACGCGCAGCTGACGGGTGCGCCGCACACGTCAGCGCGTGCGTTGCACGCGACTAAAAAGGCAGCGGTTGCAAATCAAATATTCTTCGCAACCCGACAAGCCTCGACTAAAGAAAAACGCCCGGCTCGATGCCGGGCGTTTTGTTCTTGATGTCCGTCAAACCAACCGCATAATCCGTAGCTAAAAAGCGATCACGTCAGAAAAGTCCGAAGCGTCCAAGGAAGAGGGAAGGAATACGACATGGCACGTGTTGCATTGGTGACGGGTGGTACGCGGGGCATCGGTGCTGCGATCAGCAAGGCGCTGAAGGCCGCCGGCTACAAGGTTGCGGCGAGCTATGCCGGCAACGACGCTGCCGCGGAGAAATTCAAGGCCGAGACCGGCATCGCCGTCTACAAGTGGGACGTCAGCAGTTTCGAGGCCTGCGCCGAGGGCGTGAAGAAGGTCGAGGCCGAGGTCGGTCCGGTCGACGTGCTGGTCAACAATGCCGGCATCACCAGGGACGGTGCCTTCCACAAGATGACGCTTGAGCAGTGGAACGCCGTCATCAACACCAATCTGGGCTCGCTGTTCAACATGACGCGCCAGGTGATCGAAGGCATGCGCGGGCGCAAGTTCGGTCGCATCATCAACATTTCCTCGATCAACGGCCAGAAGGGGCAGTTCGGACAGGTCAACTACTCCGCAGCGAAAGCCGGCGAGATCGGTTTCACCAAGGCCCTGGCGCTGGAGAACGCCAAGGGCGGCATCACCGTGAATGCGATCTGTCCCGGCTACATCAATACCGAGATGGTGCAGGCAGTGCCGAAGGACGTGCTGGAGAAGGCGATCCTGCCGCTGATTCCGATCGGCCGTCTCGGCGAGCCCGAAGAGATCGCGCGTGCCGTCGTGTTCCTCGCCGCGGATGAGGCCGGCGCCATCACCGGCTCGACGCTGTCGGTCAACGGCGGCCAGTACATGGTGTGATGCGATCGCATCACGCAGGCTGATATTGTCCACATCGTCATGCCCGGGCTTGTCCCGGGCATCCACGGCCTTACAACAGCCGTCGCCACGGAAGAACGTGGATGGCCGGGACAAGCCCCGCCATGACGGAAACATTGGGCCAATGACTCCCCGCACTGCCACGCTGATCGGTCTGACCGCGATCCTGATGTGGTCGCTGCTGTCGGTGATGACGGTGGCGACCGGAAAGATCCCGGCGTTTCAGCTCGCTGCGATGACCTTCGCGATCGGCGGTGTCGTCGGCCTGCTCACCTGGATCGGGCGGAGCGAGGCGGCGAGAAGCTTGCGGCAACCGCTCGCCGTCTGGATCGTCGGCGTCGGCGGCCTGTTTGGCTATCACGCGCTGTATTTCCTCGCGCTGCGCTTCGCCCCGCTGGCCGAAGCCGGCCTTCTGAATTACCTGTGGCCGCTCTTGATCGTGCTGTTCTCGTCCTTCCTGCCAGGCGAGCGGCTGGCGGCGCACCACATCATCGGCGCCGTGCTCGGCCTCGTCGGCACGGTGCTGCTGTTCGCCGGCAACACCAGCGGTTTTGCGCCTGGAGCTGTGCCGGGTCTCATCGCGGCCTTCATCGCGGCGTTCGTCTGGGCGACCTATTCGGTGCTGTCGCGCCGGTTGAAAGCGGTGCCGACCGATGCGGTCGCGGGCTTCTGTCTTGCCACGGCAATATTGGCCGCGCTGATGCATGGCCTGCTTGAAGCCACGGTCTGGCCGGAGACCACGGTGCAATGGCTCTCGGTCATCGCACTCGGCATCGGCCCGGTCGGTGCCGCGTTCTACGCCTGGGACATCGGCATGAAGCGCGGCGACATCCGTGTGCTCGGCGCCGCCTCCTACGCGACGCCATTGCTCTCGACGGGATTCCTCATCGCTGCCGGTTTCGCCAAGGCCAGCGCCAACATCGCCCTTGCTGCGATCCTCATTGCCGGGGGCGGCCTGATCGCGGCCAAGGACATGGTGCTGCGGAAGCGATGATTGGAGCGGAGCTACGGCTCCCAGCCGGACGGCGCGAGCTCGAAGCCTGCGAACTCGAATGCGGGCGCCACGGTGCAGCCGACCAGCGTCCACTCGCCGGTGGTTTCCGCCATCTGCCAGGCCAGCGCAGGCACGATCGCCTGCGGCCGCTCACCGCCGCCGAGGTCGGCGCCGAGCCGCACCTCGTGCTGCGAGCAGCCGTCATGGGCGATGCGCAGCGTCAAGGGGCTGCCGGCGTAATAGTGCCACGTCTCCACCGCATCGACGCGATGCCAGTGCGAACGCTCGCCGCGCGCGAGCAGGAAGTAGATCAGCGTCGAGCGCGAACGCCCGTTGGCGTCCGTGCTCTGGTCGCGAAACGTCTCGCGATAATGTCCGCCTTCCGGATGCGGGCGGAGCTCGAGGCGTGCGATGATCTCGGCTGCGGTCGGCATCGATCCTCGTCGGGATGTGTGCTTCAGGACTTTTGCGTCAGGATTTATTCTTGCGCTCGCGCAGTTCGCCGAACACCGCAGCGGGATCCGCGCCCTTCATATGCAGCTTGGCCGCGACCGCCGGCTCATCGGCGCGCAGGAACACGTTGGCGCGCTTCTCCTCGCCGAGCAGCGAGGGAATGGTCGGCTTGTTCTCGGCGCGCAGCTTTGTCACCTCCGCGGCGCGCGCCTGCAGCGCCGCGTTGTCCGGCTCGATGGTGAGCGCGAACTTGACGTTGGACGCGGTGTATTCGTGGCCGCAATAGAGCTTGAAGTCGTCGGGCAGGGCGCGCAGCTTCAGCAGGGAATCCCACATCATCGGATAGGTGCCCTCGAACACGCGGCCGCAGCCGATCGAGAACAGCGTGTCGGCGGCGAACACCGTCTTCTCATTGTCGAACACGTAGGAGATGTGGTCGAGCGTGTGGCCGGGCGTCTCCACGACACGCGCCAGCAGATTGCCGATCTTGACCACGTCGGCATTGGCGACGCGTTGGTCGACGTTGGCGATTTTCGTGGTCTTGTCGTGCGGCGCGACGACGCGGCAATTGTATTTCTGCTTGAGCTCGGCGACCCCGCCGACATGATCGCCATGATGATGGGTGATCAGGATGTCGGTGAGCTGCCAGCCCTCGCGCTCCAGGGCCTTGAGGATCGGGCCGGCCTCCGGCGCGTCGATCGAGGCCGTCGCTTTGGTTTCCACATCGTGGATCAGATAACCGAAATTGTCGTTTAAACAGTTGAAAGTACGAATTTCGGCGGCCATGTCATCTCCATCGCGCTCAGCCCCGCCAGACAAATATGGCGTTAACGTTGCGCAGGCAATGCAATATTCCGCGCGCAGCGGCGCCCTCGCGCATGTTACATTGCGGTCATGACCATCGACGTCGTCGACCTTCGCGAGTTCTACTCCCGCCGCCTCGGCATCGTGGCGCGGCAAATGATCAATCGCGGCATCAGGGAGCGCTGGCCCAGCGCCGAGGGCCAGCGCGTGCTCGGCGTCGGCTATCCCACACCCTATCTGGGATTGTTCCGCGAGGACGCCGAGCGCTGCCTCGCCTTCATGCCGGCGGCGCAGGGTGTCCTGAAATGGCCGACGGGACGGCCCGCGCTGGCGTCGCTGGTGGATGAGTTCTCGCTGCCGCTTCCCGACGCCGCGGTCGACCGCATTCTCCTGGTGCACGCGCTGGAGATGTCGGACGATCCGGCCGCGTTGCTGCGCGAGGTGTGGCGCGTGCTGTCGCCCTCCGGGCGCGTCATCGCCGTGATCCCGAACCGGCGTGGGGTGTGGACCCGCACCGACAGCACGCCGTTCGGCCATGGCCGGCCCTATTCGCGCTCGCAGATCACCGAGCTGTTGCGCCAGACCTGGTTCACGCCGACCGCCTGGGGCGAGGCGCTGTTCATGCCGCCTTACGCCGGCGGCTGGGTGTTGAAATCGGCCCAGATGTGGGAACGTGCCGGTGCCGCGCTGTCACTGCCCTTTGCCGGCGTCCACATCGTGGAGGCGACCAAGCAGGTCTACCGCGCGATCCCCGCCAAGCGCGAGCGGGCGCGGCTGATTCCCTCGCTCGCCAAGCCCGTGCTGGTGCCATCCTCGACGACGGTGACGCGCAGTTAGCTTCACCTCTCCCTTCCGGAGAGGTGGGTCTGTGTCCGGCCAACGCACAGCGTCAAAAGCAAATCGTCCCGGCGAGGCCGGGACGATTCGAGTCGGAAAGTCAGAAGAGCTTACTCGCCGGGGGCGACTTCGTCGCTGGAAGCAACCGGAGCGGCTTCACGCTCCGGGCGCGGGCCATGCGGCCGGCGCCGCCGACGCGGATAGCGCTCGCCGCCACCGCCGCCCTCGAAGCCGCCCTGATTGCCGTTCACCTGCGGCTGCGCGCCGGTGATGAAGGAGGGTAGGCGGTCGACGCCGCCATCGGCGATGACAGGCTGCGGCTGGTTGGCGGGTTGCGGCTGATATTGCGGCTGCGGACGGTGATCGCGTTCGCGGTGCTCGCGCGGCTGCTGATTGTCGCGCTGATAGGGCGGCTGGTTGTCGCGCGGCTGGTGATCACGCTGGTGATGATCGCGTTGGCCGTCGCGGTCGCGCATGAAGGGCTGCGGCTGGGGCTGCGGGACGAAGCCGGGCTCCTGGCCGAAGGCCGAGAAATTCTCACCGTCGTCCTCGCCCTCGTCGCTGCTGGCGATGGGCTCATCGCCGCGCGGCTGCTGGTTCTGACGGAACTGCTCCTGAGCCGCCGCGATCAGGCGGAAATAATGCTCGGCGTGCTGGTAGTAGTTCTCGGCTGCAACGGGATCGCCGGAGGAGCGCGCGTCACGTGCAAGCTGGAGATACTTTTCGGCGATGTGCGAAGCAGTGCCGCGAATCTTGATGTCGGGTCCGTTGGATTCGTAGACCCGGGTCATCGGGTTCTGGCCGCGCCGGTTGTTGTTGTTATTGTTGTTGCGGTTGCGCATCCGCTGCTTGTTCTGACCGTTTCTCATGTCCTGCCTTTAATTCCAGCCCTAAAGGTTGCACGCATTACTGATTGCTAGGAGTGACCTGGTGACAGTGGCTCACATGTCTTGCGCGCACCGCGCAAAAGCGGATCCAACCCTGCCGATGTTCGTCGACCGTCGCGTTCAACAAAGACGCGTTCCCCACCCGCCAGCATCTATTGCCAGCGAACCCATTCATTTCGCCTGCCGAAACAAGCCCAGCTTTCTTGCGTAAGTGTTCAAGCGCAATATCAGGCTTTCGTTCACTTGCGGTCGGAGAGAGCAGCGCAGCTCCACGGGCCATCGCGCTCAACAGGACCTGCGGCTTGGAACCTTCAATCAGTAAAGCTCTCGCCCGAGAGCCCGGCTTTCGCCCGTAGGTCTACGGGGCCGGCACCGATGTGTTGACCGGAACGTAGTCGTTCCCACGGGATATTCCAAGTGGTTTTTGCAGGCCAATCCGGCTTTTATGGGGGCATTTTTCGGGCCGAAACGGCCCGCGGAATGCCCGCCAAGTCGGCCTTGGGTGACCTGTCCAGCGATAACGCGGCGGCCCTCATCAAGGTTTCAATATTTTGGGCCTGGCCCTGTCCGGCCTCGACGACCAGGGCGCCGCCGGGGGCGAGCCGCTCGCTCGCCTGCGGGATCAGGGCGCGATAGGCGTCGTATCCGTCATTGCCGCCGTCGAGCGCCAGATGAGGGTCGTGCTCGCGCACCTCGATGCTCAATTTCGGAATTTCAGCCGAGGGAATATAGGGCGGATTCGACACGATGAGGTCGAACGGGCCACCGAGCGCCGCGGCGTAGGAGCAGGCGACGAAGGCGGCGCGGTCGGCGAGTCCCAGCGCCGCGGCATTGTCCCTGGCGGTCATGAGCGCGTTCTGGCTGAGATCGGTGCCGACGCCGAACGCATCCGGAACTTCGTGCAGCAGCGCGAGCAGGATCGCGCCCGATCCGGTGCCGATGTCGGCGATCCGCGGCGGGTCAGATGCCTGCCGCTCCCGGAGAATCTCGAGCGCAAGCTCGACCACGGTCTCGGTATCGGGGCGCGGCACCAGGGTTGCTTCCGACAGGCGGAACGGCAAGCCCCAGAATTCGCGCGTCCCGAGAATGCGCGACACCGGCTCGCCGGCGATGCGGCGCTGTGCATGTTGCGTGAGCCGCGATGCTTCGGCCGCGGTCAGGAGACGGGCCGCCTGCGTGACCAGGCCGGTGAGGTCGAGGCCGAGTGCCGCACTGATCAGGATGCGCGCGTCGAGCTCGGCTTCGTCGAGCCGTGCCGATCTCAGTTGCGCAGCCAGCGCCCGCCGCGCGCTCTCGATGGATTGTCCGGTGAAGGGGTTGCTCACGCCTCAGGCCGCCGCGCCTTGCGCAGCGAGCTGTGCGGCCTGGTGCTCCGTCGTCAGTGCGTCGATCAGTTCGCCGAGCGCTTCACCCGCGATCACCTGCGGCAGCTTGTAGAGCGTGAGGTTGATGCGATGATCGGTGACGCGTCCTTGCGGAAAATTGTAGGTGCGGATGCGCTCGGAGCGGTCGCCGGAGCCGACCTTCTCCTTGCGCTCGGCCGAGCGCGCCGCCTCGACGCGTTGCCGCTCGGCGTCATAGATGCGCGAGCGCAGGATGTTCATGGCGGAGGCGCGATTCTTGTGCTGCGAGCGGCTGTCCTGCATCATCACCACGATGCCGGTCGGGATGTGGGTGATGCGGATCGCCGATTCCGTCTTGTTGACGTGCTGGCCACCGGCGCCCCCTGCGCGCATGGTTTCGATGCGCAGGTCGTCGTTCTTGATGTCCACGTCGACGTCCTCGACCTCGGGCAGCACGGCGACCGTCGCGGCGGAGGTGTGGATGCGCCCCTGCGTCTCGGTGTCGGGCACGCGCTGCACGCGGTGAACGCCGGATTCGAATTTCAGCTTGGAGAATGCGCCGCGGCCCTGGATCTCGGCGATGATTTCCTTGTAGCCGCCGACGGTGCCTTCACTGGCGGAGATCACCTCGACCTTCCAGCCCTGCAAGCTGGCGAAGCGCTCGTACATCCGGAACAGGTCGCCGGCGAACAGCGAAGCCTCGTCGCCGCCGGTGCCGGCGCGGATTTCCAGCATGACGTTGCGGTCGTCCATGGCGTCCTTGGGCAGGAGCGCGACGCGGATCTTCTGGACCAGTTCCTCGATTTTCGGCGCGAGCTCGTCGCGTTCGGCTTCCGCCATGCCGCGCATCTCGGCATCGGTGGCGGCATCGGCGATCAACGCGTCGGTGTCGGCGAGCTCCTTGACGGCGGCGCGATAGGACTTCACCGCCTCGATCAGGGGCGTGAGCTCGGCGAGCTCGCGCGTGATCTGCACGTAACGCTCGGAGGCGAGCTGTCCGAGCGATTCGGCCTCGAGCGAAGCGTGATGCGCGAGCAGGACGTCCAGTTTGGCTTCGGGAAGTGACGACATCGGTTCTGTCTCAAAGTGCGGAAGGAGGCGAGGGCGGCGGGAAGCTGGCGACAGGCCCGCTACAACGCAAGGCCCTCGGCCTCGGCAAATTCCGTCAGCTTCTGCCGGATCGAGACGCTGCCCGCAGGCGCATCCAGCAGAGGGCCCAGCATCGCTTCGGCCTTCTTGGCGTCGAGGTCGAGCACCATCGCCTTGACCGGGCCGAGCGCGGTCGCCGAGAGCGAGAGCGAGCGGTAGCCCAGCGCAATCAGCGCCAGTGCGCCGATCGGCTTGGAGGCCATCTCGCCGCACAGCGAGAGCGACTTCTGCGCCGCGTGCGCCTTGCGCGCGATGTCACGCAAGGCGCGCATGATCGGCGCCGACATGGTGTCGAAGCGCTCGGAGACCTTGGCGTTGCCGCGGTCGACCGCGAACAGGAACTGGAACAGATCGTTGGAGCCGACCGAGATGAAATCGACCTTCTTCAATAGCTCGTCGAGCTGGTAGAGCAGGGCGGGCACCTCGACCATGGTGCCGATGTCGATTCGTTCAGGCAGCGTGTGGCCGTGCTGGCGGAGGTATGTGAGCTCGCGCTCGACCAGCGCCTTGGCCGAGTCGAATTCGGCGACCTCCGAGATCATCGGGAACATGATGCGCAGCGCGCGGCCGCCGCCGGCGCGCAGCAGCGCGCGGATTTGGCCGCGCAACAGGCCGGGACGATCGAGCCCGAGCCGGATCGCGCGCCAGCCGAGCGCGGGGTTTTCCTCGATCACCGCTTCCATATAGGGCAGCGCCTTGTCGCCGCCGATATCGAGCGTGCGGAAGGTGACGGGCTTAGGTCCGGCGGCATCGAGCACGGTGCGATAGAGCGCGAGCTGGTCGCTGGTGCGCGGCAGGCTCTGACCGACCATGAATTGCAGCTCGGTGCGGAACAGGCCGATGCCGGCACTGCCGGTGTCCTCGATATGCGGCAGGTCGATCGCAAGACCTGCGTTGATCATCAGCTCGACCTTCTGGCCGTCCCTGGTGACGCAGGGCCGGTCGCGCAGCGCCAGGTACTGCGCCTGGCGGCGGGCGCGGAAGCGCACGCGCTCGGCGAAGGCCGCCTCGATCTCCTGCGACGGGCGCACATAGATCGAGCCCGAGGTGCCGTCGACGATGATGGCGTCGCCGGGATCGGCGATTCCAGGCGCGTTCGGCACCTCGCCGACCGCAGGGATGCCCAGCGCCCGCGCCACGATCGAGACGTGCGAGTTCGCGGTGCCTTCCTCCAGCACGATGCCGCGCAGGCGCTTGCGGTCGTAGTCGAGCAGCGCCGCCGGGCCCATCGCGCGGGCGATGACGATGGCGTTGTCGGGCAGCTGCTCGCGCGAGGGCGCATGATCCTGGCCGACCAGCTGCCGCATCAGGCGGTAGCCGAGGTCTTCCAGATCGTGCAGCCGGTCGCGCAAATAGGGGTCGGTCGAGCGCAGCATGCGCGCGCGGGTGTCCGACTGGACGCGCTCGACCGCAGCTTCCGCGGTGAGGCCGGTCGCGACCGCCTCGTGCAGCTTGTGCGACCAGCCCTGGTCGTTGGCGAACATGCGATAGGCTTCAAGCACCTCACGGTGCTCGCCGCCTTCGGCGACGTCGCCGCGCTCCAGCATGCGGTCGAGATCGGCACGCAGCTTGGCGAGCGCAGTATCGAGCCGCTTGATCTCCTTCGGCAGGTCTTCGGCGATGTAGTCCTTGATGACGACGCGCGGCTCGTGCAGCACGACATGGCCGAGCGCGATGCCCTCCGACAGGATGGCACCGACTTTCTGCGCCGAATGGCGCGCCGCCGGCTCCTGGCCCGGCTGCGCCAGCGCGGAGAGTTCGCCGGAGGCGATCAGCTCGGCCAGCACCATCGCGGTGGTCTGGAGCGCCTCGAGCTCCTCCTCGACATAATTGCGCTTGGCGCGATTCTGCACCACCAGCACGCCGAGCGTGTTGCCGGCGCGCAGGATCGGCACGCCGAGGAACGAATGGTAGATTTCTTCGCCGGTCTCGGGCCGGAACGAGAACGCCGGGTGGCTCTGCGCGTCGCTCAAATTGAGCGGCGTCGCCTCGCTGGCGACGAGGCCGACCAGGCCCTCATGGGCGCTGAGCACGGTGTGGTGCACCGCCTCGCGGTTGAGACCTTCGGTGGCGTAGAGCTCGAGCGTATTGTCGATGCGCAGCACATAGACCGAGCACACCTCGGCCACCATGTTGGCGGCGATCAGCACCACGATCTTGTCCAGCCGCTCCTGGGCCGAGACCTGCTCCGCCATGGTCTCGCGGAGCCGTCTCAACAAGACGCGGGGACCTCCCGACGCGCTCCGCATGAACCGTCAATCTCCTCCATCGGCCGGGCCCGGCGATATCGGCCGGCGGCTGGACCAAAATTCCAGAAAAACAATCAAATTGTTTGTCCGGCGCAGGCACAAGCCCAAATCCACGGGAGATTGAGTGCTCGTACCGAATCAGCGCCGCCTGAACTGGGACACAGTCTGCGGCAGCCCACCCTGTCCGCCGTATAGCGAATTGAGGCTTGTTTTGCCAAGCAAAACGCCTGCCAAACGCGCAGGTGTGTACACCTTCGCGTTTGCTGCGACCGCTAAGAGAAAATTAGCCTTTTGGCACTGTCCGGAAAAGTGCGAAGCGGTTTTCCGGAAAGACCGTCAGGTCTGATCGAGACCGTAGAGCGTATGCAAGGTGCGCACCGCAAGCTCGGTATAGGCGGTATCGATCAAGACCGAAAATTTGATCTCGGAGGTTGTAATGGCCCGAATGTTGATGTTCCGCCCGGCGAGCGCCGAGAACGCCTGGGCGGCGACGCCGGCATGGCTGCGCATGCCGCTGCCGATCACCGAGATCTTGGCGACATCGGTGGCGGTATCGAGCCGCGCATAGCCGATCTTGGCCTTGGCTGCGGTAATCGTATCCTTGGCGCGGGTGAAGTCGGCGGCCGGCACGGTGAAGGTGAGGTCGGTGGTCTTGCCGTCCTCGGACACATTCTGCACGATCATGTCGACGTTGATATTGGCATCAGCCAGCGGGCCGAAGATCGAGGCCGCAACGCCGGGCTTGTCCTCGATCTGGCGCACCGAGATCTGAGCCTCGTCCTTGGAGAAGGCGATACCGGTGACGACGTGGCTTTCCATGATCTCCTCCTCGCTGCAGATCAGCGTGCCGGGCGGCTGGTTGGCATGCGGGTCGATATCCTCGGGCTTATCGAAGCTCGAGCGGACGAAGATCGGCATGTTGTGGACCATGCCGAGTTCCACCGAGCGGACCTGGAGCACCTTGGCGCCCTGCGAGGCCAGTTCCAGCATGTCTTCGAATGCGATCTTGTCGAGCCTCTTGGCCTTCGGCACGATTCGCGGGTCGGTGGTGTAGACGCCGTCGACGTCGGTGTAGATGTCGCAGCGGTCGGCCTTGACGGCGGCGGCGATCGCCACGGCCGAGGTGTCGGAGCCGCCACGGCCGAGCGTGGTGATGCGACCCGTCTCGGGGTTGATGCCCTGGAAGCCGGCGATGACCGCGACCTCCTTTCGGTCCTTGAAGCGCTTGATGATCTCGCTGCCGTCGATGTCCTCGATCCGGGCCGAGGCATGGGCGTCGCTGGTCTTGATCGGGATCTGCCAGCCCTGCCACGAGCGGGCTTGGATGCCCATGCCCTGGAGCACGATGGCAAGAAGGCCGGACGTCACCTGTTCGCCCGAGGCGACCACGGCGTCATATTCGCGCGCGTCGTGCATCGGCGAGGCCTCGGTGCACCAGGCGACCAGCTCGTTGGTCTTGCCGGCCATCGCCGAGACGACCACGGCCACTTCGTGGCCGGCATCGACCTCACGCTTCACATGGCGTGCGACGTTGCGGATACGTTCGATGTTGGCGACGGACGTGCCGCCGAATTTCATCACGAGGCGGCTCATGACGACGCGTGCATTCCTTCATAAGGATCAGTATGGTGGCCCGCACTGGACGGGTGCCTCGGGGACACCGACCGCGCGTATACAGAGCGGCGGGGCCGGGGGCAAGCGGGTTCCTGCGGGGGC
>NZ_JADYVZ010000139.1:0-437 GCF_020194195.1 Bradyrhizobium sp. BRP19 | reverse complement strand
GTGCTGGCCCTGGCCGACTGGCTGGCCAACCAGCACGCCGGGCAGGAAATGTACTGCACCGATCATCTCGCCGGCGACTGGTCGCCTGCCGCGCACCTGACCGACGTGGCCAGTGGCCTGCTGGCGGTGTCGATCTCGCAGCTCCATCACAGCTACCTGATGTGGTTCCGGCCGGAGGTCGTGCGCACCGTGCGCTGGGGGGGCGACCCGCGCAAGACCGAGGCACCCGGCGTGGCCCTGTCGCCGCGGAACTCGTTCGAGGCGTGGAAGGAGACCGTGCAGCAGCGCAGCCTGCCCTGGAGTGATGCCGACTGCGATGCCGCGCACGAAATGCGCACCGCCATTGTCGACATCGTGCTGCGCAAGGCCGAGGAAATGGCGGAGCTGAACGAACAGCTGGTGCGCAGCAACAAGGAACTGGAAGCGTTCTCCTATTC
>NZ_JADYVZ010000138.1:0-437 GCF_020194195.1 Bradyrhizobium sp. BRP19 | reverse complement strand
GCCAGGTGTATTCCAGTTGCTTCTGGCGCCACAGCACGCTGATCTCCAGTCCGCGTCCCGGATACAGGTCGCTGCAGCGGCCGGCTACCGAATGCACGTCGAACAGCGTGCCGTAGAGATCGAACACTACACCTTTGATTGCTTTCATCGTAAATCCCCAGTAATGGAGCGGGCAATGTGCCCGCGGGTCAGTCTTGCCCGCGCCGACCGTGGACGGCGCCGGCATGTACATGGATCGGGTGGAACCAGCGGGATCAGTCCGCCGGCACAACAGGAGCCGGCGGAGCATCCGGCCTGGCCCCGGTATGCGCCTGGAAGACGAAGGCGTCGAAGCGGGCCTCGTGCTCGGCGCTGCGCCGGCTCAGCATCGTGCCAAGCCATGCGCCGAGGAAGCCGATCGGCATGCTCAGGATAGTTGGATTCACGATCGGAAACAG
>NZ_JADYVZ010000137.1:0-437 GCF_020194195.1 Bradyrhizobium sp. BRP19 | reverse complement strand
AGCATCATCAGCGCGCGCGCCGGCGGCGAGATCGCCCGGCTGCCGCTCGGCGAGGCCGCAAGCGCGCGCGCCGGCTCACCCTATTGGGTGATGCATCGTGCCGATCTGCAAAGAGCGCTGCAGGCTGCGGTCGAGGACCATCCCGACATCGAACTGAGGCTGGGCTGGCAGTTCGAGGATATCGACGACCACGCCGGGGAACTGACCGTGGTGGCGCGCCGCGGCGATGCGCGGCAGCATCAAGTAGCGGCTGCGCTGATCGGCGCTGATGGCATCTGGTCGTCCGTGCGTGGCCGCCTGTTCCCGGAACTGCGGCCGCGGTTTTCCGGCCTGATCGCCTGGCGCGGCACGCTCGATGCGAAGGTTCTGCCGCGCGGACACACTTCGCCGCGGGTGCAACTCTGGATGGGACCGCACGCGCATCTGGTCGCCTATCC
>NZ_JADYVZ010000136.1:0-438 GCF_020194195.1 Bradyrhizobium sp. BRP19 | reverse complement strand
GAACAGGATGTGATCTGTCTTGATCATCCCGTACTTCGTGTTGACGGTAGTGCCTTCCACCAGCGGCAGCAAGTCACGCTGCACGCCCTGACGTGACACCTCGCCGCCGCCGTATTCGCTGCGGCTGGCAACTTTGTCGATCTCGTCCAGGAACACGATGCCGTTCTGCTCGACGTTGGCCACCGCCTTCTGCTTCAGCTCGTCTTCGTTCACGAGTTTCGCCGCCTCTTCGTCGATCAGCAGCTTGAAGGCTTCGCTCACCTTCATCTTGCGACGGTTCTTCTTGCCTTGGCCCAGGCCCGCGAACATCGAGCGGATATGCTCGGTCATGTCTTCCATGCCGGGCGGGCCCATGATGTCCATGCTCGGCGCGCCCGCCGACACTTCCAGCTCGATTTCCTTGTCGTCGAGCTGGCCTTCGCGCAGCTTCTTGCGGAA
>NZ_JADYVZ010000135.1:0-438 GCF_020194195.1 Bradyrhizobium sp. BRP19 | reverse complement strand
GTTGGTCGCGGCGCGCCTGTTCGGCCGCCTGCGCGGCCATCTGGGCCTCGCGGGCGTCTTCCGCAGCCTGCGCTTTGCGGCGCGCGGTTTCCATCTGCTGCACTTCGGCGGCTTCGGCGCTGGCGCGTTCGCGGGCAGCCTTCTGGTCGGCGGCGCTGGGCGTGTTGTCGATCAGCGGCACGGGCTTCGCACGCGTACCGCACGGATGGTCGGAATAGGTCGTCTGGCCGTTCTCGCTGCAGCGATACACCTGTGCGTGCACCGGCAGGCTGGCTGCAAGTCCGAGCGCCAGACCCGCCAGCACGGCGGGGCGTGAGGTCAGTATGGCGAACGGTGTCATGGCGGTGTCCTCAGTGCTGGCGGATCAGTGTGCGGTATGCAGGCGCATCATCGCTTTCTCGGCGTTGCCGGCAATCAGCTCAGGCAGCGCATCAAGGC
>NZ_JADYVZ010000134.1:0-439 GCF_020194195.1 Bradyrhizobium sp. BRP19 | reverse complement strand
GTCCTCGACCATCTCCAGTCGTCGCAGGAACGTCAATCGGGCATTCTTATGGCTGTTCATCCGGACTCCGGTTTTGTTTGGACAGGGGGTTTGGCGATTCCCAGTCTCTCAAAACCACTCCGGGTGAACACCCGCAACAACCTATTGAAGCTTCACAGCTAGGGCCTGCTGCCGTCGTATGAACAGGCCCTGGGCCGGGCGGCGGCCCTGGCCTCAGTCGGGTCTCACCTCGTCGCCGACGCGCAGCCAGCCGCTCTCCAGGATGCGGGCCGTCATGCCGCCGTGGCCGCGCATCGCCGCATAGCCGCCGGGGCCAATGACCTCTTCCATGCGCGAGCAGGGCGCACAGGGGCCGACGATCTGCACCAGGGCCTCGCCGATGCGCAGGCGCTGGTTCTTCAGCGACAGCAGGTTGAGGCCCGACACCACCAGATTGCGC
>NZ_JADYVZ010000133.1:0-439 GCF_020194195.1 Bradyrhizobium sp. BRP19 | reverse complement strand
CCCTGAATCCGAGGTTCGCACCCTTCTGAGAGGAGTATCTACGGCTTTGACAGCAGCAAAAAAAACCATCGCAGAACCAGCGGCGGTGTCGGCGGACGACCTGCCACCGACTGCTGCCGGCAATGGCGGAGGACGGCGCCGGATTCAATCCGCCGACAAGGCAACGGAGGTTCTTCTTGCACTTGTCGAGGCGGGTAAGGCGACGCCCCTCCGAGATCTGGCGCGCGCTATCGGCATGCCAAACAGCCTCGCGCATCGCTATCTCGCGAGCCTGATGGCAAGCGGTCTCGCAGTACAGGATGAAGTCACCGGTCACTACGACCTTGGGCCGACGGCGGTACGCATCGGCGCGTCCGCCCTCGCCCGAATTGATCATCTGCGCCTCGCCAGTGAAGCGATGCCGCAGCTAGTTTCCAGCACGGGATTGCCCGCGCTGCTG
>NZ_JADYVZ010000132.1:0-439 GCF_020194195.1 Bradyrhizobium sp. BRP19 | reverse complement strand
GGGGCGCCAGCATCAGATCCTGCAGTTCAGCGGCGGCCGGAACCACGCTCAAAAGGGCGGCCTCTCCCTTGGCCGTGATCTGAACCTGGACGGACCGCCGATCTTCCGCATTGTTCTTTCTCGAGATCAGCTTTCGCGCCGTCATTCTCTTGAGCATTTCGCTGAGCGTGTTCCGATCGCAACTGATGTGTTCCGCGAGGACCGATGGCGTGAGGGGACCGCGTTGATACAGCGCCATGAGCACGCCGAACTGCCGGGGCGTGATGTCGCTTTGGAGCGTCACCTTCTGATAGAGGACGTCGTAGCGGGCCTCGAGCAGCCGAAGGAGAAAACCAATGCCGCCTTCGAGCTGCCAGTTGCGCGCGAGCTGCGCGGCCGAATCCGTCTTCATCGCCTTGTCGGCTGGCATGCCGTTGTCGACCTGAGCTGTAGTTCCATC
>NZ_JADYVZ010000131.1:0-439 GCF_020194195.1 Bradyrhizobium sp. BRP19 | reverse complement strand
GCCCTCTTCCAGCTTGCGCACCATCATTTCGACCGCGATGATCGCGTCGTCCACCAGCAGGCCCAGCGCGATGATCAGCGCACCAAGCGAAATCTTGTGCAGCCCGATGTCGAAGATGTTCATGAACAGGAACGTCACCGCCAGCACCAGCGGGATCGTCAGGCCCACCACTAGGCCCGGCCACACGTCGATGCGCAGCTTCGGCTTGGTGTGCAAGCCGAGCGAGAGGAAACTCACGCCCAGCACGATCACCACCGCCTCGATCAGCACGTGCACAAACTCGCCCACCGAACTCTGCACCGATTTCGGCTGGTTCTGCACCTGCTGCATCTCGATGCCCATCGGCAGCTTGGCGCGGATCTTGTCAACCGTGGCACGCAAGTCCTTGCCGAGCTGGATGATGTCGCCGCCCTTGGTCATCGAGATGCCCAGGCCGATC
>NZ_JADYVZ010000130.1:0-439 GCF_020194195.1 Bradyrhizobium sp. BRP19 | reverse complement strand
CGTTGATCGGCGTGCCGTGATGGCGCTTGAACTGGCACTCCGCACAGCGGCACGCCTCGCGCAATGCCGCGTGGTCAAGTACGACAACGGCGTCTGCCCAGTGCAACCGCAGCCGGCCTTGGGCGACGTCGTTTTCGATACGCTCAGGCGGATGCACGGGCGCGCTCGATTTGTGCCAAGGCGATCCGCACGGCCTTGACGACTTCCGGGTCGCCATCGGTTTGTGCGCTGCGCAGGGCGGGCAGGGCAGAGGCTTCGCCGATCTCTCCCAGTGCGAGTGCCGCCTCCTTGCGCAGGTTGCTGATTGGGTGGGTGAGCAACGCGGCGAGTGCATCGACGGCATGCGCGGCGCGCCACCGGCCAAGCGCGCGGGCCGCCTGTAGACTGACCTGCCAATACGCATCGGCCAGCGCATTCACCAACGCCTGCGTGACATGTG
>NZ_JADYVZ010000013.1:0-172628 GCF_020194195.1 Bradyrhizobium sp. BRP19 | reverse complement strand
TCGACAAAACTGCGTCACATCGACATGTTCTCCGGCAACACCATTCTGGGCGATGGCGCGGTCATCATGATCATCGATCCCAACGGCATCGCCAAGGCGCTCGGCGCCGCCGGCTCCTCGGCCCATGACATGGGTGACGAAGCGGCCGGCCATCACATCGGAAGTGGCGAGCAGACCACCTCGCTCTTGGTGTTCCGCGCCGGCTCGTCGCAGCCCAAGGCAGTTCCGCTCGGCCTCGTCACGCGCCTGGAAGAGCTGCCGGCCGACAAGATCGAGTTCTCGAACGGCCGCTACATGGTGCAGTACCGCGAGCAGCTGATGCCGCTGGTGGCCATGGAAGGCGTCACCATTGCGAGCCAGGGCGCCCAGCCGATCCTGGTGTTCGCCGACGACGGCCGCTCCATGGGCCTCGTCGTCGACGAGATCATCGACATCGTCGAGGAACGGCTCAACATCGAGGTCGGCGGCTCCTCCTCCGGCATTCTCGGCTCGGCCGTGATCAAGGGCCAGGCCACCGAGGTGATCGACGTCGGCCACTTCCTGCCGATGGCGTTCGCCGACTGGTTCACCCGCAAGGAGATGAAGCCGTCGCTGCATTCGCAGTCGGTGCTGCTGGTCGACGACTCGGCCTTCTTCCGCAACATGCTGGCGCCGGTGCTGAAGGCCGCCGGCTACCGCGTCCGCACCGCGCCGACCGCGCAGGAGGGCCTCGCGGCACTGCGCGCCCAAAACTTCGACGTGATCCTGACCGACATCGAGATGCCCGACATGAACGGGTTCGAGTTCGCGGAAGTCGTCCGCTCGGACAACAACCTCGCCTCGATGCCGATCATCGGCCTGTCGGCGCTGGTGTCGCCGGCGGCGATCGAGCGCGGCCGTCAGGCCGGCTTCCACGATTACGTCGCCAAGTTCGACCGTCCCGGCCTGATCGCGGCGCTGAAGGAGCAGACCGCGGGTGCCGCCGGCGCCTCCGAGCTGAGCCGGGCGGCCGCGGCTTAAACCTTGAGCGGCATGGACCAGGAGACACTGAAATGAGCAAGAAGACCCAGTCCAGCGAAGGCGCCATGGTCGAGTACGTCACCGCGATGATCGGTGGCCAGCTGTTCGGCCTGCCGATCTCCCGCGTCCAGGACGTGTTCATGCCCGAGCGCGTCACCCGCGTGCCGCTGGCCTCGCGTGAGATCGCAGGCGTTTTGAACCTGCGCGGCCGCATCGTCACCGTGGTCGACATGCGCTCGCGCCTCGGCCTGCCCAAGGACGAGGACGGCAAGACAGCGATGGCGGTCGGCGTCGACCTGCGCGGCGAATCCTATGGCCTCCTGATCGACCAGATCGGCGAGGTGCTGCGCCTGCCCGAGGACGGCAAGGAAGAAAACCCCGTCAACCTCGACCCCCGCATGGCCAAGCTCGCCGGCGGCGTCCACCGCCTCGACGGACAGCTCATGGTCGTCCTCGACGTCGACCGCGTCCTCGAGCTCGCGCCCGAGATGATGGCGGCCTGATACGGCGGCATTGCCGCCGAGGGACTTGCGATTGGAAGTGCCCCCGCAAAGGGGGGAAGGAAGCAGAGGTTCACATGCGAACTTGTCTCGTCGTTGATGATTCCAGCGTCATCCGAAAGGTTGCGCGCCGGATCCTGGAGGGGCTCGACTTCCAAATCCTCGAAGCCGAGGACGGTGAGAAGGCGCTGGAGGCCTGCAAGCGCGGCCTGCCGGACGCGGTGCTGCTCGACTGGAACATGCCGGTCATGGATGGCTACGAGTTCCTCGGCCATCTCAGGCGCATGCCCGGCGGCGACCAGCCCAAGGTGGTGTTCTGCACCACCGAGAACGACGTCGCGCATATCGCGCGCGCTCTGCACGCCGGCGCCAACGAATACATCATGAAGCCGTTCGACAAGGACATCGTGACGGCGAAATTTCAGGAAGTCGGCCTGATCTGAGCGATCTCCCGGAGGCTGAACGGATCCTTCGGCGCTTGTTTTCAACTGAACCGTTTCAGTCTGAGTTGGTGTGTAATGAGTGTTGCGTTCGCAGGTAATTCGACCACGGGCACGTCGCGCGAAACCGGGCCGCTGCGGGTGATGATCGTCGACGACTCGGTCGTCATCCGCGGTCTGATCTCGCGCTGGATTGGTGCCGAGCACGACATGGAGGTCGCGGCCTCGCTGCGCACCGGGCTCGAGGCGGTCAACCAGCTCGACCGCATCAATCCCGATGTTGCCGTGCTCGACATCGAAATGCCCGAGCTCGATGGCCTCTCGGCGCTGCCGCAACTGCTCGCCAAGAAGCGCGATCTCGTCATCATCATGGCTTCCACCCTGACCCGCCGCAACGCGGAGATCAGCTTCAAGGCGTTGTCGCTCGGCGCAGCCGACTACATTCCCAAGCCGGAATCGACGCGTGAGGCGTCGGCCGCGGACATTTTCCATCACGACCTGATCCAGAAGATCCGCCATCTCGGCGCGCGGCTGCGTCGCAAGTCTGCGGTTGCGAGTCCGCCGCTGGCGCCGGCGAGCCCGGCTCCCGTCGCGCGCAGTCCTGTCGCGCGGCCTGCCGCGCCTGCGCCCGCTCCGGCCCCCTCGTCAGGCTCGGTGTCAACGCGTCCGTTCTCGACCCAGGCGCCCAAGGTGCTGTTGATCGGCTCCTCGACCGGCGGTCCTCAGGCGCTGATGTCGCTCGTCACCGAGCTCGGCGCCGTGATCGATCGCTTCCCGGTGCTGATCACCCAGCACATGCCGCCGACCTTCACCACCATCCTGGCCGAGCATCTGGCGCGCTCGAGCCGCCGGCCGGCGGCCGAGGCGGTCGACGGCGAGCCGGTCAAGCCGGGACGGATCTACCTCGCACCGGGCGGCAAGCACATGCGCGTCACGCGCAGCGGCGCCGATCCTGTGATCGCGCTCGACGACGGCCCCGCCGTCAATTTCTGCAAGCCTGCGGTCGATCCGCTCTTCACCTCCGCCATCGACGTCTGGCACGGCAACATCCTCTCGGTGATCCTGACCGGCATGGGCTCGGACGGCATGCGCGGCGGCAAGGACATCGTCGCGGCCGGCGGCAGCGTGATTGCGCAGGACGAAGCCTCCAGCGTGGTCTGGGGCATGCCCGGCGCGGCGGCCAATGCCGGCATCTGCGCGGCGATCCTGCCGCTCAACCAGATCGGCGCCAAGGTCAACCGCCTGTTCGCTGGAGACCGCTCGTGACGCCCGCAGATTACGACTATCTGCGCAAGTTCCTGAAAGAGCGCTCCGGTCTCGATCTCTCCGCCGACAAGCAATATCTGGTCGAGAGCCGGCTGCTGCCGCTCGCCCGCAAGGCAAGCGTTCCCGGCATCCCCGACCTCGTCCTGAAGATCAGGAACGGCGACGGCCGGCTTGCGACCGACGTGGTCGAAGCGATGACCACCAACGAGACGTTCTTCTACCGCGACAAGATTCCGTTCGATCACCTGCGCGACAGCATCCTGCCGGGCCTGATCCAGGCGCGCGCGGCGCGCAAGTCGCTTCGCATCTGGTCGGCGGCCGCCTCGACCGGGCAGGAGCCCTATTCGATCGCGATGTGCGTGAAGGAGATGGGCGCGGCGCTCGCGGGGTGGCGCATCGAGATCGTCGCCACCGATCTGTCGCAGGAGGTGCTGGAGAAATCCAAGGCGGGCCTCTACAGCCAGTTCGAGGTGCAGCGCGGCCTGCCGATCCAGCATCTGGTGAAATACTTCACGCAAACCGGCGAGCTCTGGCAGCTCAACGCCGACATTCGCGCCATGGTGCAGTTCCGCCAGCTCAATCTGCTGCAGGACTTTTCCCATCTCGGCACGTTCGACGTGATCTTCTGCCGCAACGTGCTGATCTATTTCGACCAGGACACCAAGGCGGTGATTTTCGAGCGCATGGCGAAAGCCATGGAAGCCGACGGCACGCTGCTGCTGGGCGCTGCCGAATCCGTCGTCGGCATCACCGATGCATTCCGCCCGATCGCCGATCGCCGCGGCCTCTATCAGCTCAACCCCGCGCGCTCCGGCCGTCCGATGGGCGGATTGATGCCGCAGCCGCTGAAGGTCGCCGCGGCGAGATGAGTTCTCTTTGTCATTCCGGGGCCGCGCATAAGCGCGGAGCCCGGAATCCATAACCACAGGCCATCGAAATAGGCAGGCGGTTAGACCAGGGCCATTCCATCCGACTGTGGTTATGGATTCCGGGCTCGCGACTTTGTCGCGCCCCGGAATGACAAAATCACAAAATCGCATGCGGCAAGAACCGCGAGCGGTTGCCCGTGATCGGGCTCTCGTCCTCGCGGATCGATATCCCGCAGGGCTCGTGGTTCACCAGCCAGCTTCCGATCACCGGATAGCAGCCCGAAAAGTTCGGCAGCGGTGCCAGCGCCTGACGTACGAAACCTTCGGCGCCGTACGGCCCCGTCTGCTCGTCGAGCGGCATGCCGCCGGAGACCAGCGTGACATTGGCGCCTTCGCGCGACAGCAGCGGCTTGCGCACATAGGACGTGCCGAGCTCGGCGGCGCGCGGATCGTCCTCGAAGAAGGCCGGCAGCAGATTGGGATGGTTCGGAAACATCTCCCAGAGCAGCGGCAAGATGCCCTTGTTGGAGAGCACCGCCTTCCACGGCGGCTCGATCCAGCGCGTTGGCGCATCCTTCAGCTTTGCGCCGAAGGCGTCCTGGAACATCCATTCCCAGGGATAGAGCTTGAAGGCGAGCGCGATGTCGTTCTCGCCGAGATCGACGAAGCCGCCGGCCTCGTCGCGCCAGCCGACCTGCTCGATGTCGAGCAGCGTCGTCGAGAGTCCGGCCTGGCGCGCGGTGTCTTCGAGATAAGCGAGCGTGCCGGCGTCCTCTTCGTTGCCGGTGATCCCTGTGAGATGGACGTGACGGCTCCCAGCGATCTCCTTCCATGCCGCGATCAGCCGCTCGTGGATGGAGTTGAATTGGTCGGCACGCGAGGGGATGACGCGGCGTTCGATCGCCTGTTCGAGCCAGGTCCATTGGAACACCGCGGCCTCGAAGATCGAGGTCGGCGTGTCCGCGTTGTATTCGAGCAGCTTTGCCGGCGACTTGCCGTCGAACCTCAGATCGAGCCGGCCGTAGAGGCTGCGGTCGTCGCGCTTCCAGCTCTCGACGATCAGGCCCCAGAACGCTTCCGGAATCTTCAGCCGTCGCAAGGAACGCTCGTCGCCGATGACGCGGCCGGCGAGTTCCAGGCACATCGCGTCGATCTCGCCGGTCGGCGCCTCGATGCCTCGCTCGATCTCCTCCAGCGTAAAGCCATAATAGGCGCGCTCGTCCCAATAGCGCTCGCCGTCGATGGTGTGGAAGACGAAGCCGCATCGTGCGGCGGTCTCCCGCCAGTCGTCGCGCTCGAGGCAGGTGATGCGCTGCATGGATCAGCCGCCGCCCGAGAAGCCGTGGCCGAACGAGCCGAAGCCGCCGCGGCTCACGCTGCTATGGCTGACATTGGACGACGTTCCCGACGAGGAATGGCTGGAGGAATCGCCGCTGAACAAGCTCGATCGCGACGACCAGCGCGAACTGCTGCCGCCCGACGAACTGCTGCTGCTCGTGCAGGTCGTGGTCGTCTGCCCCGGCACGGCGCCGGGCGTGGGCTCGCAGTTCTGCCGCGGCATCAAGGTATAGGCCGTGGTGCCGACGGCGATCGTGCCCATCACCAGCAGCGCGACGTGGCCGGAGCGCTTCACCGGCGGTCGCGGCGGCTCGGCGACTGGCCGGCGCTTGCCGAACTCCTTCTTGGCGGGTTTGTCGGCCATGTCAGTAGATCATGCTGGCGGCGTTCAGCAGGCCCGCGGCGAGCGAGGACAGGCCGAGCCAGATCGCCGGGGCAAGCTCGCCGTCATCGATGCGCCTCGACAAGTCCGGCACCGGAACCTTGACGAGATAGAACACGATGACCTGCACGATCAGCGCGATCGTCGCCCAGATCAGGCAGTCCAGCACGTTGGCCGAATGCGCGATGGCGCTGACCAGCGGCGCCACGAAGCCGAGCAGGCTGAGCCCAAGCGCGATCGCCGCGGCCGGCTGGTTGTCGCGAATGAGCTGGAATTCGTTATGCGCCGTGATGCGGGTGTAGACGAACAGATAGGCCACGATCACGATCAGCCCGGTGCAGAAATAGACCAGGAAGGCGGGCAGGCCGGCGAGTGATTGCAGGATCATCGTTCCCCCATCGTGCAGCGACCATTCGTCGGCAGGGGAAGGCTAGGGGTTCAAACGTTAAGCTTCCAATGAAGCGTCCCCCAAAAACGAAAACCCCGCCATTTGCGGCGGGGTCCAGGCTGGGAGGAGCGAGCCTGCCTGGGCTCGCGACGTAACCCAGGGATCAGGCGGGGATGCGCTCGTCGGCCTCGTGCGGCTCGCGCAGCACGTAGCCGCGGCCCCAGACGGTCTCGATGAAGTTGCGGCCCTCGGAGGCGTTGGCGAGCTTCTTGCGGAGCTTGCAAATGAAGACGTCGATGATCTTCAGTTCGGGCTCGTCCATGCCGCCATAGAGGTGGTTGAGGAACATTTCCTTGGTGAGGGTCGTGCCTTTGCGGAGCGAGAGCAGCTCCAGCATCTGATATTCCTTGCCGGTCAGATGCACGCGCTGACCGCCGACTTCCACCGTCTTGGTGTCGAGGTTGACGACGAGGTCGCCGGTCTGGATGACCGACTGGGCATGGCCCTTGGAGCGGCGCACGATGGCGTGGATGCGGGCCACCAGCTCGTCCTTGTGGAAGGGCTTGGTCATGTAGTCGTCGGCGCCGACGCCGAGACCCTTGACCTTGTCCTCGATGCCGGCGAGGCCGGAGAGGATCAGAATCGGTGTCTTGATCTTGGAGACCCGGAGCTGCTTGAGCACATCGTAGCCGGACATGTCGGGCAGGTTGAGGTCGAGGAGAATAATGTCGTAATCGTATAGTTTACCGAGATCGACGCCTTCTTCCCCCAAATCGGTCGTGTAGACGTTGAAGCTCTCCGACTTCAGCATCAGCTCGATCGACTGCGCGACGGCGCTGTCATCTTCAATCAGCAAAACGCGCATGCCAGTTCCCCATAGTCGCCGCTCCTGGGCGTCAGGTCGGCCGCATTCGCGGCACTCAACAAAACGCCTTTGAACAACTGATTCGGATCCTGACAACAGATGGTTAACAAAGTCTGATTCTGGAACGCAAGTCCCCCCGGTGCAATTTTTGTCGAATCGCCCTAAGGTCTTGCGTACGAAGTAGCTTTCGTTACCCGATTCCGTTCAAGCTCCACTTTAAGAGACGGGCCTAACCGACTCCCGCGACTCAGCCTTCTTCTGAAGGGGAGGCACGCTCAGTCTCAAAGACAGTGACGCAATGATTAATGATGCGGGTAAACACGAAGTTAAGCGCCGTTCAGAAATATGGCGAAACTTAAGGTTTTCACCGTGATGTCCCGGGATCACCGAAGGCGACCATCTCATGAGGACCCTCATATGAAGGTGCGCTGCTGATGAAGGCCCCCCGATGAAGGCGCTGGCCGAACAGATCGGCGACATCGACGGCATCAACATCTATGGCCGCGTGGTCGGCGTTCGCGGTCTGATGGTCGAGGTGGCCGGCCCTATCCACGCGATGTCGGTCGGCGCGCGGCTGGTGATCGAGACCGGCGCCAACCGCACCATCCCGTGCGAGGTGATCGGCTTCTCCGGCAACAATGCCGTGGTGATGCCGTTCGCCGGCCTCGAGGGTGTGCGCCGCGGCTGCAAGGCGGTCATCGCCAATGCCGCCAACCAGGTGAGGCCGTCCGCGGCCTGGCTGGGACGCGTCGTCAATGCGCTGGGCGAGCCGATCGACGGCAAGGGGCCGCTGCCGCAGGGCTCTTCGCCGATGCCGTTCCGCAATACGCCGCCGCCCGCCCATTCGCGCAAGCGCGTCGGCAGCCCGCTCGACCTCGGCGTGCGCGCCATGAACACCTTCCTCACCTGCTGCCGCGGTCAGCGCATGGGCATCTTCGCAGGCTCCGGCGTCGGCAAGTCGGTGCTGCTGTCGATGCTGGCGCGCAACGTCGATGCCGATGTCAGTGTCATCGGGCTGATCGGCGAACGCGGCCGCGAGGTGCAGGAATTCCTGCAGGACGATCTCGGCGAGGAGGGCCTTGCGCGCTCAGTCGTGGTGGTCGCGACCTCCGACGAGCCGGCCCTGATGCGCCGCCAGGCGGCCTACCTCACGCTCGCGGTCGCCGAATATTTTCGCGACGAGGACAAGGACGTGCTCTGCCTGATGGACTCGGTGACGCGCTTTGCGATGGCCCAGCGCGAGATCGGCCTGTCTGCCGGGGAGCCGCCGACCGCCAAGGGTTACACGCCGACCGTCTTCACCGAGTTGCCGAAGCTGCTCGAGCGTGCCGGGCCGGGATTGGGCGAGGGCGCCATCACCGCGATCTTCACGGTGCTGGTCGACGGCGACGACCATAACGAGCCGATCGCCGATGCCGTCCGTGGCATCCTCGACGGCCACATCGTGATGCAGCGCTCGATCGCCGAGCGCGGCCGCTATCCCGCGATCAACATTCTCAAATCCGTCTCGCGCACGATGCCGAAATCGGCCGATCCGCAGTTCTGGCCGGTGATCCAGCGGGCGCGCCAGGTGATGGCGACCTATGCCGACATGGAGGAATTGATCCGTCTCGGCGCCTACCGCGCCGGCTCCAGTCCCGAGGTCGACGAGGCCATCCGCCTCAACGAGCCGCTGGAAGCCTTCCTGCGCCAGCGCAAGGACGAAAAGGCATCGCTCGCGGAGGGCTATCGCCAATTGGCGCAAATCCTCGGCAATTTGGAAACGGAACGCTAACTTTGTCCGGTCATCATCCGATCCCACAGAGTAGCAGAGCCGGTCTGGGCCCCCTTCGGGCCCGTGGGGTGACCGGTATCGTCCCACGTGCAGCGGGGGGACTTCTGGGGAGTACGAGTCGATGAAGTCACGAGATACCCTCATCCGCCTGAAGAAGTTTCAGGTCGACGAGAAGCGCCGCCGGGTCACCCAGATCGAGACCATGATCGCCGACTTCCAGCGCATGTCGGTCGATCTCGAACGCGAGATCCAGACCGAGCAGGAGCGCGCCGGGATCAACGATCCCTCGCACTTCGCCTACCCGACCTACGCCAAAGCCGCGATCCAGCGCCGCGAGAACCTGACCCGCTCGGCCGACGAGCTCAAGGGCCAGCTCGAGGAAGCCAAGGCCGCACTGGCCGAGGCCTTCGAGGAGCTGAAAAAGGTCGAGCTGCTCGACGAGCGCGACCAGGCCCGCGAGCGCGCCGAGGAGAACGCCCGCGAGCAGGCCGACCTCGACAGCATCGGCCTGATGCGTGCCCGCATCGGCGCCGTCGCCTGAGCCGCTAGCCCGCCCCTCCAGGAATTGCCAAAACCCGGACCCGCAAGGTCCGGGTTTTCGCATGTGCTGTCCACAGTGTGGCGCCGCGCCCCTTGGTGGTCCGCTTGGCCGCGCGCTATGGTGGTGCGGTGCCGGGGTCTACGCGGAACGCGACGGCCGCGTGTTGGGGGGCTGAATGCTGACGCCAGCGGAGCTGGTCGGGTTGATTGAGGCGGTGGCGAAGGGCGATCAGGCCGCGTTCGAGCGCCTCTACGCCGCCACGCGCGCGAAACTCTATGGCGTCGTGCTCCGTATCTTGCGCAGGCAGGATCTCGCGGAGGAGGTCATTCAGGAGACTTACGTCAAGATCTGGAACAGCGCGGGCCAGTTCAATCCGGCCCTGTCCTCGCCGATCACGTGGATGGCCTCGATCGCCCGCAACCGCGCCATCGACATCGTCCGCAAGAAGTCGGAAGCCTCCATCGAGGAAGAGCCTCAGGCGATGGAAGTCGCGGCCGAAAGTCCCGATCCGCTGGCCCGCCGCGAGATGACCGAGGAGCTGAAGCGGCTCCTGGAATGCATCGGCCGGCTCGAGCCGGACCGTCAGAGGCTCGTGCTGCTCGCCTATTACAACGGCTGGAGCCGCGAGCAATTGGCGGAGAAGTTTTCAGCGCCGGTCAACACGGTGAAGACGTGGCTGCGGCGCAGCATGCTGGATATCCGGGAGTGCCTCGGACTGTGATCGCTTGGATGATGAGGGTGGTTCTGGACTGCAATTGATGGCCTACACGGAGGACCATATCGCGCTCGCCGCGGAATATGCGCTCGGGACGCTCGGCGCCGACGAGCGCGCGCAGGTCGACACCATGATGGCGGTGGACCCGGCGTTCGCCGAGATCGTGCAGGCCTGGGCCTATCGGCTCGGCGTGCTCAACCAGATGGTCGGCTCGGTCGAGCCGCGTCCGATCGTGTGGGAGAACATCAGGGCGGAGATCGCGCGCACGACCGCCGCGCAGGAGCCGCCTGCGCCTGCCGAAGCTTCGCCGCCACCACAGCCGCCTGTGCCCGAGACGCCCTCGCTGGCAGCTGCGGAATCTCCGCCCGAGAGCTCGCAGTCGGCTGAGGTGCAGCAGCCCGAAGCCGCGGCGCCTGAGGCGCCGCGTCCCGAGTTTGATGCTGTTCCGGAGATCGCGCCGCAATTCATCCCGCAAGTCCATGCGCCGGATGCCAACGTCGTCCGTACGCCGCAGGCGCCGGTGGTCGACGACAGCAATGTGATTCGTCTCGAGAGACGGGTGAAGCGCTGGCGCACCATCGCTTCCGCCATTGGCGCGCTCGCGGCCGCGCTGCTCGTAACGCTGTCGCTGCAGATCTTGCTGCCCGACGCGCTGCCGGGCGCTTTGCGTCCCCCGCCGCGCATCCAGACGGTCGAGGTGAAGACGCCGGCCGCGCCGCTCGCCGCCTCCGCGCAATATGTCGCGCTGCTGCAGGGCCAGGGCGGCGGTCCCGCCTTCATCCTCACCATCGATGGCGCGACGCGGAATTTCACGGTGCGGAAGGTCGGCGCGACGCCGGAGCCCGGCAAGAGCTTCGAGCTCTGGCTGATCTCGGACAAGCTGCCGCGCCCGCGCTCGCTCGGCGTGATCGGCGCCGGCGATTTCACCGCGCGTCCACTGCTCGCCTCCTACGATGCCGAGGTCGTCAATAGCGCGACCTTCGCCGTCACCATCGAGCAGGCGGGCGGCTCGCCGAACGGCCAGCCGACCTCCGCCCCGGTGTTTTCCGGCAAGCTGATCGAGACCGTGCCGCCGGCCCAACCGCAGGCGCCCGCGCAAAAATAGGTGCCACGGCGACTGTCGCCACGGTCCATCCCGCTGTCGCAGCCCGACAAGTGCTCCCGAATCCGCCCTCGATTTGAACCTCGCCTCGGTCCACGGCGTCAAATTCCCGGAATTTGAACGCGATTGATGCCGGAAAGGGCGAGAAAATCAGATGGATGCAGCGAGAACGCCGGGCATCTTCCTTCACCAATATGCAGGCCTGCCGCACGGTCCGGCCTTCGAGCATTGGCGCGAGCGGGCCGTCGGTCGCTGCGGCCTCGATATCGGGCCGAGCCATGGCGACAGCATCGATTGCCGGCTGCAGATCAGCGTCGTCGACAACATCACGCTCGCCATTCCGGAAGGCGCCTCGGCGCAATATTCCCGCACGCAGAGCCAACTTGCCGACGGCAGCGACGATCTCGTCCTGATCGCGGCCCACGCAGGGCTCGTCCGCGTCGGGCAGAACGGCCACACCGTCGAGCTCGCGCCCGCCCAGATGGTGCTCGTCGACATGAGCGTGACCGGGACCGTCGGCCACACCGAGGCCGACCGCTTCACCAGCATTCGCATGCCGCGCCGTGCGCTGCTCGACATTAATCCGCGCGCCGAGGACAAGCTCTCGCAGGTGCTAGTCGACGGCGCGGTCGCCGAGACCATCTTCCGCTACCACGCGATCGCCGCCAATCACGCGCCGCATCTCGATGCGGTCGGCCAGCGCCTGACCGCGCAGCACATGGTCGATCTCGTCGGTCTCCTGCTCGGCACCGATGCCGAGCACGCAAGCCGCGCCCGCGGTCGCGGGCAGGCGGCGGCGCGCCTCGATCTCATGCGCGCCGACGTGATGGCCGCACTCGGCCGCAACGATCTCTGCCTCGCCGAAGTTGCGACGCGCTCGGGCTTGAGCCCGCGCCAGGCCCAGCGCCTGTTCGAGCAGGCCGGCACGACCTTCACCGAATTCGTGCTGGAGCAGCGCCTGCTCCACGCGCGCAAGCTGCTCGGCGATCCCCGCGCCAGGATGCGCAAGATCAGCGACATCGCGCATTCCTCCGGCTTCTCCGATCTGTCGTACTTCAACCGCGCCTTCCGCAAGCGCTTTGGCGCGACGCCGTCGGAGCTGCGCGAGGCATAAATCGCGATTTTGTGCAGCGGCGCGGACGCCGCCGCATTTGGTCGGCGCCTGTTGTTGCGCTAGTCTGTCTCCGCGGGCAGGCCGCAGGTTTCCTCGGGAAAGTGCAGTAGGCGGAGATGGCGCGTATCGTCGTGCTCGGCGCCGGGTTTGCGGGGTTGTGGGCGGCCATTGGCGCCGCGCGCAAGCGCGAGGAGATCGGTGCGAGCGATCGCGACGTCGAGATCCGTCTCGTCGACCGCAATCCCTATCACAATATCCGCGTGCGCAATTACGAGGCCGATCTCGCCGAGGTCGCGCTTCCGCTTCCGCAACTGCTCGATCCGATCGGCGTCAGCCACGGCCTTGGCGAGGTCGAGGCCGCCGATCCGGCCCGGCGCGAAATCTCGCTCGTCACCAGCGCCGGCGCGGAGACGCTGCACTACGACCGCCTGGTGCTGGCGCTCGGCAGCGCGGTGATGCGTCCCGACATTCCCGGCCTGGCCGCACACGCCTTCGACGTCGACACCTATGCCGCGGCGCTCCGCCTTGAAGATCATCTGGTTTCGCTCGGACGCAGCGCGCCGTCTCCGGGCCATTCAACGGTGGTCGTGGTCGGCGCCGGCTTCACCGGCATCGAAGTCGCAGCTGAGATGCCGGACCGGTTGGCGCGCGCAGGGATCACCGGCAGCCGCCGCATCATCCTGGTCGATCCCAATCCGAGCGTCGGCGCCAGCATCGGCGCGAACGCGCGCCCGGTGATCGAGACGGCCCTGGCTTCGCTCGACATCGAGACGCGGCTCGGCGTGCGTGTCGCCGCGATCGAGGCCGCGGGCATGCGCCTGAGCTCGGGCGAATTCATTCCGGCACGGACGGTGATCTGGTGCGCGGGCATGCGGGCAAGCCCTTTGGCGGCGAGCTTTCCGGGCGGGCGCGATTCGCTCGGGCGCCTGCTCGTCGATCCCTTCATGCGTGTGGCCGATGTCGGCGGCGTGTTCGCGGCCGGCGATGTTGCGTCGAGCGTGATCGACGGGCTGCATCCGACCGTGATGTCCTGCCAGTTCGCCCGTCCCATGGGCCGCTTCGCCGGCCACAACGTGGTCGCCGATCTCGTCGGCCTGCCCATGCTGCCGCTGCGGATCGACTGGTACGTGACCGTGCTCGACCTCGGCGGCTGGGGCGCGCTCTATACCGAAGGATGGAATCGCGAGGTCCGTGCCACCGGCGCGGCCGCGAAGGCGACCAAACAGACCATCAACCGCAAGCGCATCTATCCGCCGCTCTCGGGACGCAAGGACGAGCTGTTCGCTGCCGCCGCCCCGACCGTGCAGGCGCCGCCGCCGACTTACGGAGCGCGATAGTTGGCGACGGCGTGCCGCTTGCTCCGTCATTGCGAGCGCAGCGAAGCAATCCAGAGTCTTTCCGCGGAGGCAGTCTGGATTGCTTCGCTGCGCTCGCAATGACGAATTGGACGCGCGTGCGCTCGCAATGACGAGGTACCAGAAATGGGAAAGCGCCCGTGGGGGGCGGGCGCTTTCTGTAGTCGACTTGGGGTTGGGGTCGTCTACATATCCACGTGGCGACTTTGGGGGGCTGGTAAAGAGCCGCGTGAATTCACAAAACTCGTCAGATCTCCTTAGCGAACGAGGGACGCGTTCGAACTGGTGACAACGACCGGCTTCCCGGCCTTGATGACGTGGGCGGTCTGGGTCAGGCCTTCATCCGAACCCGAACGTGCCGTGATGCCGAGGCCAGCCACCGCAACCCCTGCGACGAGGGCGACGACCACGATTTTCAAATGGGTCGCGCGATCTGCGCTGTAGATCGAGTGGTTCATGGAAGCCTCCTGCCGCCATCTACCCGAAGTAGTCGCCAGCCGTTTGAGGCAGGTTCATGCTTCCGGTGCCCATCAACCTAGTATCGGGGGGATTCGTTCCCAAGGGGCCATCACAAGGGCGTGATAGGACGTGATAGATCGCGATCAAAGGCGACCCTTGATCGTTCTTTTATATAATTATTTCAAAGCCGTAATGAGCCTATCGCCGGCTTTTTGAGGCCTTGGTCGACAAGGCGCCAGGAACTCAAAAACCATTTGCCTGTGGCTGAAAAACACACGGCTTCTTAAGGCAAATCAGATGCTTCCGACGGTTTTCAGCCTCGCCCTGGGGTGGATTTCCGCCTGCGACAGCACGGTGGTCTGGGCCCGGAACCGTTCCACCAGCGAGCGCACGAAGGGCCGAATGGAAGCGGAGGTGACCAGCACCGGCGCCTCGCCCTCGCGGGCGGCGCGCTCGAAAGCCTCGCGCACGGCGGTCATGAATTCCGAAAGTTTCGAGGGCTGCATGGCAAGGCTCCGCTCCTCGCCCTGGCCGATGATGGATTCGGCAAAAGCCTGCTCCCATTTCGCCGACAGCGCGATCAGCGGCAGATAGCCGGCGTAAGAGGTGTTCTGCGCGCAGATCTGCCGCGCTAGGCGGGCGCGGACGTGCTCGACCATGGTCGCGGGGTTGCGCGAGAAGGCGAGCGAATCCGCGATGCCTTCGAGGATGGTGGAGAGGTCGCGGATCGAGATGCGCTCGGCGAGCAGCAGCTGCAGCACGCGCTGGATGCCGGAGACCGTGACCTGGCCCGGGACGATGTCCTTGACCAGCTCGCTCTGCTCCTTCGGCAGCTCCTTGAGCAGCTTCTGCACCTCGCCGTAGGACAACAGGTCCGACATGTTGGCCTTGAGCAGCTCGGTGAGATGGGTCGAGAGCACGGTCGCGGCGTCGACGACCGTGTAGCCCTTGAGCGAGGCCTCTTCCTTGAGGCTGGCATCGACCCAGGTTGCGGGCAGGCCGAAGGTCGGCTCGGTGGTGTGGATGCCGGGCACCTGCACCTGGCTGCCGCCGGGATCCATGACCATGAACTGGTTCGGCCAGATCTTGCCGGTGCCGGCGTCGACCTCCTTGATCTTGATGATGTAGGTGTTGGCCTCGAGCTGGACGTTGTCGAGGATGCGCACCGCCGGCATCACGAAGCCCATCTCGATCGCGAGCGAGCGGCGCAGCGCCTTGATCTGCTCGGTGAGGCGGTCGGTGCCGTCGGGGCCGTTGACCAGCGGCAGCAGGGCGTAGCCGAGCTCGATCTTGAGGTCGTCGATCTTGAGCGCGGCCGAGATCGGCTCGTCGGTCGCGGCAGCGCCTGGCGCACCCGGCGTTCCCGGCGCGGGCGCCGCATGAACGGCTGCTTCGGCCTTGGCCGCCACCCGATTGCGGTTGCGGGCGTTCCAGGCCAGCGCGCCGGCGCCGGCGCCGAGCGCGAGGAACGGAAGGGTCGGAATGCCCGGCAGCGCCGCCAGCACCAGCATCACCGCCGAGGACATCGCCAGCGCCTGCGGATAGCCTGAGAACTGCTTCATCAGCGCCTTGTCGGCCGCGCCGGAGACGCCGGCCTTGGAGACGAGCAGGCCGGCCGCGGTCGAGACGATCAGCGCCGGCACCTGGGTGACGAGGCCGTCACCGACGGTCAGCAGCGTGTAGGTACGGCCGGCGTCGGCGAAGGACATGCCCTGCTGCGCGACGCCGATGATCATGCCGCCGACGACGTTGATGAAGACGATCAAGAGGCCGGCGATGGCGTCGCCCCGGACGAACTTCGAGGCACCGTCCATGGCGCCGAAGAAGCCGCTCTCGTCCTCCAGCTCCTTGCGCCGCTCCTTGGCGACCTTCTCGTCGATCAGGCCGGCGGAAAGGTCGGCGTCAATCGCCATCTGCTTGCCGGGCATGGCGTCGAGATGGAAGCGCGCGGCGACTTCGGCGATGCGGCCCGAACCCTTGGTGATGACGACGAAATTGACGATGATCAGGATGGCGAAGACGATGATGCCGATGACGAAATTGCCGCCCATCACGAAGTTGCCGAAGGCTTCGATGACGTGACCGGCGGCAGCCGTGCCCTCGTGGCCGTGCGTCAGGATCAGGCGGGTCGAGGCCATGTTGAGCGACAGGCGCAGCATGGTCGAGATCAGCAGGACGGTCGGGAAGGCGGAGAATTCCAGCGGCGCCTGGATGAACAGCGAGGTCATCAGGATCAGGATCGAGAGCGTGATCGAGATCGCGAGGAACAGGTCCAGCACGATCGCCGGCAGCGGCAGGATCAGCACCACGAGGATGATGAGAACGCCGAGCGCCAGCGCGATGTCGCCGCGCTTGAGCACGGTGACGATCTCGTTGAGGGAGGGGATGCCGGGCTTCGCGCCGCCTACGCCCTGTCCCGCGGTGACGTCGACCATGGTAGCTGCCTCCCCGCGCGCCTGCCGTCCGCGCGCCCCAAACGTCTGCGCGGCGGCCGACGGGCCGCCGTTCCGAAAGTGAGGCACCGCACTGGCGTCCACGGGAGCTCCCGTTCTACGCGGCTGACGACACTCGACTTCACCCGGCAATTTTTGCCCGGTGTATGGTTAGCAAAGCGTTAACGGAGGGGGTGGGAGGAGCTCAGACCTGGTGTTTCGGGGGCGGGTTGTCATTCCGGGGCGATGCGGAGCATCGAGCCCGGAATCCATCGGGCCGCAGGTATGGTGGTGAAATGGATTCCGGGCTCGCGCCAAGAGGCGCGCCCCGGAATGACGGGCAGGCGAGGCTGCCCTACTTCGCCTTCTGCATCTTGGTCACCGTGTAGCCCGACGCCGCTTCCTCGGCCTCGAAGGTGATCTTGTCGCCGACCTTCACCTGCTTGAGCATGGCGGGATCCTTGACCCGATAGACCATGGTCATGGGGTCCTCCATGCCGAGGCTCTTCGCCGGTCCGTGCTTGAGCGTGATCTTGCCGGCGCCTTCGTCGATCTTCTTCACCTCGCCGCTGATCGCCGCGCCTTCGGCGGCGAGGGTTGCAGTCGCAAGGCCGACGGTCAGCGCCAGCGCCGAAGCGATACGGATGATGCGGTTCATGTGGATCTCCTTTCGCGTTACTTCACGGTGACCTGGCCGACCATGCCGTACTCGCGATGGTCGGGAATGAGGCACGAATATTCGAAGGTGCCGCGCTTGCTGAACTTCCAGAGGATCTCGGTCGTCTTTTTTGGGGCAAGCCGCGCCGCATTGGGCTCGTCGTGCTCCATGTGCGGATGCTTCTTCATCTGATCCGCATGCGCGAGGTTCTCCTTGGTCGTGGCCAGCAGGAATTCGTGGTCCTCCTTGCCGACATTGCGCAGCACGAATCGGATCTGCTCGCCGCGCTTCACCTCGATTTTCGCGGGCGTGTAGTCCATCTCGTTCATCAGGATCTCGATGGTGCGCGCGGGCTTCTTGGGATCGCCGGGCTCGCCGGCTGAATAGTTTCCGTGCCCGTGCTTGTCGTGCGCAAAGGCTGGCGCGGTGGAAAGCGCAGCCAGCGCGAGGGCGAGCCTGATCGTGGTCTTCATCGTGGTCTCCGGTTGGTGGTTCATCGAAACGCTCACATCTTGTGCTTCATCGGCGGACTGCCGGATTTCTGCCGCGCTGGCTCCGGGGTGGGTGCGGCGACTTCGTAGGCGACAGTGCCTTTCGGGAATTTGTACGGACCGGGATCGCGGTAATCGTCGCGCGCGAGGTCCTCGCGGATCTTCATCACGGTGAACATGCCGCCCATCTCGATCGGCCCGAACTGGCCGGTGCCGGTCATCATCGGCAGCGTGTTGTCGGGAGCAGGCATCTCCATGTTGCCCATCGCCATGCCGGTCGAGCCCATGGCCATGCCGTCGGGCGCGAGCTTGCCGACGGCCTTGGCGAGGTCCTTGCGCGACACGCCGATCAGGTTGCGCACGTCGTGTCCCATCGAATTCATGGTGTGGTGCGACTTGTGGCAATGGAACGCCCAGTCGCCGGGATTGTCGGCGAGCACGTCGAACACCCTGATGGCGCCGACCGGGACGTCGGTGGTCGTCTCCGGGATCTGCGCGCTCTCTTGAATCCAGCCGCCATCGGTGCAGGTCACCGCAAAGCTGTGGCCATGCAAATGGATCGGATGGTTGGTCATGCTGAGATTGCCGATGCGCACGCGCACCTTGTCGCCGAGCCTGACCGGCAGCGGATCGATTCCGGGAAAGACCCGCGCGTTCCAGGTCCACATGTTGAAGTCCGTCATCTCATTGACGTGCGGCAGGTAGGTGCCGGGGTCGACGCGATAAGTGCTCATCACGAACACGAAGTCGCGGTCGACGGCGCGGAAACTCGGGTCACGCGGGTGCACGATGAACATGCCCATCATGCCCATCGCCATCTGCACCATCTCGTCGGAATGCGGGTGGTACATGAAGGTTCCGCTCTTCTTCATCTCGAACTCGTAGACGAAGGTCTTGCCCGGCTGGATGTGCGGCTGGGTCAATCCGCCGACGCCGTCCATGCCGCTCGGGATGATCATGCCGTGCCAGTGGACCGTGGTGTATTCGGGCAGTCTGTTGGTGACGAAGATGCGGACCTTGTCGCCCTCGACGGCCTCGATGGTCGGGCCCGGCGATTGCCCGTTGTAGCCCCACAAATTCACCTTCATGCCCTCGGCGAATTCCCGCACCACCGGCTCGGCGACGAGATGGAACTCCTTCCAGTCGCCGTTCATGCGGAACGGCAGCGACCAGCCGTTCAGCGTGACCACGGGTCGATAATCCGGGCCGCTGCTCGGATGCAGCGGCGGCTGCATCACCACCTTGTCCATGGTGGGCGCTTCCGGGATAGACGCGGCCTGGACGCGGCCTTGAATGGCCGATGCGCCAACAAGCGCGGCGGTGCCTAAAAATCCTCGGCGGGAAAACATCTTGACCTCCGTCTTTAGTGGCCGCCGCCTTCGGCAGGAACTGCCGAGGCGACATTGGTTGGATTGTCGCCTACGGCGGCGGGCAGACCGCCGCCGTTGACTGCGGTCTGCAGATCGGCCTGGGCGAGGAAGAATCTCTGCCTGGCGTCGATCGCGCCGCGCAGCGCCGCGAGGCGCTGCCGCGCTTCGGTGAGCAGCGCGAAGATGTCGACCTGCATGCTGGAGAAGCGCAGCTGCATCTCCTCGGTGATGATCTTTCGCAACGGGATGATCTCGCGCTGGTAGTGGCCGGCGATGTCGTAAGTGGAGCGGTAGACGCGATAGGCGTCGCGCGCCTCGGAGCGCACATTGACGGCCCGCTCGGTCAGGCGATTGAACGCGAGGTTGTAGGTCTCGGCGGCCTGGCGCACGCGCACCTCGCCGCCGTCGAAGATCGGAATCTGGAACTGCAGGTCGAAGCCGCGCTCGCGGAACGGCGGCCCCTCCGGATCCTGGGTGCGGCGGGAGATGCCGGCGATATCGAGCAGCGTCACAAAGCGCGTCGCCTCGGTGAGGTTCAGCGCCTTCGCCAGCGCGGCCAGCTCAAGCCGCGCGACCTGCAGGTCGAGGCGATGCGCGACCGCATCGGCCTCGATCGTGGGGAGGGCCAGCGGCCGGCGCGGCAGCGGCGGCAGTTGATTGGGCAGGCGGAAGTCGAGACCGTCGTCCCACAGCCCCATGAGGCGCGCCAGCCTTTCGCGCGCGCTTCCCGCTGCCTGTCGCGCGCTGGCGAGGTCGGCGGTGGTCTCGGCATAGAACACCTGCTCGCGGGCCTGGTCGAGCTTGTTGAGCGAGCCGGTCTCGCCGAGCTTGAGCGCGAGCTGTGCGGTCGATTCCGCCGTGGCCTTCGCGTCGGTCAGCAGCCCCACCATCTCATTGGCGGCGACAGTGCGGACATAGGCGCGGCGCACGTCCGAGGCGAGCCGCAGCGTCGCCAGCGCGGCGCGCAGCTGCGCTCCGCGGAAGCGTTCGCGGGCGATCTCGGACCGGAACGGCAGGGTGGCGAGCGCGAGGATGTCGCCGACCACCTGGCGCTCGATCTCGCTGGCGCCATTGCCGGTGATGCGCGAGACCGCGAACACCGGATTGGCCGGCAGGCTCTGCTCGACCAGCTCGGTCTCCGCCAGCGCCAGCTCGTTGTAGGCGGCCTGCAGTCCCTTGTTGTTGAGCAGCGCGATCTGCACGGCGGCGTCGACGCTGAGCGTGCGCGAGAGCAGCTGGCGGACACGGGCGTCGACCGCGGCGGCGCCCTCGGCCGAGCGCACGAAGGCGACGTCCTTGTTGATGGTCCGGCTCGTCAGATCCGAGACGTCGGTCATGCCGCCGTCGGGCGAGAACGCGGCGCAGCCGGACATGCTGAGCGCGGCGATGACGAGCAGGCCTCGCGCAAGGTGGGGTGTCATGGCGCGCTCCTACCGCTCTTGCTTCGGCTGCGGCGTCACCGCCTCGTTGCGGCCACGCCATGGTGCCGGCGTCGCAGGCCGCAGGCTGGTATAGGGCGCGATGGTCGAGCGATAGCCGACGGGGGCCACCTTCGCCGCGGGATCGGCGGGATCCGCGCTGGCCATGTGCGTTGTTGCCGGCATGCAGCCGGACAGGGCACCCAAGGCCAGCAGCAGCCAAATGAAACGTGAGTGTCGATCACCCACCGCAGATGCGGCAGATTTCGCCCCGGAAAGCGCAACCATGTCTTAATTCCTGATCTGGAGACCACAGGTTCGCGCGCGCAGAAGCGCGCATCGAAACCGACGCCGTCGTGTCAGATCAGGCGATGGGGGGACGGTAGTGCTGGGGCGGCGCGGCGCTGTGCAGGCTGGGCACGATCTCGGGCGCACAGGTCGATATCGGCCGGACCGGCATGGCGACGCTGGGCAGATCGGCCGGCAGCGCGCTGACGCACATCATCGCACAGCAGGGGCCCACTGTTCCCTTGCCGTCATGATGATTCGAAGCAGGTGCGTCCTTCGCGGCGGTCTGCGAAGGGATTCCTGCATGCTCGTGCGGAACATCGCCATGGCCCGCAGCCATATGGTGATGCGCCGGAACGACGTCGGCCGAAGCCTCGCCAAGGCAGGGCGCAGCACTGCCAAAGGCCAGGCTTGCGGCTGGCGCGAGCACGCAGAACAGATAGGCGAGGGCGATGATCCGCCCCACCCTGATCCGCATCGATCGTGTCAAACGCAGCAACATCCCGCCAACGGGCTCCTCGCGCGGCAGTGTCGCACACGCTGATTGCAAACTAGTGTCAAAACGCGCGTTCGCCAAGCGCCTTCTTACCGCAGTGCACCGCGCATGCCCAATATCGCGGCTCGCTGCTTGACCCTGTGGCAATCCGCGGGCCATGTTCCGGCCGTGCTCGCGCCCAATCATACAGGACAGACGCCTCATTCGTTCAGCCCTGATTCTCGTCAGGCCTGGATGCGGCTCGTCATTGCGCTTCTGATCGGCTCGATCGGCGCCGTCGGCATGTGGGCGGTGGTGGTCGTGATTCCGATCGTGCAGGCCGAATTCGCTGCCACGCGCGGCGCGGTGTCGCTGGCCTTCACCATGATGATGTTCGGCTTCGGGCTTGGCGGTGTGATCGCCGGCAAGATCACCGACCGGTTCGGCATCGTGCCGGCGATGGCGATCAGCATCGCCTTCCTCGGCATTGCCAATGTGCTCGCCGGGCTGTCGGGCCAGCTCTGGCAGTTTGTGGCGGCTTATTTCTTCATCGGGCTCGGCACCTCCGCGACCTTTGCGCCGCTGATGGCCGAAGCCTCGCATTGGTTCGAACGCTATCGCGGACTGGCGGTGACCATCGTCGCCAGCGGCAATTATGTCGCCGGCGCGATGTGGCCGCCGATCGTGAGCTGGGGCACGCAGGAGATCGGCTGGCGCTATACCCATATCGGCATCGGCATCGTCTGCGCCGGCCTGATGACGGTGCTAGTGCTGATCCTGCGCGCACAGATGGGCCGCGATACGGTTCACGATCATGCCAACGCACCGCCGCCCCGGGTCGATCTCAGGCTGTCGACGAACACGCTGACCGTGCTGCTCTCGATTGCCAGCATCTCCTGCTGCGTGGCGATGGCGATGCCGCAGGTGCACATCGTCGCCTATTGCGGCGATCTCGGTTATGGCGTCGCGCGCGGCGCCGAGATGCTGTCCTTGATGATGGGCTGCGGCATCGTCAGCCGGATCGGCTCGGGCTACCTCGCCGACAAGATCGGCGGCATCTACACGCTGCTGGTGGGATCGCTGGCGCAGGGCTTTGCGCTGGTGTTCTATCTGTTCTTCGACAGCCTGACCTCGCTCTATCTGATCTCCGCGATGTTCGGCCTGTTCCAGGGCGGCATCGTGCCGAGCTATGCCATCATCGTGCGCGAGGCGATGCCGGCGAGCGAGGCCGCGACCCGCGTCGGCATCGTGATCTTTGCGTCCGTGTTCGGCATGTCCTTCGGCGGCTGGGTGTCCGGCGTCATATTCGATGCCACCGGCTCCTATGCCGCAGCGTTCGCCAACGGCGTCGCCTGGAATGCGCTGAACATCGGCATCGTCGTGCTGCTCTTGATCCGCGCGCGGACGGGCTCGGTCAAGACCGGCCCGGGCTTTGCCACTTAAAAGTGCGAGCATGATCTTTTCGGAAAACCGCTGCACCCTTTCCGGATCATGCTTTAAACGGCCTGTCCCGCCTTCAGCAGCGAGCAGCCGGTGATCTTGTAGCTGCCGTCGCCCTGCTGCTCGAGTGTGTAGAGCGCCTCCCAGGCCTCGCCATTGGCATCGATGATATGGACGCGCTGGGCGATCCAGCCGCCATCGCTCTTGCTCTCGCCAAATTCGAAACTCTTGTGACGATAGACCGGCGCGTAGCCGTTCTGCACCATGGACATGAAGATGTCGGGTGCGGGAAAGATCTCCTTGATCGCCGGTGCAGCATAGGAATAAGCGGCCGTCGCATCGTCGCGAACGAAGGCCTGCTCCTGGGCGCGGATGACGCTCTGGGCCGCCGCGACATCGCCGGCAAACGCCGAAACGTGATGACAGGCAACAATGAGAGCGACCAGCAAGGCTGCGATGCGCATGGCAGGCTCCGCGTTGAGTATCCCGGCGGAGGCGATGCTAGCACATCTGCGGCGCCAGGGCGTGCACTCAGAAATCACGCGCTGGGCTTGGATGCTCCAGATGCCCACTCATCCGGGACAGCGACACAAAGAGCAGGCAGCTGCGACATGTTCTCCTTAGTTTGACAGGAACGGCTCCGCGATGGCCGAGTTAAGCCGGCAAAACCACCTTATCAGGGAGCAAAGTCATGGCCCGTGCAACAGCCCATCCGGATCATCACTGCATCTCAAGCGAGGACATTGAGGGTACCGAGGTCTATGGAGCAGATGGGACGAATATCGGCGAGATTGATCACCTCATCATCGACAAGGTGTCAGGCCGCGTGGCTTATGCGGTCATGAGCTTTGGTGGATTTGTGGGCTTGGGTCACAGCCACTACCCCATTCCCTGGGGCGCTCTGACATATGACACGTCGCTTGCCGGCTTTCGAACCAATATCACCGAGCAACAGCTGAGGGATGCGCCTGAGTTCAGCGATGACTCCTGGGAAGATCGAGACTGGGAAACGCGAACTCACCGGTATTATGGAACGCCAACCTACTGGGAAGGGCGAGGCGGCCTATAACGCCAGCGGCGCGTCAGGACAGCTGAACTGACGGCGGCACAAACATCAGAGGTCGTGCAAGTCGCCGATCGGCCAGAAGCTGATTCCTGCGTCGCGTTGAAATGGCGCTACCCTGTTTAGTGCCGATGGCGAGATCATACTGCGCCATAGTTGGCGTTTTGATCGAAGGGATGTTCGAAAGCACGGGCCGAGAGCTACGGTATCAGCTCTCTCAAAATGTGATCGCGGTGCGCGAGGTGCCGCGCCAGTGTCAGCCGAAATGTTTCGCCGATAGCGCGAGCCAAGCTCGTGTCGTGCCCCGAAAGCTCAAGGTCCGCAATTCGAACCTCCTGCTCGGAAAGGTGTCGGTCAGCCAGTGAAATGTGCTCTTCGGCTTCCGCCAGATGGCGAAGCGCCATGGCGCGATCCATTTGTCGCTCCCATGCATAGATGCAGGCGGGAGCACGATTGGTCTCTCAGCCACCGACGCCTACGGCACGGCCTTGGCCGGTGATGACAGGCAAGTTATCTCAGCAAACTCGGCGCAGCAATCCTTTGAAGTTGCTCTAATCAGAGCGGTTACGGATCTGCGACAGGTCGGTTCGCGCTCCAGCAAGTCCTGCTGCACGGCCATGGCTCGCCATTGCCGGGCGGCTTCGCGCAGGCTATGGACCACCACGTTGTCGCGCGTTAGGTCAGCAAGCTTTTCGCATCCATCGGCTCGCTCTAGCATCTGGTCTGGCCAGCATTGTCTAATCCGGTTTTCCGATGAGGCCGATATGCCTGCCACGGCCCGGAAGTGCATTCAGGCGTGTTAATGAAGCCTTTACGTTCTTGGAAACGGCTCGCGGCTTGAACGCTGCGCCACCCTGGTCAACTTTGTTTCGTCCTCATTCGGAAACGGCTCTTGAGTCTTACGGCCTAGAAACGTATCCGGCTTTGGACAGCGTTGAAGCACCTCGGTCGCCTCCGCCACGACCTCGCGGGCACGTTGAAGCGCCAGACGATCCTGTCTGAGCGAATTGGTGAGCCGGGGCAAATTGAGAACTGGCGCCATGCCTGAACCTGCCATGTCGCAAGTCGAAGCGATGTATCAAATGATCCTTTAAATCGGATTAGGTGACAACAGTTCCATGTTTAGCGAAGTCCGCTCGGGGTCAGCGGCTCCCATTGGCAAGCTCCAGCCTAGCCCTTTCGCTTCGTCGCAGGCTTTGTCGTCATCGACGAGCGGGCCTTGCTGGGCGGCGGCACGCGCAAGCCGTCGACGAACACGTCGAGCAGGCGCAGCGCCGTCGCTTGCCAGCCGGGCTGGTCGTGCACGTAGCACATGCCGAAGAAGGCGCGCAGCAGATCCTCCGGGCTGATGTCGGCGCGCATCTCGCCGGCTGCGATGGCGCGGTCCAGCAGCGAGCCGATCGCCTTGGTCAGACGCTCGAAGGAGAAAGCATGCAGCTCCGACCCGCTCTGCACCGCGAGCGCGAGCGCTGCCATCATCCCCTTCTTGGTCGCAACAAACTCGACCCCTGATCGCAGCCAGCGCCGCAGCGCCTCGACCGGATCCTTGGCATTCTTCAATTGCTCGGCCAGCTCGCTGAGCTGCTCGACCTCGCGGCGGTACACCGCCTCGAACAAGGCCTCGCGCGTCGGGAAATGCCGATACAGCGTGCCGATGCCGACCCCGGCGCGCTTGGCCACCGCTTCCAGGCTCGCCTCCGAACCGCCCGCGCTGAACACCAGCTTTGCCGCTTCGAGCACGCGCTCGCGATTGCGCACGGCATCGGCGCGGGGTTTGCGGGTCTGGTCGGTGTGGTCGTCCATGGCGCGCAATGTAGATCACGAATTGGTTAGATTGAACCCTCGCCGGACCCGCGCAGGGCTGCATCGCGTTGGTGACGCACGCGCTTTTGACGAATTCCAGATTTTTCCGCGCCGCCGCTTGTTAAGCGGAGGCTGCCTCCGTATCTTCCGATCAAGCGTCGGACGCATCGTGTTCGGACGGCGCTATTCGACAGCGGCCACGGCGGTGGCGCGCTGCGCGATGACTCATGTCCAAATCTGATCGGAGCCTTGTATGAACCACTCCATCAGCCTCACCGTGAACGGTGCGCGGCGCGATTTCGTCCTCGACGATCCGCGCGTCACGCTGCTCGATCTCCTGCGTGAGCGCCTTCATCTGACCGGAACCAAGAAGGGGTGCGACCGCGGCCAATGCGGCGCCTGCACCATCCTGGTCGACGGCAAGCGCATCAATTCCTGCCTCGCGCTCGCCATCAGTCATGACGGGGCCGACATCCTCACCATCGAAGGCCTCGCGCGCGGCGACCAGCTCCATCCCGTGCAGGCCGCCTTCATCGCACATGACGGCTTTCAATGCGGCTTCTGCACGCCGGGCCAGATCATGAGCGCGATCGGCATGATCAGAGAAGGCCAGGCCGGCAACGATCCCGAGCGCGTCCGCGAATGCATGAGCGGCAATCTGTGCCGCTGCGGCGCTTACGTCGGCATCGTCGATGCCGTGCTGGACGCGCAAGGACAGATGGACGAGACCAATCAGAGGCGCTCCGCATGAAACCGTTCGACTATGTCAGGCCGGCCACGGTCACTGAAGCCGTTGCTGCCGCGGCCCAGCCGGGCGCGGTGTTTCTTGCAGCCGGCACCAACCTGCTCGACCTGATGAAGGGCGGCGTCAGCCGTCCGGACCGGCTGGTCGACGTCACGCATCTCGATGGGCTCGATCAGATCGAGACCCTCTCGGACGGGTCATTGCGCATCGGCGCGCTGGTGCGCAATGCCGATCTCGCCCATGATGTGGACTTCGCGCGGTCCTATCCCGCCGTGGCCGAAGCGCTGCTCTCCGGAGCGTCGGCTCAATTGCGCAATGCCGCCACCGTCGGCGGCAATTTGTTGCAACGGACGCGCTGCGCGTATTTCTACGACACCGCCAGCCGCTGCAACAAGCGCGCACCTAGCTCCGGCTGCGACGCGCGCGACGGTGAGAACCGCAGCCATGCCGTGCTCGGCTGGAGCGAGAGCTGCATCGCCACGCACCCCTCCGACTTCTGCGTGCCGCTGGTCGCGCTCGATGCCATCGTCGAGATCGAGGGCAGAGACGGCCGGCGCGAAATCGCGCTGGACGAGCTGCACCGCCTGCCGGGCGATGCGCCCGAGCGCGAGTCGGTGCTCGAGCCTGGCGATCTCATCGTCGCGGTACGCCTGCCGGCCGCCGCGCGCGGCTTTGCCGCGCATGCGCGTTACCTCAAGGTCCGCGAGCGCACCTCCTATGCCTTTGCCGTCGTCTCGGCTGCGGCCGCGCTGCGGATCGAGAACGGCAGGATCGCGGAAGCACGGCTCGCGCTCGGCGGCGTCGCCGCAAAACCCTGGCGCGCTCGCGCAGCGGAAGACGTCCTCAAGGGCGTTGCGCCGGCGGCGGACGCGTTCCAGGAGGCGGCCCGGCGTGCGCTCGAGGGCGCAAAACCGTCCGGCGACAACGCCTTCAAGATCGAGCTCGCGCGCCGCATCGTCGTGCGCGCGCTGACCTTGGCCGCCGCCGGCACGCCCGCGCGTATCCCCGCGCTGCCGGCTTCTCCCTTTGCCTCGACGTCCGGAGCCCTCCATGTCTGAGCTCAATTTGACCAGTGCGCCCGCCCATCTCAGGCACGGCTCGAATATCGGCCAGCCGCTGACCCGCCGTGACGGCATCCTCAAGGTGACGGGGCAGGCAAGCTATGCCGCGGACAATCATCCGCCCGGCATGCTGTTTGCCGTGATGGCCGTCTCGAGCATTGCGCGGGGCCGTGTGGTCTCGCTCGATGTCGCTGCCGCAAAACGCCATCCCGGCGTCGTCGACGTCATGACGCCCGATCACAAGCCAGCGCTCGCGATCGACCCCGACCTCAAGACCAATCCGTTCGTATTCCGGATGGAGGTGTTGCAGAGCAATGAGGTCCGCTACGCCAATCAGGCGATTGCGGTCGTGATCGCTGAAACGCTGGAGGCCGCGACGGAAGGCGCCGCGCTGCTGGCCCCACGTTACGAGGTGCAGCCTGCGCTGGTCGGCCTCGATGCCGGCGAGAGCTTCGTGCCGCCGGTCGTCGGCGTCGGTAATCCCACGGAAAGCCATCGCGGCGATGTCGAGGCGGGCCTCGCCGCGGCCGACAAGCAGATCGACGCGATCTACGAGACGCCGCCGCAATATCACAATGCCATGGAGCCGCACGCGATCGTGGCGCGCTGGGAGGGTGACAAGCTCTTCTTGGACACGCCGAGCCAGGCCATGGTGATGGCTCGCGGCCGCGTCGCCGAGCTGTTTGGCCTCGCGCCGGAGAAGATTCACATCCGCAGCCCGTTCCTCGGCGGCGGCTTCGGCTCGAAGGGCTTCCTGACCGGGCCGCAGATCCTCGGCGTGATGGCGGCGAAGCTGGTCGGCAGGCCAGTCAAGCTGGTGCTCCGCCGCGAGCAGATGTATGGCCCGGTCGGCCACCGGGCGCCGACGCGCCAACGCCTGCGCCTCGGCGCCGATGGCGAGGGCCGCCTGACTGCGCTCGATCATCACGCGCGAACCGTGTCGAGCACCTTCGACGATTTCTACGAGCCCGCCGCCGATGCCTCGCACACGCTCTACGCGGCGCCCGCGATCCGCACCTCGCACGATGCCGTGCGCGTCAACACCGGCACGCCGCTGTTCATGCGCGCGCCGGGCGAGGCGACCGGCTCGATCGCGCTCGAGAGCGCGATCGACGAGATGGCCTGGGCCTGCGGCATGGATCCGCTCGCTTTCCGCCTGAAGAACTACGCCGAGGTCGAGCCGATGACGGGGCGGCCGTTCTCCTCCAAGGCGCTGCGCGCCTGCTACGAGCAGGGCGCCTCGCGCTTCGGCTGGGCCAAGCGTCCGCTGCAGCCGCGGCAGATGCGCGACGATGCCGGCCTTCTGGTCGGCTGGGGCATGGGTACGGCGACCTTCCCGGCGCTGATGTTCCAGGCCGAGGCGCGCGCGGCGATCCGCCGCGACGGCTCCGGCGTGATGGAGATCGGCGCGCATGACATGGGGCAGGGCGCCTGGACGGCGCTGGCGCAGATCGCGGCCGATTCCGTCGGTCTCGACATCGACCGCCTCGACTTCAGGTCCGGCACGTCCGACCTGCCCGATGCCGGCATCGCCGGCGGCTCGGCGCACACGGCAACCGCAGGCGCTGCGATCCACAGCGCCGGTGCCGCCGTGATCGGAAAGCTCGCCGATCTCGCCACAAGCGACGAGCGCTCGCCGCTGTTCGGCGCCGGCAATGCCGGCGTGATCGCGCGCGACGGCAGGCTGATCCGCCGCGACGATGAGAGCCGCAGCGAGAGCTATGCCGGGATTCTGGCGCGCGCGGGCGTTGCCGAAGTGGAGGCGCGCGGCACCGGCGCGCCGAACCCTGCGGCGATGGAGCAATATGCGATGCATGCCCATGGCGCGGTGTTCGCCGAGGTGAAGGTCGATCCCGAGCTCGGCCAGGTTCGCCTCACCCGCATGATCGGCGCCTTCGCCGCCGGGCGCATCGTCAATCCGCGCATGGTGCAGAGCCAGCTGTTCGGCGGCATGATCTGGGGCATGTCCTTCGCGCTGCACGAGGCGGCAATCACAGACCGGCGCAGCGGACGGATCATGAATGCCAATCTCGGCGAGTACCACATCCCCGTGAACGCCGACGTGCCGCCGCTCGACGTCATCACGGTCGAGGAGCACGATCCGCACGTGAATGCGCTCGGCATCAAGGGTGTCGGCGAGATCGGCATCACCGGCAGCGCCGGCGCGGTCGCCAACGCGGTCTGGCACGCCACCGGCGTGCGCGTCCGCAACTTTCCGATCCGGATCGAGGAACTGCTGACGTAGCTCTAGCTCTTCCGAAACAGGCGGCCCCGGAGTGCCTAGGAGTCCGGGGCCATAACCTCAGCACCTTTGCGCGAGGCTGCTCGGCTACGGCTCCCAACATATCAAGCTGCGGTTCGCGGAAATTGCGGTGGCTCAATATCCGCTAGATCCTCGGCTCCGTAGGATTGCGGAGGGACCGTCAGAACGTCGGCGGCGTGCAGGCCGAGATCACCTCGCACGGTTTGCCGCCGACGCAGCGGAAGCGATGCGGGCGGCGGCTCTCGAAATAATAGGCATCGCCGGGATTGAGGATGCGGCGCTCGTCCTCGACGGTGACCTCGAGCTTGCCCGAAATCACGATGCCGCCTTCCTCGCCGTCATGGACGAGATGCACGCGCCCGGTGTCGCTGCCGGGCTCGTAGCGCTCCTTCAGGATCTGCAGGCTGCGGCCGAACAGATTGTCGCCGACCTGCCGGTACGAGATCGGCTTCTTGCCGACTTCGGTGAGCTCCTCGGCGCGGTAGAAGATCTTGCGCCTGGACTCCGGCTCCAGCGCGAAGAACTCGGCGAGCCCCATCGGGATGCCGTCGAGGATGCGCTTGAGCGCGCCGACCGAGGGGTTCATCTGGTTGGATTCGATCAGCGAGATCGTCGAATTGGTGACGCCGGCGCGCTTGGCCAGCTCGCGCTGCGACAGCTTGTGGCGCGCCCGGATGAATCGCAGCCGTCCACCGATGTCGACGCTCATGTTCTGGTCCTTGCCCTGGGTCCCGTGTTGCAGGTGTTGCGGATCGCGCAAATATGGACCGGCAGCCCCAGTCAAATCAATGGCTTGCAGGTCGCCAGAAAAGGACTTGTTGCGCCATCCAAGCCATGGCTCAGCTATGGGGTCAGCACAGGAGCGCGGCCGTGACCCTTCATCAGATTCCGAACACCATCAAGACCGATTCGTACTGGATGCCCTTTACGGCCAACCGGCAGTTCAAGAAGTCGCCGCGCCTGTTCTCCTCGGCCGAGGGCATGTACTACACCAGCGTCGATGGCCGCCAGGTGATCGACGGCTCCGCCGGGCTCTGGTGCGTCAATGCCGGCCACGGCCGCAAGCAGATCGCCGCCGCCGTCGAGCGCCAGCTGATGACGCTGGACTTCGCGCCGTCGTTCCAGATGGGCCATCCGCTGGCATTCGACTTCGCCGAGCGTCTCGCCGAGATCGCCCCAAAGGGCCTCGACCGCGTCTTCTTCACCAATTCCGGCTCCGAGTCGGTCGACACCGCGCTGAAGATCGCGCTGGCCTATCACCGCGCCAACGGCCAGGCCAGCCGCACCCGCCTGATCGGTCGCGAGCGCGGCTATCACGGCGTCGGCTTCGGCGGCACCTCGGTCGGCGGCATGGTCGCCAACCGCCGCGCCTTCACCACCCTGCTGCCAGGCGTCGACCACATCCGCCACACCCATGATCTCACCCGCAACGCCTTCGCCAAGGACCTGCCCGAGCACGGCGCCGAGCTCGCCGACGATCTCGAGCGTCTGGTCGCCCTGCACGGCGCGGAAACGATCGCCGCCGTCATCGTCGAGCCGGTGCCGGGCTCGACCGCGGTGTTGCCGCCGCCGAAGGGATATCTGCAGCGCCTGCGCGAGATTTGCGACAAGCACGGCATCCTCCTGATCTTCGACGAGGTCATCACCGGCTTCGGCCGCCTCGGCACGCCGTTCGCCGCCAACTTCTTTGGCGTCACGCCGGACCTGATGACCACGGCCAAGGGCATCACCAACGGCACCGTGCCCTGCGGCGCCGTGTTCGCGAGCCGCAAGGTGCACGACGGCATGATGACCGGCCCGGAGAACCAGATCGAGCTGTTCCACGGCTACACCTATTCGGCGCATCCGGTCGCCTGCGCCGCGGGCATCGCGACGCTCGACATCTACAAGGACGAAGGCCTGCTCACGCGCGGCGCCTCGCTCGCCGAATACTGGCGCGATGCGCTGCATTCGCTCAAAGGCCTGCCGAACGTCGTCGACATCCGCAATTGCGGCCTGATGGGCGCGGTCGAGCTCGCACCGCGGAACGGCGTGGTCGGCGCGCGCGGCTACGACATGCTGGTCGAATGCTTCAACAACGGCCTCTATCTGCGCACCGGTGGCGATTCCGTCGCGATGTCGCCCCCGCTCATCGTCGAGAAGAGCCACATCGACCAGATGATCTCGATCCTCGGCGACGCCATCAAGAAGGTGGCCTGATAATTGCTCTCGCCGCTAGCGAGTTGTGTCCTTGCAGCGGCGAGCGCCGCGGGAGTTTGACGAAGCGTGAAAGTTCTGATCCTCGGCAGCGGTGTCATCGGTGTCACCTCTGCCTACTACCTCGCGCGTGCCGGCCATGAGGTGACGGTCGTCGACCGCCAGCCGGAGCCGGCACTGGAGACCTCCTTCGCCAATGCCGGCGAGGTGTCGCCCGGCTATTCCTCGCCCTGGGCCGGCCCCGGCGTGCCGGTCAAGGCGATCAAGTGGCTGTTGATGAAGCACGGCCCGCTGGTGATCCGGCCGAAGCTCGATCCGGTCATGTGGGTCTGGCTGCTCAAGATGCTGCGCAACTGCACCAGCGCGCGCTACGCGGTCAACAAGAGCCGGATGATTCCGATCGCGGAATACAGCCGCGATGCCTTGCGTGATCTGCGCCGCGACATCGGCATCCAGTATGACGAGCGCTCGCAGGGCACGCTGCAGCTGTTTCGCTACCAGGCCCAGCTCGACGGCACGGCCGAAGACATCGCCGTGCTCAAGCAATACGGCGTTCCCTTCGAGGTGCTGAGCCGGGAGGGCTGCATCGCGGTCGAGCCGGCGCTCGGCGGTGTGAAGGAGAAGTTCGTCGGCGGGCTGCGCCTGCCGCAGGACGAGACCGGCGACTGCCACATGTTCACGCAGGCGCTGGCCAAGCATGCCGGGGCGCTCGGCGTGCGCTTCCTGTTCAACACCTCGATCGACCGTATCGTCACCGATGGCGCGCGCGTCAGCGGTGTCGCCACCAGCGCCGGCCTGCTGCAGGCGGACGCTTACGTGCTCGCGCTCGGCAGCTGGTCGTCGCGGCTCCTGGCGCCGCTCGGTATTTCGCTGCCGGTCTATCCGGTGAAGGGCTATTCGATCACGGTGCCGATCAAGGACGCCTCCGGCGCGCCGGAATCCACCGTGATGGACGAGAGCTACAAGGTCGCGATCACCCGCCTCGGCAATCGCATCCGCGTCGGCGGCACCGCCGAAATCTCCGGCTATTCGGACAAGCTCTACGACGCACGCCGCGCCACGCTCGATCATTCGCTGACCGACCTGTTCCCCCGCGGCGGCGATCTGTCCAAGGCGACGTTCTGGAGCGGCCTGCGCCCGATGACGCCGGACGGCCCGCCCGTGATCGGCCGGACCCACTACGCCAACCTCCACCTCAACACCGGCCACGGCACGCTCGGCTGGACCATGTCGTGCGGCTCGGGCCGCGTGCTCGCTGACATGCTGTCGGGGAAGAAGCCGGACATCGACGTCAGTGCGTTGTCGGTGGAGCGGTACAAGCACCGGTTTGGCTAAGGCTCTATCCCTCGTCATTGCGAGGAGCCCTTGCGACGAAGCAATCCAGGCTGTCTCCGCGGTGAGACTATGGATTGCTTCGCTGCGCTCGCAATGACGGGGATGGAGTTGTGTTCGCGGTTTGATAACAGAGCTACCCCGCCCCCGTCACGCAATTCACCCACAGCACCACGGCCTTCGCATCCCGCGCCGGATTGGAAAACCGGTGCGGCCGTCGGCTCGCGAAACGAAAACTGTCGCCCGTCTTCAGCGACCACGTCTGGCTGTCCACCGTCAGCATCATCTCGCCTTCGAGCACGAGCCCGGCCTCTTCGCCGTCGTGGGTGTAGAGCTCGTCGCCGGTGGAGCCGCCGGGCTCAAGATGCACCAGGAACAGATTGAGCTTGTTGTCGCTGCTCGCCGGGCTCAGCAATTGCTTGGACACGCCCGTGCGCCACAGCTTCAATTCGGGCCGCTGCACTCCGCGCGTCACCACCTGATCCGATGCGCCGTCGGCGCTCGGGCTCGCGCCGAACAGCGCGGCGATGCCGACGCCGAGCACGTCGGCGAGCGTCGCCAGCACCCGCAGCGACGGCGACGACAGCCCGCGCTCGATCTGGCTGAGGAAGCCGATCGACAGCTCCGTGCGCGCGGCGACCGTCTCCAGCGAGAACTGCCTGACTCGCCTGAGATCCCGGATGCGGCGGCCGACCGCGACGTCCATCGCCGGCTCGGCCGGCTTGGCAGCGGCTTTGGCTTTCACCTTGGCCGGCCTGTTCCTGGCCGGCTTTGCGGCGGCCGGTTTGCGCATTCTTTTGCCACCGCTCACGTCAAACCGCTTCCTTCATGTGCATGAAAACCGCTTGCATCACCCGCAAAAGTGTGACCAAATTTTCATATTGGTGAAAATAGGCCGAAACGGGCCGGCCCGCAACGTTTGATCGCGACATGCGCGCGCCGCCGCCGGCCAGGCCCAAAAGGGGGATGCGATGAAGCGTTTTGTTCAGGCCGCAGTTGCGGCGCTCGCCATTGCCACAGCGGTGCCGGCAGCGGCGCAACAGGCTCTGAAGGTCGGCTCGACTCCGACGGGCATTCCCTTCACCTTCCTCGACACCAAGACCAACACCATCCAGGGCATCATGGTCGATCTCATCACCGAGGTCGGCAAGGATGCCGGCTTCAACGTGCAGATCGAGCCGATGGCGTTCTCGGCGCTGATCCCCTCGCTGACTTCGAGCAAGATCGACATCATTGCGGCAGCGATGTTCATCACGCCGCCGCGCAAGGAGGTCATCGACTTCTCCGACCCGATCTACAGCTACGGCGAGGGCCTCGTGGTGCCGAAGACCGACACCAAGGCTTACGCCACGCAGGAGGATCTGAAGGGCCAGACGGTGGGGGCGCAAGTCGGCACCGCCTTCGTCGACGCGCTGAAGAAGACCGGCCTGTTCTCCGAAGTGAAGGCTTACGACACCATCCCGGACATCCTGCGCGACGTGAACACCGGCCGCCTCAAGGCCGGCTACGCCGACTATCCGATCCTCGCCTACAATCTGAAGCAGGGCGGCTTCCCCGAGGTGCGCCTGGTCGACGGCTACAAGCCGGTCACGGTCGGCTCGGTCGGCATCGGCGTGCGCAAGGGCGAGAGCGCACTGCTCGGCAAGATCAACGCTTCGCTGGCGAAGCTGAAAGCCAACGGCACCATCGACAAGATCCTCGATAAATGGGGCCTGAAAGCACAAGGTTGATCGATAGAAGCTGATCGAAGGCTGCCCGATGAAAGGCTTCTGGCGCGACGCCGTCGAGTTCTTCCCGATCCTGCTGAACGGCGTCGCGCTGACGATCATCGTCACGATCGGCTCGCTGTTGCTGTCGACGGTGCTCGGCCTGGTCTGGGCGATGATGCGGGTCTCCGGCATCAAAGCGCTGTCGATGCTCAGCGCCAGCCTGATCAACGTGATCCGCGGCATCCCGATCATCGTGCTGTTGTTCTACCTCTACTTCGTGATGCCCGATCTCGGCGTTACGCTCAGCGCGTTGCAGGCCGCGATCCTCGGGCTCGGCATCGCCTATTCGGCCTACCAGGCCGAAAACTTCCGCGCCGGCATCGAGGCGATCGACAAGGGGCAGATCGAGGCGGCGCAGTCGATCGGCATGGGCTGGTGGCTCACCATGCGCCGCGTGGTGCTGCCGCAGGCCGTGCGCATCGTGCTGCCGCCCTACGGCAACGTCATGATCATGATGCTGAAGGATTCCTCGCAAGCCTCGACCATCACGGTCGCCGAGCTCGCGCTGCAGGGCAAGCTGATCGCGTCCTCGACGTTCAAGAACACCAGCGTGTTCACGCTGGTCGCCCTGATGTACCTCACCATGAGCATTCCGCTGATCCTCTTGGTCCGTCACTTCGAGAAGCGGGCCGGCAAGCGATGATCGAGCTGAGCGACGTCCACAAGAGCTTTGGCAAGGTCGAGGTGCTCAAGGGCATCACGGCGAGCGTCGAGAAGGGTGAGGTGGTCTGCATCATCGGCCCCTCCGGCTCCGGCAAGTCGACCATCCTGCGCTGTATCAACGGCCTCGAAAGCTACGACCGCGGCGAGATCAGCGTCGAAGGCTTGAGGGTCGATCGCGACGCGCCCTCGATCGTGAACATCCGCACCCAGGTCTCGATGGTGTTCCAGCGCTTCAACCTGTTCCCGCATCGGACAGCGCTGGAGAACGTGATCGAGGGGCCGCTCTTCGTGAAGAAGGAGCCGCGCGCCCAGGTACTCGAGCGCGGCCGCGCGCTGCTCGCTCAGGTCGGGCTTGCGGAAAAGGCCGATGCGCATCCGCCGCAGCTCTCCGGCGGGCAGCAGCAGCGCGTCGCCATCGCGCGGGCGCTCGCCATGCAGCCCAAGGCGATCCTGTTCGACGAGCCGACCTCGGCGCTCGACCCCGAGCTGGTCGGCGACGTCCTCGGCGTCATGCGCAAGCTCGCCGACGACGGCATGACCATGGTCGTCGTCACCCACGAGATGGGCTTTGCGCGCGACGTCGCCGATCGTGTTCTGTTCATCGATGGCGGCGTCATCGTCGAGCAGGGGCCGGCGAAATCGGTGCTCAATCAACCGCAGCACGCGCGGACGCAGGACTTCCTGCGCCGCGTGCTGCATCCGCTCTGACCGGTTTCGACATGACGCGCCTGCCTCTGCCGCCCTCGCTCTATGCCGATACCGCCGTGGCGCCGGTTGCCACGCCGCCGCTCGATGTCGACAAGAGCGTCTCGGTCGCGATCGTTGGCGGCGGCTACACCGGCCTTTCCACCGCGCTGCATCTGGCCGAACAGGGCGTCGAGGCGCTGGTGCTGGAGGCGCAGGAGCCGGGCTGGGGCGCGTCGGGTAACAATGGCGGCCACACCAATCCCGGCCTGAAGCACGACCCTGACAAGATCGAGGCCGATTTCGGCACCGAGCTCGGCCGCCGCATGATCGCGTTCGCCTACGGCACGACCAACTTCACACACGATCTGATCCGCCGCTACCAGATCCCGTGCGAAGCGCGGCAGAACGGCACGTTGCGCGCAGCTTACAATGAGAGCAGCGCCGCTGCGATCGAGAAGACCGCGCAGCAATGCATCCGCCGCGGCATGCCGGTGACTTATCTGAACCGCGAGCAGCTCCGCGACATGACCGGCACCGATCGTTACATCGGCGCGATGTTGGATGCGCGCGGCGGCGATCTGCATCCTCTCAGCTACGCCCGTGGTCTTGCCCGCGCCGCGATGTCGGCGGGCGCGAAGGTTCATGGCGGGACACCGGCATTGTCGCTACGCCGCGAGGGAACGCGCTGGCGCATCGAGACGCCGCGGGCGGTGGTTCATGCCGACAAGGTCCTGCTCGCCACCAACGGCTTCACCGACGATCTCTGGCCGGCCCTCCGACGCACCATCGTGCCGGTGTTTTCCTCGATCGCCGCCACCGCGCCGCTGTCCGACGCAGTCTCCCGTTCGATCATGCCGACGCGCCCCGTCCTCTACGAGAGCGGCCATATCACGGTCTACTATCGCATCGATCAGCAGAACCGTCTGTTGATGGGCGGGCGCGGCCCGATGCGCTGGATCAGGTCGCCGCATGACGTCGCCTATCTCATGCGTTATGCGGAGCGACTCTGGCCGCAGCTCAAGGGCGTTGCCTGGACCCACGGCTGGAACAGCCGGCTCGCCATCACCGCGGACCATTATCCGCATGTGCACGAACCCGCCGAGAGCGTTTTGATCTCGCTCGGCTGCAATGGCCGCGGTGTCGCGCTTTCGACTGCGATGGGCGCGCAGCTCGCCCGCCGCCTGATCGGCGGCACCAAGGCCGAGATCGACATGCCCATCACGGGCATCAAGCCGATCCCGATGCACGCGTTCTGGCCGGTCGGCGTGACCACCGCCGTGATCGCGGGCCGGGTGCGGGACCGGCTCGGCATATGAAGAAGGCGCCGCTCGGTGAGGAGCGACGCCTTGCTCGAATCTTAGATCGGCTTTAGCAGCGACCCTGCTTCCAAAGTCCGGGCGGGCACGCGTGACCGCGCCAGCCGACCTTGCGACCGTGGTACCAGCCGAACGACTTGCCATGGTGATGATGGCCCATCTTGTGGCCATGACCATGTCCATGTCCGTGCCCACCCTTCGCCAGTGCGGGGCTCGTAAATGTGAAGCCGGCCGCAATGATCAGCGAGGCGGCGAGCGCAAGTTTCTTCATGATGTCCTCCGGTGGGGGCGAGCGCATTTGTCCGTTCAGTGAACGAACGGTGGGAGAGTAAGTTCCCTGCGAATGTGGAGGAGTCGTGACGCTCGCCTGGATGCGCAATTGCGCTGGCGCTCAACGTGCGCTGGCATGTCGAGCGAAGTCAAGCCTCCGCCACCGCATCGGCCCAGGGTTGGAAAATCTCGACCGCGCCGGAATTGACCTCGCCCTCGCGCATCACGACGCTCGGGCAGGCGAACTTCTGCGGCAGCGCCTGCACGCGACTCTCTTCATAGTCGAAGCGCGCGGCCAGCGCCTCGCGCACCTCCGCCGGCAGGCGCGCATCGCCGATCACCACCGCGCCTTCGCTGGCGTCGATGCGCGGCTGGTGGATGGCGGCGTCGAGGTCCATGCCGTAATCCATCGCGAAGGACACGAGCTGCATCACCGACGGCAGGATACGGCGACCGCCGGAGGCGCCGACCGCGAGGCGCTTGCCGTCCTTGGTCTCGGCGATGACGGGCGTGTAGTTGCAGAGGCAGCGCTTGCCGGGTGCAAGCGAGTTGGTGGTGCCGGCTGTCGGGTCGAACCACATGATGCCGTTGTTCATGGTGATGCCGGTGTGCGGTGTCACGTAGCGCGAGCCAAAGGACGACAGTAGCGTCTGCGTCACCGCCGCGATGTTGCCGTGACGATCGACCACCGAGAAATGCGTAGTGCAGGCCGGCGCCAGATATTCGGCGCCGAGCGAGCGCTTGCCGTCGGCATCGCCCATATCCTTGAGCCGTTCGCGGAAGGCGGCCTGCAGGGCGAGCGCATATTCGACATAGGCGCCGGCATCCGGCGCGCCTGCCGGCGTCAGGCTCTGCTGCAACAGCCGCAGCGCATGCGCCATGGTCGGCCCCGCGGTGAGCTCCGGGGTCGCGAACACCTCGCCTTCGCGATAGGGGATCGCCAGCGGCGCGCGCAGATGGGCGCGGAATGCGGCGAGATCCTCCACCGACAGCGAGCCGCCGTCGGCCTTGATGTCGGAAGCAATGCTCCTGGCGAGATCGCCCTGATAGAAATCGCGCGCGCCCGCGTCGGCGAGATGTGTCAGCGTCGCCTTCAGGGCGTCCTGCGGCAGCCGCGTCTCGAATTTGATGCCCCAGGGCGCGGTTGGGGGCAGGCCGTCCTTCAGATATGCGGCCGCGCTCGCGGGGTATCGCCTGAGATCGGCGGCCGAGCCCGCGATCGTCACCGTCGTCCACCAATCGACCAGCAGGCCTTCGCCGGCAAGCCGAGCTGCCGGCGTGACCAGATCCTTCCACGGCATCTTGGCGTAGCGGCGGTGCGCCTCTTCCATTCCGGCGACGACACCGGGTACGGCGATCGAGCCGGGGCCGTGGATGTTGCGATCGTCCTTCACCCTTGGCCAGGGAAACAGGTCGGACGACGCGCCTTCGCCGCTGAGCGGATAATCGGCCGTGCGCAGGCTTTGCGGCGCGCACATGCCGTAGTCGATCACCTCATAGCGATTTTCCTTGGCGCGGTAGAGCACCATCGCACCACCGCCGCCGATACCGCTGTTCCAGGGCTCCAGCACATTGAGGGCAAACGTGGTCGCAACGATCGCGTCGACGCAATCGCCGCCCGCGGCCAGCACCTCTGCCCCGACTTCGGCCGCCCGCCGCGATTGCGAGGCGACGATGCCGCCCTTGGAGGTGACGGCGGGCTTGCGGACGGTCTGGTTGAGGCTGAACTGGTGAGGCATGGTGTCGTCTTGATGCTCGTCGATGGCTTCGCTGCGTTGAATGCGAGGCTCCGCAATTGGCGAAGCGCGCGGACAATGGCACATTGCCGCCAATGAGAACATCCAAAGGCAGGCGCGGCATGGCTGGTGTGATACAGGCGCGGGATGAGAGCTTTCGCTGCGGCCATCCTTCGAGACGCCCGCTTGAGGCGGGCTCCTCAGGATGAGGGCGGAGTGCGCGGGAGCAGTTTCAACGGACACTGATGCCAAGGAGCCTCATCCTGAGGAGGCGCGTCAGCGCCGTCTCGAAGGACGAGGCGTGCACGCAGGCGCCCTCGCGAGTCACATGCGATACTCTTGGCAGTGAGGTGCGGGGCTGCTCCCAAGCCCGTCATGCCCGGGCTTGTCCCGCCTGCGCGGCCGAAGCCGCTTCGGCGAGGCGAAGGGCCCGAGCATCCACGGCTTCGTATCCGCGCCGCCAAAACGTGGATGGCCGGGACAAGCCCGGCCATGACGGAAGATACAAATGTCCGAAAAAGCGCGGTAAGCGCCGCCTCAGCGCATGCGATCCAGCCGGCTGGCCTGGTACTTGGCGCGCCATTTCGGGCCGGGTCCGCGCATGTAGTGCAGCTCGGGGCGGTAGGGATTGGCTGCGACGCGGATCAGCGTCTGCCATCTGGTGGCGACGAAGCTGAGGGGCTGGCGCAGCAGGCTCAATGAAGCGAGCAACATGGCATCACCTCAATGCGGCTTGCCGAGCATGGCGGTGAAGGGGAGGTCGAACAGATCCTCGCCGTCGGAGCCGCTGACGTGGATCACCCAGTCGCGCCAGTCCTCGGCGCCGGGGGTCTGGATCATCGAGTTCATGATCTGAGCGGCGCGGTCGCGCGCCTCGGTCAGATTGGCGACTGCGGCGCCGTAGCGGTCGATCAGCGTGCCCTCGGTGTTGGAGCAGTGAAAATAGACCTGGACCATAGGCGCCTCCTGTAGAAAGCGATCGGGACGGCAAACCGATACCACCCCAAGCATTCGCGAAACATTCGGGTCGAGCCCGGTAAGGAAATCTACGGATATTGGTCGGACCCAAGGTCGTTACAGGTTTAATCACAGGCGGGTGATGACTGGACGGCACCGCGGCGGCATGGAACAACGCCCGCGGGAAGGCGGCTCACCGTGAACCAGTTCACATTCGATCGCGAACGGCCAAATCTGCGCTTGCCTGCAGCGGTCGTTCTTGCAGCGGGCTTCGCCGCCGCGCTGCTCGGCTTCGCCCCGGCTTCGTCCGAGCCGGTCAGAAAGAGCGGCTACGCGATCGGCACCGAAGCCTGCGGCAGCGGCGATCTCGCCTTTCCCAGGATCCAGATCGACATGAAGGCGGGATATTGCGCCGGCCTCGTTGCCGACGAAGAGGATCGCCTCAAATTTCCGCGCTCGATCGTCCAGGTGCCCGGCCGCGACCTTTTGGTGGTCGCCGACATGGGCGGCTGGGGCCACACCGACGGGCGGCTGCTGCTGCTCGATCCGCGTGGCCCGCAGGGGCAACGCTTCAAGGAGCTGCTGACGGGGATAGAATACCCGTTCGCTCTCGTCATCGGCCCGGACAAAAAGCTTTATGCCTCGACCGCGGAGACGATCTTCCGGTTCGACCCGCTCGCGGACAATCCACGCAGCACGGTCGAGACCATCATCCGCCACTTGCCCGGCCGTCGGATCACGCTGCCCGATGGCACGAGGACCGATGAGAGCGCGCATCCGCTCAAGCAGTTCGTGTTCGACCGGAACGGCCGGCTGTTCGTCAATGTCGGCTCGCACAGCGACGATTGCATCACGCCTGCGCCGATCACAAGACCCTGTGCGGCGGCCGAGGGCGTGTCCGCGCTGGCATCGATCTGGCTGTTCACGCCGCCCGCAGGCGGCGTCTTCCCGGCATTGAAACCTGGCGATCCCGACCCGCCGCACATTGTCTATGCGCGCGGCCTGCGCAACTCGATGGCGCTGGTGCTGCACCCGAAGTTTCCGGACGCTGGCTACGCCTTCCTGCAAGGCGAGAACGCCCGCGACCTGCCCGACATCTTCAAGCCGAACGAGGAGATCAACGCGATCGAGCAGGGCAGGCACTACGGCTGGCCCTATTGCTACGATTTGTCGACGCCGAGCCCCGAATTCAGGCTCGTGCTGCAATCGGGCGCGTACAAGTCGTTCTGCTCGGCCAATGCGCTCTACAAGGCGCCGCTCGCGCTGCTGCCGCCGCACGGCGCGCCGCTCGCGATGCTGTATTACCACGGCGCCAAATTCCCCGAGCTGGAGGGCAAGCTGCTGGTCGGTCTGCACGGCTATCGGCCGACCGGGAGCCGGCTGCTGGTCTATGACGTCGACGATCACGGCTTTCCAAAGCCCAGCGCGGCACCGGTGCGCTATCACGTCAGTTGCGCAGCCGAGCCGACCCGCAGTTTCCGGACCGACGCCGGCGAGGTCGCCGCCGCGCCGTTCGAAGAGCTGATTGCAGGTTGGCACCGCGTCAACGGCGCGCGGCCGCAAGGTGCGCCGGTCGGCATGACGGTGGCCGAGGACGGCGCGATCTGGCTGGTCGAGGACAAGAACAAGACCGTGATCCGGATCGATCGCGCGGCCGGCGAGCGACCTCAGCCGCTCCCCTGCGATACGCGCAGCCAGGCGATGATCGACCAGCTCGCAGCCTTCGTCGCCAGAGACGCGCAGAACAGCGTTCGCCTCACCACCTTGCGCAAGGGCCTCGTCGAGAAGCATTGCGTCGGCTGCCATTCGGATTTCGGCCTGAGCGCGGGGCAATCGGATGCGGAGAAGGACAGGGCGGTGCTGCACTTCATGCTGGCGCAGGACGGCTGGATCTACCCTGGCGATCCCGACGCCGGCAGGCTGCGGACGCGCCTGCGCGGCCTAGGCGCCGAGAAGCTGATGCCGCCGGGCGGCGAGAGCCTGCCCAAGACCGAGCCTGGTTACACGCGCCTGCTCGATACCGCGGACCTGTTCGTCGCCAAAATGGTGCCGGGCACGCGGATGCGGATCAAGCCAGGCCCGCCGCAGCGGAAGTTTTTCAGCAACGCCAACAAGGAATGCGGCGAAATACCGGCTGGAAACGTCGTCGTCGTGACACAAAGGAGCGCTGTAGACAGACCCGGCTTTAGCCGATTCTTCCGGCCAGCCGATCCCTATCTGAACGGCGAGTGCACCGACGGCGATGGCTATTACATCCGGCAGGAACTTCTGGTGCCTGTGCAGTAGCATCCTGCTGGTCACGACGCTGCCGGCCGCTGCCGAAACAAAACTGTTCGAAAGCGCACAGGTGACGCCCGCCAGCGAATACACCTTCGGCATCGAAGGGCCGGCCGCCGATCTCGACGGCAATCTGTTCGTCGTCAATCTCGGCAAGCCCGGCACCATCGGCAAATTGCCCGCTGGTGGCGCCGCCTCGGAGCTGTTCACGACGCTCCCCGAAGGCAGCGTCGGCAACGCGATCCGTTTCGATCGCAGCGGCACCATGTTCATCGCCGACTACAAGAAGCACAACATCTTCGCCATCCCCAAGGGTGCGACCAAGCCCGCGGTGTGGTTTCACTCCGGCGAGATGAGCCAGCCCAACGACATCACGATCGCGCCGGACGGCACGATCTATGCGAGCGATCCGAACTGGAAGGGGCGCGAAGGCCACATCTGGCGCATCGCCAGGGGAGCGGACGGTACGGTGCGGGGGCAGGTGATGTCGACGCCGCGCGCCATGGGCACCACCAACGGCATCGACCTCAGCCCTGACGGCAAGACGCTCTATGTCGGCGAATCCAGCAGCGGCCAGATCTGGTCCTATGCGATCAGCGGCAACGAGCTGACGGCTGCAAAACTCGTCAAGGCGTTTCAGCCCGACACCATCGACGGCCTGCGCACCGACGTTGCCGGCCGCCTGTACGTCGCGCGCATTCTCAAGGGCACGATCGCGCTGATGAAGCCGACCGGCGCGGTCGAGCGCGAGATCCCGCTGAAGGCCAAGGAGCCGACCAATATTGCCTTCGGCGGCAGCGACGGCAAGACCGTCTTCGTCACCCAGCGCCAGGGTGGCTTCATCGAGTCCTTCCGCACCGACCAGCAGGGCCGCGAGCACTGCCTCCAGCGTGGGCGTTGCTGAGCTTCGCAAGCGCTCTGCTTTCCGCGCAGGGCAGCGCGACGATGGACGGCATTTTTCTTGCTTGCATCCGGCGGCCGTGGCGATCAAGACTCTGCGGCACGTCCAGTAGCAGGCGACCACGGAGTGTTGAGTGAAAGCCGTCTATACCGAGCTGCACCGCAGCCACGATCCGCAATTCTTCTTGGTGCGTGGTGTCGTCAAGCGCACCACAGAGCAGCCCGAGCGCGCCGATCGCCTGCTCAGGGGATTGAAGGACGGCAGGCATCAACTGGTCGAGCCAACCAAGTTCGGGCCCGGTCCGCGCGCACGCATTCACAGCCCGGAATACCTGTCGTTCCTCAGCGAAGCCTGGGACGCCTGGACGGCGCTCGGCGATGCCGGCCCGGAGATGATCGGCAATATCCATCCCGTGCGCCATGCCGCGACCTATCCGACCCACATCGTCGGCAAGCTCGGCTGGCATACCGCCGACACCGCAGCGCCGATCGGCCCGGGCACGTGGGCCGCGGCCTGCGCCGCCACCGATGTTGCGGTGACCGCAGCGCAGATGGTGATGGATGGCGAGGACGCAACTTACGCGCTCTGCCGTCCGCCCGGCCATCACGCCTATCGCGACATGGCCGGCGGCTTCTGCTTCCTCAACAACAGCGCGATCGCGGCGGCGCATCTGCGGCAGAAGTATGAGCGCGTCGTGATCCTCGACGTCGATGTCCATCACGGCAACGGCACGCAAGGCATCTTTTATGCCCGGCCCGACGTCTACACGATCTCGATCCATGCCGACCCCGTTGCGTATTATCCGTACGTATGGGGCTATGCGCATGAGCGCGGCGAAGGACCCGGCCTCGGCACCAACCTCAACATTCCGCTTCCCATCGGCACCGGCGATGACGGCTATCTCCAGGCGCTGGACATCGCGCGCAAGGCGATCGAATCCTTTGCACCCGGCGCCCTCGTCATCGCACTCGGCCTCGATGCCTCCGAGCACGATCCGCTCAAGGGATTGGCCGTCACCACACCCGGCTTCCGCCGCATCGGCCAGGCCATCGCGAAGCTGGGCCTGCCGACCGTGCTCGTGCAGGAAGGCGGCTATCTCTCGGACATTCTCGGCGCCAACCTGACCTCTGTGCTGGCGGGATTCGAAGAAGCGCGGTGATGCTTACCTCTCCCCGCTTGCGGGGGGAGGTCGGAATTTGCGCAGCAAATTCCGGGTGAGGGGGTACAGGTCGCGCGGCGGTCCCCTGTGCGGAGAGAGGTCCCTCACCCCGACCACTCAGCGCGAGCGAAGCTCGTCGCGTCCCCGTAACAACGGGGCGAGGGAGAAGAAGCCGCGTCGCTCGCGACTCAAAACATCCCACTCGGCGCACGCGCCTTGCAGACACGAGCCGCCTCACTCAGCCGCCTCGCGGAGGGGCCAGGCATGGCGGCTGATGGGAAGGCCGCCGTCCGCGCGGGAGCCGTCGGCGATCGCGAGGCGATGCGCGGGCGATGGCGAGCACAGCGAGAAGCGCCAGGCGTTCGGATCGTCGACGATGTCGGGCTTGAAGCTGATCTCGATGGCCTCGCGTGACACCTGCATGGCGAAGGCGTCGAGCGGCAGATTGAGCCCAAAGCCCCTGGCCTTCAGATAGGCCTCCTTGAGCGTCCAATAGTCGAAGAAGCGCTCGATCGCCGCCGGCTCCGGCAGTCCGCGCAAGGCTTCGACCTCTTCCGGCGCAAAGAAGCGAAGCGCGGTGGACAGCGGCGCGACGCGCCGCGACACGGTTTCGACGTCGACTCCGACGGCCTCATGCCGCGACACCACGCAGGCGACGCAGCCGTCGGCATGCGACAGGCTGAAATGCAGCGCGGTCGAGGTGGCCGGTGCTGCGACGAACGGCCGGCCATAGCGGCCCGCGCCAAACGACCAGTCGGTGGGCGCGACGTTGGAAGCGACCTGTGACAGCGCCAGGCGCAACATCGCATGCGCGAAGATGTATTGCCGCCGATGCCGCTCGAACACGAAGCGATCGGCCCGGGCCCGCTCGTCGACCGAGAGCAGGCGTCGGCACGCCTCCGCCGCGCCCGGCACGTCAATGGTCTCGATCAGTCCGACAAAGAGTTCGATTCTGTCGTCTGCCATCAATTGGGCCCATGGCGTCGGGCGAGGCCAAATCCCTCGGTGCCGACGGAAGAAACAACTGCGCAAGAATCAGCCGAGAGGACCGTACCTAGCGGTCCACCCGGGCGAATTCTTGTCGATTTGCAGGCCGGTTTACAGGCGTAAGCTTGTGCGAGCCCCCAAACTCGACACGCAAGCGGCCGCTCTGTGAAGATTCGTACGGCCGTCCCCGCCGACGAATTTACTTCTTCTTCTTGGACTTCTTCTTGGATCCGCGCAGAGCCTTAAGGCTGGCGTCGACATCCTTCAGTGCGAGCTGGAGTTTTTGCTTCTCGAAATTGAGCAGGTCTTGCAGCGCCTTGCGGTCCTCCGCGCTGAGCGAGGTCTTCTTGGTAAATTTGATGAAACCCATAACACTCCCCCGGTTGAAAATGATCATCCCAATCAAAATCCGAGAATAATCTTGCGCGACGACGCCAAATAATCAAGCTGCAACTTGATCATTCACAGCTTTGGGGCGTGAACCCGTATTCTGGCGCGATGTCGCGGCATCAAGCGGCCCTGCGCGCGAGCAATCTCCCGAGTGGTGCGTTGGGCTGGGCGATCGCCGCCGTTAGCAGGGCGACGAGGTCCTCCATCCATTCGCCGACCGCTCGGCCCTCGAGCAAATCGCGCTTGTAATTGCAGGAGCCGGTAATGCCGGTCGGGCGCTCCTTGAGCATCAGCGACAGCCAGGTCTGGTCGATCGGCAGCACCGGCTGGCCTTCGCGCGCGACGTTGCCGATCGATTCTGTCGCGAGATCCGGGAGATCGAGCGGCCGGCGCAACGGATTTTGCAGCGTGAAATAGACCTGGAGCAGCGAGGCCGGATCGATCCCCTCCTGCTCCAGTCGATCGGCCAGGACGTTGAACGGCAGCTCCTGCCGCGCATGCGCCTCGAGCACGCTCTGGCGCACCCGCAGCAGAGCCTGCGCGAAAGACAGGTCCGGCGTGATTGTCGTGCGGACGATCACCGTGTTCTCGAACGGGCCGATGATCCGGTCGGTGTCCGGCTGGGCACGATTGGCCATCGCGGTCGCGACCGCGATGTCGGTGCGGCCCGTCCGGGCCAGCAGCATGGCCTTCAGGCCGGTGAGGAAGCACATGAACAGCGTGCAATTGTGCTGGCCGGCAAACGCCGTCAGCCGGGCGATCAGCTCGCGCTCGAGGCAGACCGGATGATGCCCGGTGGAGGCGCCCGGGCTCGATTCGCCGTCGAAGAGGGGACCCGCTCCGCGCAAATTCAGGATCCAGTCGGAAGCCTGGCGGCGCGCCGCGTCGGTGCCGCACCACCAGCGCTGCCAGCGTGCCACGTCCGAAAAGGCCGGCGGCGGGCTCGGCAGCGGCGCAGACGGATATCCGGCCAGCGCGGCATAGCGGCTCGACAATTCCTCGAACAGCACGCCGATCGACCAGCCGTCGACGACGGCGTGATGCAACGTCAGCAGCAGCACGTGGTCATCGTCGTGGAGCCGCAACAGCCGGGCGCGCAACAGCGGCGCGCGCGTGGTGTCGATCGGGGTATAGGCCTCCTGCTCGATCAGGAGATCGATCTTCCTGAGCTCGAGCGCCTTGCGCCGCTTGTTGTTGTGGGAATGACCGTCGCCGATCGTCTCGACCGTCATGATTCGGCCGAGCGTGCGTGGCGCGGCGATGCGGCTTTCCGGCTCATCGCCGTTCCAGGCGAACGCGGTGCGCAGCGATTCGTGCCGGCGCACCACGTCGTCGATCGCCTTTGCCAGGGCGGCCGAATCGAGCGGGCCCTGCAGACGGAAGGCGAAGGGCAGGTTGAGCTGCGGCAGCCCCGGCAGATTCCGCTCGATGTGCAGCATCTGGTCCTGTCCGATGGAAGGCGCCGGCGGCCCGCCCGCAGCCGATCGCGGCAGGCTTGCGGCAGGCTTGTGCGGCTTCGTGGCCACGGTCTGTTCGACCCGCCGCGCCAACCCCTCGATCGTCGGCGCCTCGAAGAGGGCCTTGATCGGCAGCGACACGCCGAGCGCCCGCGCGATGCGCGCCATCACCTGGCCGGCCAGCAGCGAATGGCCGCCGAGGTCGAAGAAATTGTCGGTAACACCGATGCGTTCGACGTTCAGCAGGTCGATCCAGATGTCGGAGAGCACCTTTTCGGTGAAGTGCCGCGCCGGGACGACCGCATCCGCGCCGGACGTTTCCGGTGGGACGGACGCCAGCAGCGCCGAGCGGTCGATCTTGCCATGGGCGTTGAGCGGCACCTGATCCAGGAACAGGAAGGCGGCGGGGACGGCGTGGACGGAGAGGCGGCTCTTCAGGAAATCGCGCAGCTCGCTGGCACTGCTGCGGCTGCCGGGCTTGGCGACGACATGGGCGATCAGCCTGATGCCGCCGCTCGCCTCGCGGCGCGGTTCGACGATGGCGGCGCGCACGCTTGGATGCTCGGCCAGCGCGTTCTCGATCTCCTTGAGCTCGATACGATAGCCACGGATCTTGACCTGATGGTCGGCGCGGCCGAGGCATTCGATCGTCCCGTCGGCGCGGCGCCGGGCCAGATCGCCGGTCCGGTAGAGCCGGCTGCCGGCCTGGCGCGAGAACAGATCGGGCAGAAAGCGCTGCCGGCTCTGCGCGGGATCGTTGATATAGCCGCGGCCGATTCCGGCGCCGCCGATGCAGAGCTCGCCGGTCACGCCGATCGGTTGCGGCTGGAGCTGCGCGTCGAGCACGTAGAGCTGCGTGTTCGGCAGCGGCGCCCCGACCGGAACGTTGGCCGTCGCGATCGCCGGCGCCTTGGTAAGGCGATGCAGGGAGACGTCGTCGGAGCATTCCGACGCGCCATAGGCATTGATCAGCGGCACCCTCGGGCAGCGGGCAAACCAGGCGCGGCAGAGCTCGACGGGCAACGGCTCGCCGGTCGAGATCAGCAGCCGCAGCTTCGCGAAGGCGCGCGGGATCGGCGCCTCGTCCATACGCTCGAGAATGAGGCGCAGCAGCGAGGGCACGATCTCGAGCACCGTGATGCCCTCGCGCTCGATCTCGCGCGCCAGCAGCATCGGGTCCTGCACGATCGCGCTGCCGCAGACATGGACGCGCGCGCCGACCATGGGACCGGCGAGGAATTGCCAGACCGAAATGACGAAGCTCTGCGGCGCGATCTGCGCGATCACGTCCTTAGGCGAGAGGCCGAGTTCGGAGATGAGCGAGGCCAGATGGTTCGACAGGCCGCGCTGCTCGATCATGACGCCCTTCGGCGCGCCGGAGGAGCCGGACGTATAGACGAGATAGGCAAGGCTCGAGGCGGCGCGGCGTGCGGCGCGGGCCGTTTTTGTCGACCCGGATGCAAGAGCGTCGTCGAGCTCGGCCACCGGGATGCGCTCGACCAGCGGTTCGAGCAGGGCCTCGACCATGGCAGACTGAGCCCGCCCGGTCAGCAGCACGCGGGCACAGCTCGATCCGAGGATGGTCGAGAGCCTTGCCGTCGGCTGGTCGGGATCGAGATTGAGGAAGGCCGCGCCGACGCGCTGCACCGCGATCATCGCGGCGAGCAGGTCGGGCCCGCGCTCCGCGAGCAGGGCAACCACGCTCTCGGCGCCGACGCCCTCACGGGCAAGCCAGCGCGCGGCCGCCCCAGTGCGACGCGCCAGCTCGCGATAGGTTAGGGACGTGCGACCGTCCGAGACCGCGACTGCGTTCGGCGTCTTCCTCGCCTGGCGCTCGAAGCGTTCGCTCAAGTTGCCGCGTGTGGTGAAATTGGCCGGCATGCCCCGGCCTTTTGCCAGCGCTTGCCGACGTTCGGCCTCGGTCAGGAGCGGCAGGCGCGAGATGCGCTGTTCCGGATTGGCGATGACGGCCTTGAGCAGCGCCTTGAACTGGGCCGCCATGGCTTCGATCGTCGCGGCCTCGAACAGATCGGTGGCGTATTCGAAGAAGCCGGTGAAGCGGCCATCGGCCTCGACCAGTTCGAGCGTGATGTCGAACCGCGCCACCCTGGGATCGACTTCCAGCCGCCGGGTCGACAGGCCAGGAAAGCGCGCCGCCTCGATCGAGGCGTTCTGGAGGATGAACATGATCCGGAACAGCGGATTGCCGTCGCTGCGGCGCGCCACCCGCAATGCGCGCAACACCTCCTCGATCGGAAGGTCCTGGTTGCGGTAGGCGTCCAGCGTGACCTGCCGCACCCGCCGCAACATCTCGCCGAAGCTCGGATCGCCGCTGAAATCGTTGCGCAGGACCAGGGTATTGGCGAACAGCCCGATCAGGCGTTCGCTCTCGATCTGGTTGCGGTTGGCGATCAGCGATCCCGTGGCGAGGTCCTCATGCGAGGTGTGGCGGAACAACAGGCACTGGAAAGCGGCGAGCAGCGTCATGAACGGCGTGACGCCCTGGTTCTGGCTCAACGCGCGCAGCTCGGACGAGAGGGACTTTGAGAATTCAAGGTAGTGACGCGCGCCGTGTCCGCTCCAGATCTCAGGTCTCGGCCTGTCGGTTCTCAGCGGCAGCATGGTGACGCCGTCGAGCTGGGTCCGCCAATAATCGAGCTGCTCCCTGGCCGCGGGCGTCTGCGCCCAGCTTTGCTGCCAGAGTGCGAAGTCGCGATATTGGAAAGCGGGCGGCGGCAGTGCGGCCGAATGCTTCTTGCGTGTCGTGGCATAATGGACGGCGAGCTCCTGCCAGAACAGCCGCTGCGACCAGCCATCGGTGGCGAGGTGATGGACGTTGACCACCAGCGCATGGTTGTTCCTGTCGAACGACAGCAGTGTCGTCTTCAGGGGCGGCGCGTGGGCCAGGTCGAACTGACGTTGCGCAAGCCTGAGCGCCTCGCGCCGGATTGCCGCAGGCCGCCTGCCCGCAGGGCATGGCTTGAGCTTGATGCGCTCCAGCCGCGGCGTCGATGACAGCACGAGTTGCATCGGCTCGCCCTGGCGCTCGACGAACACCGAGCGCAGCGCCTCATGGCGCGTTGAGATCGCAGCGAGGCTCGCAGACAGCGCGGCGGCGTCGACCGGGCCCTTGAGGACGGCGATCTCGACGACGTTATAATTGTACCGCGTCGGGTCCAGTCGCGAGAGCACGTACATCCGCTGCTGCTGGAACGACAGCGGTGCGTCCGTGCCTGCAAGCCGGCGCCAGCCCGGCAGCGCCGTCTCGCGCCGGCTTGCGGCGGTCTCGATCCGGGCCGCAAGCGCTGCGACCGTCGGGCAATCGAAGATATCCTCGAACGAGAAGTCGACATTGAAGCGGTCGCGCAGGCGCGAGCGCATCTGTGTCACCGCGAGCGAATCCGCGCCGAGCGCGAAGACGTCCTGGTCGGCGCCGACCTGCGGCAGCTCCAACAGGCCGGCCCAGATCTCGGCGAGCTGGCTCTCGACCGCATTGCGCGGCAGCCGGGTCTCGTCGTCCGCGTCGACCGTTGCAATCAGCCCGGCGAGGGCGTTGCGCTTGACCTTGCCGCTGGCGCCCTTCGGCAGCGCCGCCACGCTGCGGATCACGCTCGGTATCTTGTAGGCCGCAAGCCGTTTTCGTGCGAATTGGCGCAACTGGTCCGGGGTCGCCTCGGCATTCGGCCGCAGCACCACGACTGCCGCGACGTTCTCGCCGAGCTTCTGGTGCGGGACCGCGAACACGCCGGCTTCCAGCACCGCCGGATGGCTGAGCAGGACGTCTTCCACCTCCAGCGGCGATATCTTCTGCCCGCCGCGGTTGATGACGTCCTTGATGCGGCCGACGATGAAGAGATAGCCGTCGTCATCGAGATAGCCGAGGTCGCCGGTCCTGAACCAGCCGTTGCGGAATGCGGCCCGCGTCGCCGGCTCGTCATTATAATAGCCGCGGCTCATGTTCGGCCCGCGCAGCACGATCTCGCCGTGCGCCCCGCTTGCGAGCGTGCGGCCGGTCTCGTCCATGATCGCGATCTCCGGGCCGGCGGCGCGACCGACCGACGCGACCTTGCGCAGCTCGAACCGATTGGCCGCAATCTGCGAGGCCGCCTCGGTCATGCCGTAAGTTTCGAGCACGGGAACGCCGAACGTTGTCTCCAGCCCGGCGAGAATCCTCGGCGCGAGCGAGGCCGAAGCCGACCGGATCACGCGCAGCGACGATGGTCGGGCGCGGTCGGGGTTTACTTCCGCCGCCGTCAGCAATGCGCGCTGAATGGTCGGCACCGCCGTGTACCAGGTCGGTTGCAGCTCCCGCATCCAGCCGAAGAACGACGCTGCGTCGAAACCGTCGGTGCAGATCACGCTGGAGCCCGCGGCCAGCGCCGTGAGCAGGCCGGAGATCAAGCCATGGGCATGAAACAGCGGCAGGACGTTGAGCAGGCGATCATGCATCGTGAGCGACAGCACATGGCCGGCATTGTAAGCGGACAGGCAGACATTGCGATGGGTCAGCGGCACCATTTTCGGTCGCGCCGCCGTGCCTGACGTCAGCAGGATGAACGCATCGTCGTCGCCGCGCGAAGCGCCGCCGGCATTGGCCGGCCCGATCGCCGGAGCAATGAACGCGCAGCCGCCGAGATCGTGGGTGGGCCCCGCCACGAAATCGATCAATGCGATGTCGAGCATCCTGGCGGCGTCACGGCTCGCCGAGTTCATGTCGGCCCGGGTCACGAGCGCGGTCAGCTTCAGTTCGCTGAAATAGCGTTGCAGCTCGTCCGCCGTCAGATCGGGGTTGACGGGGACGCAGGCGCAGCCTGATGCGACTGCTAGCAGCGCCAGGGCAGTATCGGCGCCGCGCGGCAGCGCCACCGCGATGCGGTCTGCGGGACGGATGCCGAGTTCACGCAAGGCACGCACCAGTTGCCGGATCGACTCGGCCAGCGCGCCATAGCTGAGCGCCGGCCGGCCGGGAGCGAGGAGTGCGGGCGCCGCCGGCGTCCTGCGGGCGTAGAATTCGAGAAGGCCGCTGATATGCGCGAACACCTTCGTTTCGGCCGTGGTGCCGGCTGATGCTTCGTCCGCTCCGGATGCAATGTCCGACAACGCCATTCCCTTTTGGACCGATTAAGTTATTCTTCCAAGAAGTTGGGGAATGCGTCCAGTCCGAGGTGAAGTTTGGACCCCAAAATCTGTGGTTGAGGGGCCCTCGAGCCCTTCGACGGAGTAAGGGTCGGGCAGAATCACGATGCTGGAGAACGAGCCGAGCACGAGTTTGGAAGGTGGGCTGAATCACTGGCTCGAAAGCATCGGCCTCGCGCACTACACCGATCTTTTCGCGCAGCACCGCCTCGATCTCGACGTCATCGCGGATCTCACCGAAGCCGATCTGGTCGAGCTCGGATTGCCGCTCGGCGATCGCAAGCGGCTGCAGCGGGCGATGGCGGCGCTGTTTCAAGCGGAAACCACGGAGGCGCCGGCGGAGGCGCCGCGTCCGCAAATCCGGGCGGAGGTCGGAGCCGAACGGCGCCAGCTCACCACCATGTTCTGCGATATGGTGGATTCCACCTCGCTGTCCGCGCAGTTCGATCCGGAGGACGTCCGCGACATGATCGCGGATTTTCGCGAGACCTGCGTCCGGGTGGTCAAGCAATACGAGGGCTTTGCCGCCCGTTTCGTCGGCGACGGTATCCTGGTCTATTTCGGCTATCCGACCGCACATGAGGACGATGCCGAGCGCGCGGTGCGCGCCGGGCTCGAGATCGTGCGGGTGCTGTCGACGGCACGCGCGGTCGAGCCGCGTGGTGCGCTCAGCCATTCACCCGCCGTCCGCATCGGGATCGCGACCGGCCTCGTTGTGGTCGGCGACCTCGTCGGGCAGGGCACCGAAGAACGCGACTCCGCGGTCGGGGAAACCGTCAATCTCGCGGCGCGCCTGCAAGGCCTGGCGCCGCCCAACGGCGTGGTGATCTCGGCCTCGACGCAGGCGCTGCTGAAGGGGAAGTTCGACTACCGCAATCTCGGAGTCCACGACTTGAAGGGGATCTCCGAGAAGGCCCAAGCCTGGCACGTGGTGCGCGCCTCGCGCTTGGAGACCCGCTTCGCTGCGGCGATGGGGACGCGGCTGACGCCGCTCGTCAACCGCGAGGAGGAGATCGCGCTGTTGATGGGGCGCTGGCAGCAGGCCAAGGACGGCGACGGCCAGGTCGTGGTCAAATTCGGCGAGCCCGGCATCGGCAAGTCGCGCATCATCCAGGAGATCTTCGAGCGGATATCGGACGACCGCCATGGACAGGTCTCGCTGCAGTGCTCGCCCTATTACACCTCCACCGCGTTCCATCCGTTCGTCGAGCAGCTCAAATTCTCCCTCGGTCTCGATCGCGAGGATTCGTCCGCGCTGTCGCTGGCGAGCCTGGAGAACGCGATCGCCGCCGCTGATGGCGACATCGAGCAGGTCACCCCGCTGTTTGCCGCGCTGCTGTCGATACCGACCGGGGACCGCTATCCGCCGCTCGAGCTGTCGCCGCAGCAGCAGAAGGATGCGACGGTCGTGGCGCTGGTCAACCATTTCCTCGGCCTTGCGCGCGAGATGCCGCTGGTGATCGCGTTCGAGGATTTGCATTGGATCGACCCGACCTCGCGCGAGGTGGTCGACCTCCTGGTCGATCGGGTGCAGAACCAGCCGATCCTGGCGATCATCACCGCGCGCTCGGAATTCCAGGCGAGCTGGAACGCGCATTCGCACATCACCACCCTGGTCCTGAACCGCTTGAGCCGGCAGTTGCGCACGACGCTGGTGGAGCGCGTCGCGGGACGCGAGCTGCCCAAGGAGGTTGTCGAGGAGATCATCGTCAAGACCGACGGCGTGCCGCTGTTCCTGGAAGAGCTGACCAAGACGGTTCTGGAATCCAATCTGCTGACCGAGCGGCACGGGCGCTACGTGCTGTCGGGACCGTGGCGGCAGCTCGCAATCCCGGCCACCCTGACCGACTCGCTGATGGCGCGGCTCGATCGGATGGGACCCTTCAAGCGCATCGCGCAGATCGGCGCCACGATCGGCCGCGAGTTCTCCTACGAGACGCTGCATGCCGTCGCCAATACGCCGGCCGAGCAGATCGAGGCGGCGCTCAGTCATCTGCAGGAGGCCGGGCTGATCATGCGCCGCGGCCATCCGCCGGATGCGCTGTACTCCTTCAAGCACGTGATGATCCAGAACGCCGCGCATGCGAGCCTGTTGCACAGCGAGCGGCGCAAGCTGCATGCGCGGATCGCCCAGGTGCTCGCCGATATGTATCCGGAGAGGACCGAGCGCGAACCGGAGCTGCTCGCCCATCATTTGACCGAATCCGGCCAGAGCGAGGGCGCTGCCAGCTTCTGGCTCAAGGCCGGCAAGCAGGCGGCCAGGACCGGGGCCAATCTGGAGGCGATCGGCCACCTGCGCCGCGGGCTTAACGTCGTGCAGGCCAATGCGCGCATGCAGGGCGCGGACGAGATGGAGCTCAAGCTGCGCATCGCGCTCGGCAACGCGCTGATCGCCGCCAAGGGCTACGCGGTGCAGGAGGTCGAGGAGAACTACATCCGCGCGCTGGAGCTCGGCCGTCAGCTCGATGACGACGAAAAGGTCTTCGCTGCGACGCGCGGGCTCTGGGTGTGCCATTTCATCCGCGCCGATCTCACCCGCGCGCACGATCTCAGCGTCGAGCTGTTGAAGTTTGCCAAGCGCGAGCGGCTGAACGAGCGGACGCAGCCGGCGCAGCAGACCGGCTATCTGATCGAGGCGCACCGCGCGATCGCGATGACCATGCTCTATCGCGGCCGCTTCGCAGCCTCGCAGCACCATTTGCACCGCTGCATCAACCTGTTCAGCCCCGATCTGCACTCCGACCTGATGGAACGGCACGGCATCGATCCCGGTGTCGTTTCGCTGTCCTATCTCGGTTACCTCCTGTGGTTCCTCGGTCGGCCCGACGCGGCGCGCCAGCACAGCGAGCAGGCGATCGCGAACGCCGAGAAGATCCGCCACCCTTTCACGCTCGCCTTCGCGCTGGTGTTCGGCGCCTATCTCCGCCAGCATTTGCGCGACGTCGAAGGCACGCGCGACTACGCCAATCGCGCCATGATCATTGCCACCGAGCACAATTTCCTGCACTGGAAGCAGCAGGCGGCGATCCTGCGCGGCTGGGCGCTGGCTCAGCTCGGCGAAGCCGACGAAGGCCTCGGCCAGATGCGCTTCGGCCTCGACGAGTACGAGGCGATGGATTCCTGGCTCGCCGGCTGCTGGTTCCGCTGTCTGCTCGCGGAAACGTACGCCAAGGTCGGGATGCGCGACGCCGCCTTGCGCGCGCTGGATGGTGCGCTTGCGACCGCAAGGCGGACCGGCGATCACTTCTATCTCGCCGAGGTCTATCGCATGCAAGGCGAGATCACGCTGGCGGGTGGCGACCCGGCGTCGGTACAGGAGGCGGAGGACCTGTTCGGCCTTTCGCTGGAGACCGCACGCAAGCAGGGTGCGCTGTCCTGGGAGCTTCGCACCGCCCTCGGCCTCGCGCGCCTGTCGCAACAGGCCGGCAAGCGCGACGACGCAAGACTCTTGCTCATGCCGATCGTCGGCAAATTCAGCGAGGGCTTTTACACGCCGGACCTGAAGCAGGCGTTGCAGCTCGTCGACGAGCTCGGCATGGACGCGCCGGTGCGCGAGCAGGCCGGTCTGTGACATGAGCGATCTTGCCGCCGCGCGGGCGCGCTACGTGGAGTTGATCGCCAGGCGCGAGCGGATTGCCTCGAAGCGTCTGCTCGCCGCGCTCGCCGCCGTTCCGCGCGAGGAATTTCTGCCAAGGGGACCGTGGCGCATCAAGGGCGAGGCAGCGCGCAGTTACCGGCTGACGCCCGACGCCGATCCCGTTCATCTCTACGACAACGTGCTCGTCGCGATCGATGCGCGCCGCAAGCTCGACACCGGCCTGCCAAGCCTGTGGGCGCATTTGATCGACACTCTCGACGTCAAGCGGGCGGACCGTGTGGTGCAGATCGGCTGCGGCCTCGGCTATTTCTCCGCGGTGCTGTCGATCATGGTCGGCGAGAAGGGCCGCGTCCATGCGATCGAATGCGACGATCGGCTCGCGACCCGGGCGGCGAGCTATTTGCGCGGCTATGGCAATGTCACGGTCGTCCACGGCGATGGATGCAAGGACGTGAGCGAGCCCGCCGATGTGATCATCGTCCATGCCGGCTTCCCGCACCCGCACCCGCTCTGGCTGCGGTCGCTCCGTCCGCGCGGCCGTCTTCTGGTGCCGCTGACCCAGCGCGACCGCGAAGGCGCCGCCCTCAAGATCACGCGGAGGGCCAGGGGTTTCGAGGCAGAGGCGATCCAGCAGATCCGGATCTTTCCCGGCCGGGGCCGCGGCGTGACCGCCCTCGACGACCGCGTCGCCGACTGGTGGCAGCGCGCCTCAGCCCTGGCGCCGCTCCGCTTTCGCGGGCTGGAGCAGGGGCTGCCGTCGGATGGCTAACACTTCGTTTCGCTTTACCTTGATTTCGATCGTGAGTTTCCGGCATCTCGCATTGCCGCTATCAGTGCGGGTCTAATGGCCATTTGAGCGTGCTCCATGCATTCCGTTGCCCTGCTGACTGCCAGCTACGCCAAGGATATCGAACGCTTTTCGCTGCTTAGCGAGAGCATCGACACCTGGCTGTCGGGATACACGCGCCATTATGTGCTCGTTAACGATGAGGACGTGCCGCTGTTCGCGCGCTTCGCGTCCGACAAGCGGGTCATCGTTCCGGCCTCGCGCTATCTGCCGAAGTGGCTGTTCGCGCTGCCGCCGGCGCTCCAGTTCGGCAGCCGGCGCGTCTGGCTGTCGCTGCTGTCCTCGCCGGTGCACGGCTGGCACATCCAGCAGATCCTGAAGATCGCCGGCGTCCTCAACGCGCCCGAGCAGCGCGCCTGCATCCTAGATTCGGACAATCTGTTCTTCCGCGAGTTCGACGTCAGCCGATATGCCGGCGCTGAGACGACGCCGCTGTTCGTCACGCGCAAAGCGATCGCCGCCGACCACCCGTTGCACGGCCTGTGGCTGCGCACCGTCGACCAGCTTCTCGGCATCAAGCAGCGCGCGTTCCCGGCGGACGATTATGTCGGCAACGCGCTGGTCTGGGACAGGGACACGGCGCGTGCGATGACGGACGCGATCAAGTCGGCGACCGGCCTGAGCTGGTCGCTGGCGCTGTGCCGGAAGAAGAAGTTTTCGGAGTATCTGCTTTACGGAAACTTCGTCGCCAATGCGCCGGAACACCTGGCGCGACATCGGCTCACCGAAGACAGCATCGCGGTCTCGCACTGGGACGACACGCCGCTCGACCGCCCGGCCATCGAAGCGATGATGCGGACGGCCTCGCCCGAGCAGGTCGCGCTTTGCATTCAGTCCTATTCGTCGACGTCGATCGCCGACATCCGCGACGTGTTCCGCCTCTCCTCGCGCGAGCGGCGCGCGCCGAGCCTGGCCCCCGATCATATCGGCGATGTGGCCGCGTTCGAAACGCCGAAGACACGCTGATTTCTAAAGCATGATCCGGAAAAGTGCATAGCGGTTTTCCGAAAAGATCATGCTCGAACAATAATCTAAAGCGCGATGACGATTCATCCTAATCGCATCGCGCTTTAGCCGTCCTTCGTGAACTTGCTGATGACGTCCATGAACGGCTTCGGCTTGAACTCGCCGTCGAGCGGCAGCGGACGGTTCGGCTGCTTGTCCTTGCGGGCGAAGGTGCCGTTGATCCAGCTGTAGCGGTCCGAGATGCCCCAGGTCAGGATCGACCGCACCGGGCCGCTCGCGGCAACGGCCGTCAGCAAGTCGTCGACGCGCTTGGCGACGACGGCGTCGCGCTCCGCAGGACTTCCCGCCAGCTTCTGGTCGTCGACGTCGAGCTCGGTGATGAGAACCTCGAGCCCCCAGGAACGCAGCTCGGTGGCGAATTCGGCGAGCCCGTGCGTGTCGATCTCGAGCTCGGCGTGCAGATGCGCCTGCAGTCCAACGGCGTGGAGCGGAACGCCCTGATCGAGCAGGTCCATGATGAGGGTGCGATAGGCCGCCCGCTTGGCGATGAACGAGTCCTTCGCCGACTCGATGTCATATTCGTTGATCGCGAGCTTGACGAAGGGGTCGGCCGCGGCCGCCGTGCGGAACGCCAGCGGAATCCAGCGATCGCCGAGATGTTGCGTCCAGAAGGTGTCGCGCCGGTCCTTCGGGCTGCGCGGATTGTCCGGGATCGGCTCGTTGACGACGTCCCACGACGTCAGCTTGTCCTTGTAGTAGGAAACGACGGTGCCGATGTGGTCGAGATAGGCGCGTTCGACGCCCTTGCTGCCCTTGATCTGCTTGGTCCAGTCCGGAATGTCGTGATACCAGGCGAGTGCGTGGCCGCGCATGGTCAGATCGTTGTCGCGCGCGAAATCCAGGATCGCGTCGGCGCGCTCGAAGGTGAACGTATGGGCGTCCGGCCGCAGCATCGGCCATTTCAGCTCGAGCACCGGCACCACCTGCGTGCAATAGGTGCCGATGGCCTCGCCGAGCCGCGGATCGGCTTGCAGGTCCCAGAGCGTGGCGGCTGCGCCGTAGCCCGGGCGGCGTTGGACGCGTTTCGAGGCCGGCACCGCGGACGCCGATGCGCCCGCCGCGAGCGTTGCGACACTGCCGAGCAGGAATTCGCGTCGGTCGAGCCCGGTCACGCGTGCCGCTGCATCGCGGCTTCCGCGATTTCGTAATAGTGAAGCGCGCCCTTCTCGAGCGTCAGGTGGTCCAGCACATAATCGCGCGGCGCGAAGCCTCCTGCGTCGACCTGCGACCAGAAACGGCCCCAGCCCGCCGCGAAGCTGCCCGCATCAGTGAAGGTCATGCCGCAGCGCGCGTCGAAATAGGGCACCGAGGACACGTTGCCCTCGTATCGCACCTTGTCCGGGAAATATTTCGGATCCTGCCAGGGTCCGCCGCGATCCCAGGCGAAGACGGGCACGCCGCTCGACAGTGCTTGCTGGCAGGCGATGCCCTGGCTCTCGTGCTCGCAGAGGAAGATCATGCTGCGGCAGCGCGCCAGCGCGGTCTTGTAATCCTCTTCCTTGTAGTGCCCGTAGCGGATCGTTTCGACCGTGCGTCCGCTGGCTTCGAGAAACTTTCGGATCGGCTCGATCAGCTCCGGTTGATACCGGTCGTAATCCCAGCGGACCTTGTCGTAGAGCAGCACGTCGATCTTCTTCTGCGCGGCCGGCGCCGGGACCCACAGATCCGTCTCGATGCCGACGGGCCAGGCACCGACATGGGGCCAGTGCGGACGGAACATGTCGGCATACCAGGCGCACGGTAACAGCACCTGCCTCACGTCGAGATCCTCTAGAGTTTCTGGTGCGTCGATTGGATGGTCATACATGGCGACGCCAAGCAGCAGTGGATTCTTCCACTTGAACCAGTCGAGCACGAACGGCCGGCCGATGATGCAGGCCAGTTCCTCCGGATGCTTCCGAATGTAGCGATAATCGTTGACGCGGTAGCGAATGCCAAGCCGATCGAGACCTGCGCACAGATTGAGCAGAACGCGCCGCTGTCCGCTGATGAAGGACTTGCCCAGCAGCAACCGGCGCAGCAGCGGCCGAAGGTGACGGTCGCCGGGAAACCAGCGGTCGTCTCGTTCCTCGAAGAAGAGGTTGAGGACCATCCTGTCGCGGCCCTTCGCGCCGGGATACGCCGGAGCCGCGGGAGCAGTGGCGGTTCGACGCGGGAGGGAGGTCGATCTCGCCCGTGTTCGTTCGACAACGTCCATATCAGTTACATCAGTGCGTCGGAGGAGTCGGGCGACGTTTCGCTATCATTGCTTCTTTTCTGTGATCGCGCCCGCTCCTTCAAGGACAGGGCAAATTTAACGCTAACGCGCGATAACCGCGTGCTCGCTCCATTAGCGATCCGATTTGCAGGGTTATCCGGCTATCCTTGACTTGTCCTTGACCTATCCTTGGCAATGCCAGCGGCGAGCCCCGATTGTCGCACCCAATCGTCTTAACGATCCGTTAATCCTGATGGCCGCCCACGGTCCCGTGCTCGCATGCTGAACCGCCATTTCTCGATCTATCTCGTCGCCTACATCCTGCCTGCGGCGGTGGGCTTCTTCGCCGTCACGGCCTATACGCGGCTCCTCAGCCCGGCGGAGTACGGCGTCTATGTCGTCGGCATCAGCCTTGCCGGGATTCTGGGCGCGATCTTCTTCGCCTGGATCAAGCTGTCGGTGTCGCGCTATCAGGCGATGTCGGCGGAGGTCGATTTTCGTGGCACGGCAATCGTCGCCTTCGCGCTCACGGCCGCGGTGCTCTGCGCCACCACTCCGCTGGTCGTCCTGTTCCGCAGCGATGTCAGCGTCGAGCTGCTGCTCGCCAGCATGTTCGTCGCGATCATGGCCAATGCGGTCGATGTCGGCCAGGAGTTCGAGCGCGCTAAATTGCGCCCCTACCGGTTCGCGGCGATCTCGATCGTGCGCAGCGTCTCCAGCGTCGGCTTCGGTCTTCTCGGAATCTGGCTCGGCTGGGGTGGATTGGGGCTGCTCGCCGCATTCGGCCTGGGGTCGCTCGCCGGCATCATCCTGAACCTCGTCGGCGACCGCACCGGGATCGCGCGATTCCAGCGCAGCCAGTTCATGCAGCTGGCGCGCTACGGCCTGCCGCTGACGCTGGCGGGATTGTCCGTGGCGGTCTATTCGGCCTGCGACCGCCTCATTGTCGCTTATCTGCTCGGCAAGGACGCTGCCGGCATCTTCGGCGTTGCCGCCGATCTGCCGCGCCAGTTCATGGTCATGATCGCATCCAGCGTCGCCGCGGCGACCGTGCCGCTGGTGTTCCGGTCGTTGTCCGAGAACAACGGCGAGACGACGCGGGAGCGGCTGACCGAAAGCCTCGAGCTGCTGCTCGTCGTGGTGGCGCCCGTTGCGGTCTGGCTTGCGCTTGCGGCGGACCAGGTGGCCGGAACGCTCGTCGGGATCGACTTCCGCGCCGGCGTCTCGGCCCTGTTGCCGACACTGGTGCTTGCGCGGCTTTTCGGCATCGCCAATCAGTTCTACGTGCAGATCAGCTTCCAGCTCGCCGAGCGGCCGTTCATGCTGGCGGCGCAATCTTTCCTCACGCTGGTGATCAGCGTGATCCTGATGTTCGCGCTGATCGGCGGCTACGGCCTTTACGGCGCGGCGCTGGCGACCCTGGCAACCGAGGCGATCGGCTTCCTGGTCGCACTCGTCCTGATGCATCGGGCCCATCCGGTCCCGTTCGAGCTCAATCGCCTCGCCGGCGTCGCTGCCTCCGCGGCATTGATGGCGGCGGCGATCCTTGTTGCGCGCGCGCAAGTGGGCGGCACCGGCCTCGCCTCGCTCGTCATCGTCAGCCTCGCCGGCGGCCTTGCCTATGCGGCCGCGGCCTGGCTGCTCAATGTTGCGAACGTGCGAACGTTGTCGCTGCGTTTCCTGCGAACGTTGAACCGCAAGGCTCTCGGCGTCTAGCGGAAGGGCTATCCGCGCGTCCGTATGGTCGCACCAAAAGGTGATCCGGACATTCTGCCGCAGCGATTGAGGCCAGCTCCGGCTGCCCTCGGCTGACGGCCGCCTTCCGCCTCCGCGAGGCGTCGTATATGAGAGATTTGTCGTCCGAACGTACCGAATCCCGCCACAGACGGAACGTAAGGCGACTGCAATTTCTTAATGCAACGATTCCAATCTGACACGTGAGCGATACCAGCCGACTGGCAGCTCGACCGAGGATGGCATGAAAAACCGATCGACGACGGCGCAATCCATCAGGGCGGTGGGGCGCCGGGGGCCTGCCGGAATCATGGCGCTCGTGGCGGCGGCGACCCTTGCGGCGGCCACCCCGGCGATTGCGGCCAAGCAGCAGCGCCAGGTGGCCGAGGCAGTCGCGCCGCGGGTGGCCGGCGATCCGGTCATGGCGATCGTGTCGATCAAGAGCCAGCAGGTCACTTTCTACGATGCCGACGGCTGGATCGTGCGCGCGCCGGTATCGACCGGCACCACCGGACGCGAGACGCCGGCTGGCGTCTTTGCCATTCTCGAGAAGAACCGGGAGCATCGCTCGAGCCTTTATGACGATGCCTGGATGCCGCACATGCAGCGCATTACCTGGAACGGCATCGCCCTGCATGGCGGACCGCTGCCCGGCTATGCCGCCTCGCACGGCTGCGTGCGAATGCCGTTCGGCTTCGCCGAGAATGTGTTCGACAAGACCTATATCGGGATGCGCGTGATCGTCTCGCCGCATGACACGGTCCCGACGGAATTCTCTCATCCCTCGCTGTTCGTGCCAAAGCCGGAGGCCATCGCGGCCGTGCCCGGCCGGGCCGACAAGCTCTCCGCCGAGGCGGAGGAGGCCACAAGGGCGGCCGACGAGGCCAAGAAGGCTGCGTCCGCCGCCGCGAAGGAAGCCGCCTCGCTCCCGGCCGCGTTGCGCAAGCTGGAGCAGCAGAAGACCCGCGCCGATGCCGAGCTCGCCTTCGCCGACAAAATGCTCGCAAATGCCAAGACGGATCAGGCCCGCGCCAAGGCCGAGGAGCTGAAGCAGAAGGCAGCAACCAAGGCTGCCGACGCGGCGACGCAGCTCGAGGCCGCCAGGGCCGCCGCGCAGCCGAAGCGCGATGCGGTGGCTGCGACCAAGGAAGCCGCGAAGACCGCTGCGGCCAGAAAGACCGAGGCCGTGAAGGCGGCGACCGACGCGAAGCTCGCGGGCGAGCCGGTCTCGGTCTACATCAGCCGGGCGACGCAGAAGCTCTATGTGCGTCGGAACACGCACAAGCCGGCGCCCGACGGCGGCGGCGAGGTGTTCGACACCAGCATCGAGGTCCCCGTCACGATCCGCAATCCCGAGCAGCCGATCGGCACGCATATCTTTACGGCGATGGCGAAGACCGGGACGGGCCTGCGCTGGAGCGTTGTCACGATCGAGAACGGCGATGAGGCCCGCAACGCACTCGACCGCATCACCATCCCGCAGGACGTATGGGACCGCATCGGGCCGACCGCGTTGCCGCGCTCCTCGATCGTCGTCTCGGACGAGCCGCTGAGCAGCGAGACCAATTACCGCACCGAGTTCGTCGCGGTGCTGAGCAACGAGCCGCAAGGCGGCTTCATCACGCGCAAGCCGACCGCGCCTGCCATGATCGCCAGCGATGACGGCTGGGACAACGGCTTCGGCTTCTTCTACCGCGATCCCTACGTCCAGCCGGCCAACCCGCGCCGGCGCAGCCAGTACCAGTACTATCAGCCGGCGCAGCCGTTCCAGCGCGGCTTCTGGTAAAGGACGCGCCGCCTCGGCCAACGCCCCTGCTACGGGCGGGCCTCGATCACGATCGCCTGGATCTTGCCCTCCACCGGACCGGATCCACGGCGGGCCCGGATTGCCTCCGCAACCGTATCGGTCGCAGCCTGAAGCTTGCCGGCATCCCGTGCCTCGATCTCGCTGCGCAGCGGCGTGCCCTGGCAGAGCGCAATGGCGACATCTTCGGCTAAAGGCGCGCGGCTGATTTCGGATCGGGTTTCGATCGAGATGTCGCGGAAGCCAGCTCGTTCGAGATCGCTCCTGATGACGGCCTTGTCGTGATAGCCGTGCGGCGTCCGGACCATGAAACGCGGCGGATCATTGGGAAACAGCTTCTCGAGCGCGACCGTTGCTTCATGCGTGAGCGCATTCTCCTCGATGCGATCCCAAACGTTGAACACGAACGTGCCGTCCGGCTTCAGGACGCGCCTGACCTCGCCATAGGCCTTGATGCGGTCCGGAAAGAACATCGCGCCGAACTGGCAGCAGACCACGTCGAACTCGGCGTCGCCCAAGGGCAGGGCCATTGCGTCCGCCTGGCGCCAGGTGATGCGATCGTCATTCGCCTGGCGCTGCGCTGCGACCGCGAGCATCGGTTCGTTGAGGTCCGTTGCAACGTATCGAACGCCGCGCGGCAGCGCCGCCGCCACGGCACGCGTCACCGCACCGGTGCCCGCTGCGATCTCGAGCAATACAGCGGGAGAGCGTGCGGCAACGCGCCTTGCGATGTCCTCCGCATAGACGGCGAAGATCATCGGGACCAGATACTCGTCGTAGATTTTCGGAATCGAGCCGGCGAAAACCTTGTCAGTGTCGGGCATGCTAGCCTCGCTGAAGGTTCGGACACGAGGCCACGTTACCATGGTTTCCCGCAAGAGCCAGCAACGGCGTACATTGCGGGCAATCGGTTCTACGATCTCCCGCCGCCGATCTCGCGGATTGGCCGCGTGCCGTCCCAGCTCATCGCGGCCTGCCGCACCTTCTCGAAGAACGGGCCCTTGGTGCCGCTGATGTCGGACATTTCGATCACCGTGCCCGGATGCGCCTGCGTGTCGAAATAGGCAAAGCGTCCCTTGTTGCCGCCGATCTGGCCCTCATGGCCGATCCGATAGCCGAGCCCGAGCGCCTTGTCGTAGAGCGCCTGATAGTCGTGGCTCCAGTACGACATGTGCTGGAGCCCTTCGTGCCCAGCATCGAGGAATTCCCTGTAGAGCGAGGGCGCGTCGTTGCGCTGCTGGATCAGCTCGATCTGGAGATCGCCGGAATTCGCCAGTGCAATGCTCATCTCGACGGCGGAATCCCGGCCACGATGGCGGAACCAGTCGGTCTTGATCCGGTCCATGTAGTACCAGGGGCCGACGCCCATCACCTCGATCCAATGCTTCATCGCGGCGTGGATGTCCCGCACCACATATCCGTTCTGGCGCACCGCGCCGAAGATGCGGCTCATGCCCGCGCTCCTCTTGTCGTGTTGCTCACTTGACCTCGATGCCGGCGTCCTTGGCAACCTGCTTCCAGGCCGCAATGTCGCGCGCGTTGATGTCGCGCTGCTCCCCGCCGGGCACGAATTGCGGGGTGATGCCGAGCGCCAGCAGCTTCTGCTTCACGACGTCATCGCCAAGGGCCTCCTTCAGGGCCGCCGACAGCCTCGTGGCGATCGGCGGAGCCACGCCGGCGGGCGCATACATCGCCCATGACAGGCTGCGGTCGAACGCGACGCCCTGCTCCTTGTAGCTGGCGATTTCGGGCAGGCTCGGCGACCGCTCGCCGCAGGCCGCCAGCGCCTTGATCGAGCCCTCCTTCACCAGCGGCGTTGCGGTGGCGACGTCGAGCGTCGCCAGGGAAATGTGGCGGCCGAGCAAATCGCCGGCCAGCTTTGCGATGCCGTTGAACGGCACGTGGTCCATCTTGATGCCGGTCTGCTGCATCAGGATTTCCGCGCAGAATTGCCCGGTCGAGCCGACGCCCCAGCTGCCGTACTGGATCGGCTCGCCCTTCTTGGCCAGCGCGACCAGACCCTTGATGTCATTGGCGGCAAAGTCCTTGGTGGCCACCAGCATGATGGAGGAGACACCGACGCGCCCGATCGTGGTGAAGTCCTTGATCGGATCGTAGGGCAGTTTTGGATAGATCGCGGGCGCCAGCACATGCGTGGTCATGCCGCCGACGGTGATGGTGTAGCCGTCATTGGCGGATGTCGCGACCATCTGCGTGCCGATCGTGCCGGCGGCGCCGGTGTGGTTCTCGATATAGATGCTCTGCCCGAGCGTCTTGCCCATCCTGTCCGCAAGCAGCCGGCCGACCACGTCGCCACCGCCGCCGGCCGCGTAAGGCAGCAGCATCCTGATCTTGCGGGTGGGGTAGGCGGCAGCATCCTCGGCACGGGCCGACGCCGCCGCAGACAGGATCAGCAGCAATGATGTGACGATGCGAAGCGCTGCGATGGTTTGCGCGGGCAAAAGGCGAGCGTGGCTTGCCATGGCGTTCTTCCCCCAATTGCTCTCCGCTTATCGAGCGGAGTTGAAACGAACGATCGTTCGTACGGTTGACTAGCGAACGAGCGTTCGTTAGTCAAGCAGCATGGCTGTCGACACCTCTAGCGCGGCTGAAGCGGCTGCGCCCACGACGCGCGAGCGCATCCTCGCCGAAGCGCTCAACCTGTTCGCGCAGAGCGGTTATGGCGGCGCCTCGATGCGCGAGCTCGCGCGCCGCGTCGGCATCCGCGAGAGCAGCCTCTACAACCATTTCCCCGGCAAGGCGGCGATCCTCGAGGCGATCGTCAGCGAGCATGGCCCGGCCAGCTCGGCGAGCCGGCTGGAGGAGCCGCGCTACAAGCAGCTGGCGCGGCAGCCGGCGGAGTTCTGCCGGCAGTTCGCGCTCGACCTCGTCGAGCAATGGTCCGATCCGCGCGAGCACCAGTTCCAGAAGGTCATCACCGCCGAGCGCAACCGCGTGCCAGGCATTCGCGCCAAATTCGCCGATCATTTCTACGCGCGCGAGCAGAGCCTGATGACGGATTATTTCCGCGGCTTCGCGCTCGCCGGCCTGATCTCGACCACTGATCCGCGCGAGACCGCGCGGCTGTTCGCCGCCGGTCTGATCTATATCCGCCTCGAGCATTACGTGATGGGCGCGGTGCCGTCGCCGCGGCCGAAGGTGATCGAGGCGATCGACCGCTACCTCACCTTCTTCCTGTCGCTGGTCGCGGCAGGCCGTGACGCCGACAACAAGAAACGAAAGACCAAGGGAGAAACGCGTGGCAAGGCTGCCCCTGATTGATCCGGAGACGACGAGCGGCGACATCCGCGCCTCGTTCGACCGCATGCCGGTCAAGCTCAACATCTTCCGCATGATGGCCCATGCCGAGGCCAACATGATCCCGGCGATGCGGCTCGGCAATTCCATCCTGCACAAGCAGAAGCTCAGCGCGGTCAACCGCGAGCTTCTGATCCTCCAGTCCGCCCAGCTCGAAGGCGGCGCCTATGAATGGCGCCAGCACGTGCCGATCGCGCTCGGCGTCGGCTGCACGCAAGCCCAGATCGACGCCGTCGAGCGTAGTGACTACGACGCCGCCGGCCTGAGCGAGGCCGAGCGCGCGCTGCTGAAGTTCGGCCGCGAAGTGGTCGAGAACGTCCGTGTCCCCGAGACCATCTTCGCGGCCGTGCGAAAACATTTCAGCGACCAGGAAATCGTCGAAGCCATCGTCGCGCTCGGCTTTTACATGATGATGGCGCGCCTGACCGAAGCAACGGAAACCGATCTCGATCCCGCCGCTGGCATGAAGGTCTATGACGGCGGCAAGAAGCCAGCCGGCTGAGATGGCGGACACCGAGAGCAAGCCGGAGCGCTACATTCGTCCGCCGAGCGCGGAATCATCCGGAGAAGCGCCGGGCAGGGGGCGCCTGAAGGGGCGCCGCATCCTGATCGTCGGCGGCGGCCAACGCGTGTTCGACGCAGCGAGCGATCCAATCGGCAACGGCCGTGCCATGAGCATCCTGTGCGCCCGCGAGGGCGCCAAGGTCGCGGTCGCCGATCTCAACCGCAGCTCCGCCGAACAGACGGTGAAGCGCATCACGGATGAAGGCGGCGAGGGTTTTGCCATCGCGGCCGACGTCACCTCGGAGGCCGACGTCGTCCGCATGATCGACGAGGCGCGCCGCGCCATGGGCGGGCTCGACGGCATGGTGCTGAACGTCGGCACATTCGGCAAGGTCGGGCTCGATGCCGTCAGCCCCGAGGAGTGGAACAAGATCTACGACGTCAATGTCCGCGGCCCCATGCTGTGCTGCCGCGCCGGCTTGCCGAAATTCGACGATGGCGGCGCCATCGTCTTCATCTCCTCCATCGCCGCGCTGAAGGCGGGCTCGCAGATGGCGGTGTACGATTCCTCGAAAGCCGCGCTCGGCGGTCTGATGCGCAACATCGTCCATCTCGGAGCCCGCCGCGGCATCCGCGCCAATCTCGTCTATCCCGGCCTAGTCGACACCCCCAACGGCCGCGAAGCCGGCGCCGGCCGTCCCTCCCGCGGCAAGAGCCACATCCCGTTCGGCCGCCAGGCGACAGCCTGGGAGATTGCCTATGCCGTGCTGTTCTTCCTCTCCGACGAAAGCGTCTACGTCACCGCACAGACCCTCGCAGTCGATAGCGGCCTGAGCGGGATGTAAGTGCTCTTCTGTAGCCCGGATGGAGCGCAAGCGTAATCCGGGACCGATGCCTCACCGCGCAACCTGCCCCGGATTGCGCTGCGCTCCATCCGGGCTACGGATGCGACAGATCAGATGATCGAGCGAGATGTGCCCCGGCCCGTAAGCCATGAGGGCAAGCGCCATCGCCGCCCAAGTGAGGTGAATCGGCCAGCCGTCGGGCACCGTGAGCTCGACGATCACGGTCATGAACAGCAGCCCGAGCGCGGCGAACCGCGTGCCCAGTCCCAGCACCAGCAGGATCGGGAACATGATCTCGCCGGAGCCCGAGAGAAAGGCCATCACCGTCGGGGCCGGAAAGTGATAGGGCCCGCCGGGCAGATGCAGCATGAATTCGTCGCTGAACAGCGTCACCGCGGTGTCGTTGAGCTCGAGGAAGCCGCTCCATTTGAGCAGGCCCGAGCGCCAGAACGGCACGGCCAGCGCGAGGCGCAGCACCAGCTGGACCAGCGATGGCATCGCGAGCGCCTGCATCAGATGATTGGCTCTGTCGATGAGTGCTCCGGGCGACGCCAGGCCGCTGGCGGGCGTCATGGGCTGCTCCGTGATCATGATGGGTCTCCGCAACAGAGCGAGGTGAAGGCGCCGGCTTCGATCAGCCCGGCAATGTTCGCGGCGATGTCGAATTCGCTTGCCGCCTCCAGCGCCGCCGCCGCGGCTTCGCCGAGCGGCCGGCCCAACATGAGATGGTGCGCGAAGACCGCGCCGCCGGGTGGAAGGCGGCGCACGGCGACGTCGAATTCGCCGCGCGTGATCAGGGCATCCTCCGGCGTCGAGGCATCGATCCGCATAATCGGTGCGTCGTCGCGGTTGGCCGCAAAGATCGTCACGGCAGCGTAATTCGAACGCAGGCACCGCGCGGCCGGGTGCGGAATGAAAACCAGATCAGCCAGGCGGTCGGGCGTCACCGCCGAGAGCCGGGCCGGCGACAGCGGGATGGCGTTCGCGGCGTGATAGGCATCGAGCCAGGCCCGCTCGAGACGCGCGACGTCGGCGAGCCAGGGCATACCTTGCGCATGCTCGTAGGCTTCGATGAAATCCGGAAAATCGCGGCCGTATTCGAACAGCAGCGGCGATGTCGACGGATTGCTGCGCACATGGAAGCGCGCCATGGCGCGGAAGAAGTCGGTGCCGGTGATGCGCTGCACCGCCGGATAGATCGCGGCGAGCGCGTCGATCAGGCTGACCGTGACGTTGTTGCGGTAGACGTCATAGCGCCGGCCAGCGGCCTTGCCGTTGGGGCCGGTCACGAATTCAGGCGTGCTGCGCTCCGGATCCAGCAACGCCGGCGCGAACGATGCGGCAAAGCACAAACCTGGTTCAGGCGGCATGACGCTCTCCTGCCGGCATGACGGACTGATGGCGGTCGAGGATCGCCTGGGCGGCCGCGGCTTCCGCTTGCAGGACCGGCCAGTCCGGAATCTTGCTGTCCCATTCGATCAGCGTCGGCACCGGCCCGCGGCGCCGGATCACGATCTCGTAGAGCTTCCAGACGGCGTCAGTGACCGGGCCGTCGTGGCTGTCGATCAACAGCAGGTCACCTTCGTCGTCGGCCTGCTCGGCATGGCCCGCGAGATGAATTTCCGCAACGCGCGACAGCGGGAAATCGGCGAGGTAATCGAGCGCCGAAAATCCATGGTTGGCCGCGGAGACGAACACGTTGTTGACGTCGAGCAGCAGGCCGCAGCCGGTGCGCTCCGCAACGGCGCGGATGAACTCGGTCTCGCGCATCGTGGATTCGCGGAAGGCGAGATAGGTCGAGGGGTTCTCCAAGAGCAGCGGCCGCCGGATCGCCTCCTGCACCTGGTCGATGTGATCGCAGACGCAAGCCAGCGTCGCCGCCGTATAAGGCAGAGGCAACAGATCGTTGAAGAAGCTGGTCTCGTGCGTCGACCAGGCGAGATGCTCGGAGACCAGCGCCGGCTGATAGCGCGCGACCAGGCCGCGGAAGCGTGCCAGATGTGCCTTGTCGAGTGGCCGGGGCCCGCCGATCGACATGCAGACGCCGTGCAGCGAGAGCGGATGATCGCGGCGGATCGCCTCCAGCGCGCGATGCGGCGGCCCTCCGGCGCCCATGTAGTTCTCGGCGTGGACCTCGAAGAAGCCGCGCCGATTCTTTGCCTCGAGGATTGCCGGGAGGTGCTCGGGCTTGAAGCTCGTCCCGGCAACGCCGCCGATCGGCGTTGCGAAGCGGAGCGGCAGCGCTGCTGGCGGGGCCGGCCTGATTGTGCTCATTGTGCTGCTCCGTTCGCGCTTGCCGTTGCGCCGGCCGTTACACCGGCTTCAGCGAACCCTTCTTGCCGCCCGGCAGCTCGATGCTGGTGCAGGTGCCGCCCTTGACGAATTTCCAGGCATTGCCCTGGTAGTCCACGGTCGAGGTGCCCTGGCAGGTGGTGCCCGGTCCCGCCGCGCAATCGTTCTGGCCTTTCAGTGCGACGCCGAAGCACTTCTCTTTCTTGGCGGCGACGGCGGCATCGGCTTCGGCCTTGCTCAGGGGGGCGGCGGAGGCAAGGGTCGCGAGCGCGGTCGACACCGCACCGGCGAGGACGAGGGAGGTGACGGTATGTTTGGCAGACATCGAGGTTCTCCTGTTCGAATGGTGCCGCCCGGCAGGCGAGCGCGCATGATCTCCTTCGTTCCGCGCGCCGCCCGTGTTACGGCGGGCTGCTCACGAAACCGTGAGATCGATTGGATCGGGCGCACGGTCGGTGCGCTTGGACGGGATTAGCGGGCAAGTGGGTGCCCAAATCCAATGCCTTGGCGCTATCGACACGTTAGAGCGAGAGCATTGGATGCGTCCGACCAAACTTGGCAGAGGTAACGGACGGTAGGAAATCTGCGTAGGAAGATGACAGGAGTCGCGCCCACCCAAAGGCGGATAAAACCATGAACGTCGATCCCGGACGCCAGCTGCGCGCGATCGCAAGGATGACGGTCAGTATCCGCCTTGCTGTCTCCGCGCTGGTCCTCGCCGCGATCCTGCTGACCGCGGCGCTCTCCAGCCTGCTGTGGTGGCGCACCGCGGAGGCGGCCAGCCGGCAGCTCGCCTCGACCATCAACGAGCAGATCGTCGCGGCGGTGCGCAAGGAGGTCTCGGCCATCGTCGACGAGGCGCGCGCCGCGCATACCGCGATCCGCACCCTGTTCCTCCAGAACGTGCTCGACACCCGCGAGGCCGACAAGCGCGAATTCGTCTTCCTCTCGCAATTGCAATCGCAGGCCACGATTTCCTGGGTCGCGTTCGGCTGGCCTGACGGCTCCTTCTTCGCCGCGCACAAGCTCGGCGATCGGCGCCTGGAGATGATGGAGATCTCGCTGACGGATCATCCGGGCGAGCGCCGCGTCGACGAATACGACGTGGTGCCCGGCGACATCGAGTTCGCCAACCGCCGCTTCGAGCCGACCGATTTCCGCGTCGCCGATCAGGCCTGGTTCAAGGCCGGCCTCGGCGCGGAAGACCCGCAATGGTTCAGGGTGATGGACCACGCGACCGGCGAGCGGCCGTCGATCGCCTTCGCCGGCCCGATCGACGTCTACCAGGAGCGCCAAGGCGTGCTTGCCGTCATCATCGAATATACCAGGCTTGCGCGCTTCCTGTCGCAGCTGGAGGTCGGACGCACCGGCACCGCCTTCATCGTCGACGGCAGCGGCGAGCTCGTCGCAGCGCCGGACAAGGACGCCGACGAGCTCCATCCGGCGCACGGCGACACGGCGCTGCTGCCGCTGGCGCGCGCAGCGCTCGACCAGGCCGGGGAGGCCGGCCGCAAGGAGGCCTGGCAAAGCCGGCTCACCTCGGGCGGCGCGGCCTATGAGGTCGCGCTGACGCCGCTGCCGTTTCCCGGCTGGTCGCTCGCGACCGTGATCCCCGAGGCCGAATTTCTCGGGCCGGTCGAGACGACATTGCATCGCCTTATCCTCGGCCTCGCCGTCGGCGCCGTGCTCGCGGCGCTGGCCTCGGCGATGCTGGCGCGGTCCGTCATTGCCGCGCCGCTGTCGCGCGTCGTCGGCGAACTGCGCCATGTCGAAGCCTTCGCGCTGGAGCAGGTCCGCCGCCATCCGTCGCGGCTGAAGGAGATCGCAAGCCTATCGGGTGCGATCGCGGAGATGGCGGCCGGCCTGTCCGCATTCCGCAAGTTCATCCCGGCGGATCTCGTCCGCGGCCTGCTGCGCCAGGGCGTCGAGGCGAAGCCCGGCGGCAGCGTTCAGGAGCTCAGCGTGATGTTCATCGACATCGCCGGCTTCACCGGGCTGTCGGAGCGGCTCGGCGACCGCGTCGTGCCGCTGCTGTCGCGCTATCTCGACCTCACCTCGGAGATCATCGTCGCCAATGGCGGGACCATTGACAAGTTCATCGGCGATGCCGTGATGGCGTTCTGGGGCGCGCCGCAGCCGCAAGGCGATCACGCCGCGCGATGCTGCCGTGCCGCGCTCGCCTGCCACAAAGCGATCGACGAGTCGGGCCTCGTCGACGATCTCGGTCAGCCGCTCCAGATCCGCATCGGCATCAATTCCGGCCGCATGCTGGTCGGCAATATCGGTTCGGAGCTGCGGCTGAACTACACCGTGATCGGCGATGCCGTGAATGTCGCGAGCCGGCTCGAAGGCGCCAACAAATCTTACGGCACGCAGATCCTGGTCGGCGCGGCGACCGAACGTCTGGCGCGCGGCGCCGTCGTCACGCGCGAGGTCGACAGCATCGCGGTCTACGGACGCGAGGAGGGACTCTCCGTCCACGAGCTGATCGGGATGGTGAACGAGACGGCGGTCGGCAGCATCGGCTGGATCGCGGATTACGAGCGCGGCCTCGCCGCCTATCGCGCCCGCCGCTTTGCCGATGCGCTCGCCGATTTCGAGGCGGTGCTGAAGCGGCGCGGCGACGATCGCCCGGCCGAGCTGATGCGTGACCGCTGCCGTCGGCTCGCTGCAGCTGCGCCCGACGTCAGCTGGCGGCCTGTGGCGGCATTGGCGTCGAAATAGCGACATCATCCGGGGACCTGTAGCCCGGATGGAGCGGAGCGTAATCCGGGGCCGGTGCTTCACGGCGCGAGCTAACCCGGATTGCGCTGCGCTTCATCCAGGCTACAAACTCGGTTACATTCCTGACTTTCCCGGATGAGTTCGAGACATGAAGACCACATTGCTCAATCCTGAAAACTACACCCGCTCGCCGTGGAAGAACGGCGCCGGCGTCTTCACCGACATCGCGGATGCGCATCGGGCCGATGCGCCGCGGAAGGACTGGGACAGCCTGCTCTGGCGCTTTGCGTCGACGCCGATTCTTGCGTCCGGTCCGTTCTCCCACATGCCCGGCATCGACCGCTTGCAAATGGTCGTCGAGGGCCGCGGGCTGGTGCTGAAGTCGCCGACGCAGGAATTCGACGAACGTGAACCTTTTACGACGGTGCGGTTCACCGGCGAGCTCGAGATCGTGACCGAGCTCGAGGCCGGTCCCGTCGAGGTCGTGAACCTCATGGCGCGGCGCGGCGCGGCCGAGATCGATCTCCTCGCGTTGAAGCAGCCCGGCGACCGGCACCTCGCCGCCGGCACGCATCTGGTCTACGCCCCGCGCGGCGAATGCCGCATCCGCCTCGACAACGAGGAATTTGCGATTCCCCGCACCGGCACGTTGAAGGTCGAGCTGGCCGGGCCGTCGCAGCTTGCGCTCGTCGCGGGTCTGGCGGTGCTGGGGTCGATCCGGCTTCTGGTCTAGAACCTCAGACCGATGCGCACAATCCATGCAACTCGCTAGGTTGACGCCGCCGGGCCGGCGCACGATATCTGCTGGCTAAACCGCAGCTCGAGGGGCAGGATATGAATGCGCCACACACATACGCCCCCACGCAGGCCGACGGCGTCATCGACTGGCTGACCAACGGCACGCGCGACGAGCGCTACATCGATAATATCTTTGCGCAGATGTGCATCCGCCTGCAGCAGGCGGGCATTCCGCTCAAGCGGTCGACGCTTCACGTGATGATCCATCATCCGCAATGGCTGGGCGCCCGCATGATGTGGTCCGACGGCAAGCGCGAGGCGGAGATCACGCTGGCCGACTATGACGTTCGCGAGCGGTCCGAATATATCGGCAGCTCCGCCAACGAGATCCATGATGGTGCCGACGAGGTCCGCGAAAAGCTCGAGCAGGATACCTCGCTCGGTCGCAAGCATGCTCTCTATGACGACATGCGCTCGCTGGGCATGACCGATTATGTGGCCTGGCCGCTGCTCCACACGCTCGGCAAGCGCCACGTCGTGACCTTCGCCACTGATCGTCCCGGCGGTTTCGACGATGTCCACATCGCCGGCCTGAAGAAGCTGTTGCCGGTGTTGGCGCTGGTCAGCGAGATCCGCATCAAGAATCGCCTGGCGCGCACGCTGCTGGAAACTTATGTCGGCTCCCATGCCGGCGAGCTGATCCTGGCCGGCGCCACCAGGCGCGGCACCGGCACGACGGTGCGCGCCGCGATCATGATCTGCGACCTCAGGGACTTCACCAAGATCTCCGACAACTGGCCGCGCGACGATGTCATCGACCTTCTCAACGACTATTTCGACGCGATGTCGGAGCCGATCGCGCGGCACGGCGGCGAGATCCTGAAGTTCATCGGCGACGGGCTGCTCGCCATCTTCCCGCTGCATCAGCCGAACGCCTGCGCCAATCTTCTGCATGCGGTGGCCGAGGCGAGGGGAGCCATGGCCGCGCTCAACGATCGGAACAGCGCGACCGGCCGCGCGCCGCTGAATTACGGCATCGGCGTCCACGTCGGTGATGTCATGTACGGCAATATCGGATCGGCCCAGCGGCTGGATTTCACGGTGATCGGCCCGGCCGTCAACATGGCCTCCCGCCTGGAGGCGCTGACCAAGACGCTCGGCAGGAACGTGCTGCTATCACGCGATTTCGCCGAGCTGGTCGAGAAGGAGTTCGCATTGGAGCATGTCGGCCGGCACGAGGTGCGCGGCTTCAACGCCCCCATCGAGCTCTATGCCTATCCGGCTCGCGCTATTTCCGGTTAGTTCCGGGGGCGTTCGGCAGGGCCTGTTGGCCCCCCTGGGTCTGCCTGGCCGGATCGTTGTCGCCCGGCCTCATCGTTGACGACTTCGCCGGTGCATTGGCGCCGCCGTTGTTGGCGTCCGACGACGTATTGAGGCTGGAGGCGCCCGCGCCGGTCGTGCCGCCGGTGCCGGTCGAATTGATGCCTGAGCCCGTCCTCGACGGCCCCGCGCCGCTTTGCGCGAAGGCGGAAGGGGACGAGGCGAGCGCCGCGATGAGCCCTGCTATGACGAGTGCTTTCATGTCCGCTCCTGTGCTCGGCCTGGTGCATGATCCGGACCCGGAGGGCCGCGCAGCGCAAAGTGCGCAGCGGTTTTCCGAAAAGATCATGCTCAAACAATAACCTGGAGCGCGATGACGGTTCATCCTAATCGCATCGCGCTCTAGGCGGCCCCGGCCCGGCATCCGGGGGCGGGCTTGAGCCGGGGCCGCCATTTGCCGGAATGGTGAGACGCCGGCGAAGGGCCAATGCGCGGGAACGCGTGGTCGTTCCAAATTCGATGGGGCGCCGCAAACCCGCTGAACTAGGCTGACCAGCGGTCCTGCTCTTCCTGGTGGGCTTGCTCGTTCAGCCGGTCGGCGATCTCGTCCGCAATCTGCTCGGTCTCGGCCGAGGCCACCGGCTCGCCCTTGTGTGTCTTCAGCTTGTCCTTGTCGGCTTCGATCGGAAAGTCGTCGGGTGTCAGTCCGGTCGTCTTGTTCATGGTGCGCCTCACTGTCTCCAGTTGGGGAAAACACACGTGAAGGGCCGATCGTTGCTTTGAGGGTGAAGCCGCTGGACCAAGCGGCGTCAGGCGCCGCCGACCGCCCGCGTGACGGTGCCGCTCCCGCCGCAGGTGGCGCAAGGCGCGCCGTCGATGCGTCCCTTGCCGTGACAATCGGGACAGACGTCGTCGCCGGTGCCCTTGGTTCCGGGCGGAGCTTCGTCACCGGGATTGAGCGCTGCTTGCGTGGGAATCTTGGCGTCTTGTGCGTGGGCAGCCTTGGTCTTGGTCATCTGCGCCTCCTCGACAACACCGCAACGCGCCTTGCCGCAGAAAGTGCCAATCGGAGTTCGCAGCGCAGTCAACGGAACCGCGCCGCTGTTCTCGCTACTTCTCGACTGCGCCCGTCCAGTCCTTGAAGCCGCCGACGTTGTAGACGTTCTCGTAACCCATATCCTTCAAGAGCTTGCCGGCCAGCGCCGACCTGCCGCCGGATGCGCAATAGAGGATGACGGTCTTGTCCTTGTCGAACGCCTTGTCGTGATAGGGCGACTCCGGGTCGGCGCGAAACTCCAGCATCCCGCGCGAGACGTTCACGGCGCCGGCGATCTTGCCGCTGGCGGCGACTTCCGGCGCATCGCGAACGTCCACGACCAGCGTGTTGCCCTTGTTGATCATCTCGGCCGCCTGCTCCGAGGTGATCTTCGGGACCGCCGCGTTCGCAGCTTCCAGCATTTGCTTGACACTCGTTGCCATAAATTCTCTCCGGATTTTCTTCTGCCGCCCCATAGGAGGATAGCACATCGATCTGGACATCGCTCCTGGATAAGCTTGTCCCGCCGGAGTCAGAGGCCGGAGGTCCGGTTGCCAAGGCCGGATTGTCCGACTAGCCTTGCCGAAGCTACGCCCAAACGGTCTCTGGCCGCACCTTCATGCCCAAATTTCTCCGCATCGGTGTCCATCAGTCCAACGTCTCCGGATACACCTCGAAGGCGTGGTGCGTCAGACGCGTCGGCGCGGCGGTCTTCCTGAAATGGGGCGCGGTGGAGGTGCAGGGCGCCGGCGCCGGGCGCAAGGTCTACTGGTCGCGGTCGCCGCAGGAGAAGACGATCCGTTGCGGCACCGCGCAGCGCGCGCAGGAGTACACGAAAGCCGCGATCGCGCGGCGCCGCAATCACCGCTATGAGCCGCTGACCGGACCCATCGCGAACCGGCGCCGGTCGGCTGCCCGCGCCGCCGAGCTCAAGCAGGCGCTCGCCACCATCCTCATCGTGGACATCGTCGGCTCCACGGCGAAGGCAGCCAAGCTCGGCGATGCGCGCTGGACCAAGGTGATAGGCCATTATTACGCGGCGGTCCGCAAGGAGCTGAAGACGTGCCGCGGCAAGGAGGTCGTGACCACGGGCGACGGCGTGCTGGCGACCTTCAGGAAACCCGCTGCCGGCATCGCCTGCGCGGCCGCGATTCAGAAAGCCGTGCGCACGCTCGGCCTCGAGATCAGGGTGGGTCTCCACGCGGGCGAATACACCATCAGCGGCGGCGAAATGGTCGGCCTCGCGTTCCACATCTGCACCCGGGTTGCAGCGAAAGCACGCGCGGGCGAGGTGCTGGTTTCGAGCGCGGTAAAGGAACTGATGGCGGCGCAGTCCGCAATCAACCTGAGGGATCATGGCCAGCACCGGCTCAAGGGGGTGCCCGAAAGGTGGCGGCTGTACCGGGTGGAGGGCTGAGGGCATCGCGGCGCAATAAGCCTTGCGAGGCTGCGCCTCAGTCACAGCCCCTGGATCAAGCTTCCGCCTTCATGTTTGCGAAACGGTCCCGCAAATAGGCGGCGAAGGGACGCCTTCCCTCATCCTGGCTCCAACTGTCGATCGCAAGGCGAAAAGCTCCGATTGAGACCATCGCGACTATGCGGAGTGCCGTTCGCCGCTTGGGCTGCGGCCACATCGTGCAGAGCGCGTCGAAGACCGCCTGTTCCTGTTGGGCGTATTTGGTGGCCTCGCGGGCGCGAAGCGTCTCGTTGGTGCGGATGAACCGGTCGATCTCCATCATTTGTTTCCGGGCCTGGACGTCCTCGTAGGACGCCGTGAGTCTGACCAGTGCATTCTTCACCGCTTCGAGCGGCGGCTGCTTGGTCGATTGCTCCAGAACGGCGCGCCCTATGGCTTCGGCGAGACCGCCCTGCCAGGCCAGGATGATGTCTTCCTTCGACTTGAAATAATAGAAGAAGGTCCGACGCGAAATTCCCGCTGCCTCCGCGATGGCGTCGAGCGTCGTCGCCTCATAGCCGTTCCGAAGGAAGAGCCTCAGACCGGTGTCGGTGATCCGTCGCAACGTTTCGCGGCGCTTTTGCTCCCTCAGTCCCTCGCTTTTCGGTGATGGGTCGTCTCCGTCCTGTTTCGACACACAACGGCCTCATTCAAAATTACACTCAGTGCGATAAAATTCCGCATCAAGTGCGAAATTACTGCATGTGAGGCCGGCCAGCAAGGCTCGGGCCGATTCGAGGCGTCCAAGACCAGCGAACTGGATCAAGATGACTGCAGACAGGGACGGCCCGGCGAACGACCGGGATGCCGATGCTTCGCGTTGCGATTTCCACGATGCCGAGGCCGGCTTGCTGCAAGCGGCGGCCGGGAAGGACCAGCGCACGCGCAGCTCCGGCAACATCGAGCTTCTACGCCGCAATCCTGCCGGTTACGTCGCCTCCAGCCATCGCCAGGGCGCGCCGCACCGGCCTCGCCGTGCAATCAGCAGACCTCGCAGGAGCCTGCAATCCGTCCCCCGGACGATACATGACGCGCGAGCCCGTCATGCCGGCGAGCAGCGCCTCGATGGCGCCGTGCAAGGCTCGCCAAGGGAACGTGACCAGCGTCGATTTGTCGCTCGGACCCTCGCGCGCGCGGTGAAGGCCATACATTCGCCGTATCTCGGCAATTTCGGCGTTCTCATCCTGCTGTGCGCCATCTCGTTCCATCCCTGCTTCGATCTGGCGAACGTCGTTTCGAACAGCTTCCTCTGTCTCGGTGCGAAGGCGGCGTTCGCCGCGACCGTCAATCTCGTGGTGGACGACTGGACCCCGACGATCCAGGCCTTTCTGGCCGGCCGCCTTCTGCGCTGGATTGGCCTCAGCCTTCTGCTCGCGCTGCTCCCCGTGCTGACCGTCATCCGCGCCGGGACGCTGGCCAAGCTGCGGGCGCTAGCCGCCCTCTTGCTTGTCCGGCTGCGCGGGATCCTCAGAGCTTCGCTGCGGCCACTGAATCGCGCAGCGCGGGAGGGCCGCGGCGCAGGTGTCGTTCACGAGAAGGTCAACAGGCTCGGGCGGCACAACGCTTGAAAATTACACTAGGTGTAATTTAACTGGCCCGATGTGATGTTGTGCCGTGGGAGATGGCCCGATGCCTGGTTGGAGTGCGAGCGATATTCCGTCCCAGCGGGGGCGTTGCGCCGTTGTCACGGGCACGGGTGGCCTGGGTTACCAAGATGCGCTGGCGTTGGCGCGTGCGGACGGCGAAGTGATCATTGCCGGTCGCAATGCCTCGAAGGGAGCAGACGCCGTCGCGCGGATCCGATCCCGTCAGCCCAACGCGAACGTCCGGTTCGAACGGCTCGACCTTGCGGATATTCATTCGGTGCGGGCCTTCGGCTCCCGTTTGCGTGGCCAACGGGACAGTCTCGACCTGCTCGTCAACAATGCCGCGGTCATGATGCCCCCTGTCCGGCAAGTAACGGCCGACGGGTTCGAAATGCAGTTCGGCACGAACCACCTCGGCCATTTCGCGCTGACGGCCGAGCTTCTGCCGCTGCTGCACAAGGGCGTCGAGCCGCGCGTCGTCACCGTGTCCAGCCTGGCAGCGCGCAGCGGAGCGATCGAGTTCGACAATTTGCAGGCTGAGCGTCGCTACCAGCCGATGCCGATCTACAGCCAGTCCAAGCTTGCGAACCTGATGTTTGCGTTCGAGCTGCAGCGACGCAGCCGGAGGTTCGGCTGGGGCATCACCAGCGTTGCGGCCCATCCCGGCGTATCGCGGACCGACCTCATTCCGAATGGCGCCGGCCGGATGAGCCTTCCCGGCCTGGCGCGGACCGCCCTCTGGTTCCTGTTTCAGCCGGCGGCGCAAGGTGCGCTGCCGACGCTGTTCGCGGCGACGTCGCCGGACATCGTCCCCGGCGGCTATTACGGTCCGGACAAGTTCGGCGAAATCCGCGGTTCGCCGTCCGTGGCCCGCGTGCCGCCGCAGGCCGATGACGATGCGGTGGCGTCTCATCTGTGGGATGTCTCGGCAACACTGACCGGCGCTCGCTTAGCGACGGAGTCGTCCCGCACCCAGGCGAGGACGGATCTGTGCACTTGAAGCGGCCTCGCGCAGGTCCGCCATTCCGAGGCCCGGCGGCCGCGTAGAAAGACGAAGCAGAGGACTCCAACATGACCCGTCGAAATCTGGTGCTGATCGCTTTGGGAGTTTGCCTGATGAGTGCTCCAGTCCACGCTACGCCGCCGAACAAGGTGCTCGGCACCTGGAGAATGGTCTCCGCTCAGATCGATCCGGAAGGAAAGAACCTGCCGGCCTATGGCGCGCGGCCGAACGGGCTCCTGACCTTCACGCCGGACATGCACTTCATCGAGGTGCTGACCGACTCGGACGTCCCGCGCTTTGCCTCCAGCGTGCGGGGCGAGGGCACGGACGCGGAAAACCGCGCGGCCATGGCCGGCAGCATCGGCTTTTTCGGCACCTACACGGTGGATGAGAACGGCGAGTTCAGCGGCAACAAGGTCGAGGGCTGCACCTTTCCGAACTGGATCGGCAGCGTTCGGACGCGGAAGGAATTGCGTCTGGTGGTCGACGGCGACGTCATGACCGAGAATTTTGAACGACCTGACGGCACGAAGATCCGCATCACGTTCGAGCGGGTCCGCTAGCGCCGTTCACGCCGACGGCGTTACCTTCGGCTCCGGAAAGGGGCAGGGCGATCGCATATGGGAGCGATCTCGCCTGTGGCCATTCTTCGAGACGCCCGCCGTTAGCGGGCGTTGAAGGACGAGGCGCGCGCTCAGCTCGCGCAAAGCACCATATGCAATAGTCCTGGGAGAGGGGCTCGGCCCGACCGTCGCCGCCTTGATGTTGACATTCAGCTTCAACCTGCTGACGAGTCGGGGGCTTGGCGAATCCGCCAAGCTGATGCTGCAGGGTGCGATCATCGGCCTTGCAGCGGCCGCATATTCGGCAAGGCGCCAGTCATGATTGCCTCGATATCGGAACGAGAACGGATGCGGCCGCAGCCGCGATGACAACAGGAGAGATGACATGACCGATGTGATGGCTGGAGCCGAACCATTCTTCATGCAGGGCAAGGGGCCTGCGGTCCTCGTGCTCCACGGCTTCACGGGAACGACGCAAAGCATGCGGTATCTCGGCGAAGAGCTTCACCGGCGCTTCGGCTTCACCGTCAGCGGGCCTCGCCTGCGGGGCCACGGCACCTCACCGGACGACATGGAAACGACCGGCTATCTCGATTGGCTCGCGTCGGCGGAGCAGGCGCTTCACGAGCTGGCTGGGCAGGGCACCAAGGTCTTCGTCACCGGCCTGTCCATGGGAGGCACGCTGACGCTCAACCTAGCCGCACGTTTTCCGAACATCGTCGCAGGCGCCGTGCCGATCAACGGTGCCGCCGGAATCTTCGATGGCGCGATGGCCGAGCTCGTATCGGACGGCGCGGCGCCGAAGCGCGTTCCCGGCATCGGATCGGACATCAAGGCCGCCGGCGTCAAGGAGCTGGCCTATCAGGAGGTGCCAGTCGCTTGCCTCCGGCAGGTCCACGTCCTGATTGCTGCGACCGAAAGCCTGCTGCGCAAGGTCAGCTGTCCCACGCTCGCCATTCATTCCAGAGAGGACCACGTCGTGCCGGCGGCCAATGGCAAGCGAATCGCGCAGGAGGTCAGTTCCAACGACGTGCGCCTGCTTTGGCTCGACAATTCCTATCATGTCGCCACGCTCGATAACGACAAGGATCTGATCGTAGAGCGCTGCGGACGATTCATCTCGGAAATCGCCGGGGGGCGCCTGGATAGAACAGCGCTTCTGCATACGGCGGTCGTAGAATGATGGGCTTGAGATCCTACGATAGCCGCTTTCGCATCTTCGGGCTGGCTCAGCCTTCGAACCGCCAGTTCGCCGGCACCCAGCGATAGCCGTCGTCCGTCTTCCTGATGTTGCCGATGCCCGGAAACGGGAAATGGAATCCAAGCACCGGGATGCGGTCCGTCGCAGCGCGGTCGAACAAGCGCCTGCGCGACTGCAACGCGGTATCGGGATCGAGATCCGGCCCGGGCCGCCAGGCATTGTCGATGTTGAGTAGGGGGCTATAGGCGGCATCGGACGTGATCAGCAATGCTTGCGCGCCGGAATGCACCAGGATCGCCGACATGCCCGGCGTGTGGCCGCCGGCGGCGATCGTCGTTATGCCCGGCAACAACTCGCCGCCCGGCCGGTACAGCACGGCAGACTTGGCGACGGGCGCCACGCTTCGCTTGATATTGGCGATGAAGGCGCGCCGGAAATCTTCCGGCATGGGCAGCCGCGACAGGTCAGGCTCGTTACGGATGAAGAACGCAAAATCGTCCTCGGGAAGATGGACCGTCGCGTTCGGAAAAGCGCTCGATCCGTCGGCGCGGCTGAGATTGCCGACGTGATCGGGATGGGTATGCGTGATCACGATGGCGTCGATGTGCTCGGGCTCCACGCCGATCGCCGCAAGATTGCGGAATAGATGTCCGCCATCGGGGCCGAGCGTTTGCGCTGCACCTGCCTCGATCAGGATTCTCCTGCCACCGGTTTCCAGCAGAAGCGTGTTCAGGTTGAGCCTGAAGGTGTCGGTCGGCAGGAACGCATCGCTCAGCGTCCTGCCGAGTTCCTCCGCCTGGGCGGTGTGGGCATAGATGCGCGGATTGCCGCTCAGCGTGCCGTCGCTGACGACGGTTGTCTTGATATCGCCGATCCGAAAACTGTAGTGGCCGGAATTGGCCCTGCCAGCAGGCGTTTGCGCGATCGCGGCCGGCATGCCCAGCAGCGGCGTCATCGCTCCGGCCGCGCCGCCTGCGAGCATTATGCGGCGGCTGATGTTCAGATGTGATGGCATACGGCTTCTCCGGCCTATCGCGGTGGGGTCTGTGTACGATGATCTGGCATCATCCACAAATGTCATGATAGAATTTACATTATGCGTTCGATGGATTTGGCGAAAGTCGACCTCAACCTGCTGGTGGTGTTGCATGCGCTGCTCGAGACCGGCAGCGTCACGCGCGCCGCTGAGCGTCTCGGCAGCAGCCAACCCGCGATCAGCCGTGCGCTGGCAAAGCTGCGGCGCCTGTTCGGTGACCGGCTGATGGTGAAGGCGGCAAGCGGCATGACGCCGACGCTGCGCGCCGAGGCGATGCGCGAGCCGCTGGCGACCTTGCTCGGCGGCGTCGAGACATTTCTCCACAAGCCGAAATTCGATCCTTCCGCCACCGACCGCGTCTTTCGCATCGCGACGACCGATTATGGGGCGCTCGCCATCCTGCCCAATGTCGCCGCCCACTTTGCGCGCGAGGCACCCGGGGCGGCGATCGAGGTCGTCAGCTTCTCGCGTGATGTGTTCCGCATGCTCGCTGACGGTCAGGTCGATTTCGTGCTGTATGCCGATAATCCGGTATCCGGCTCGTTTCGGGCGCGCGAGCTGTTCCGCGAAAATTTCGTGACGCTGGTCCGGCAAGGGCATCCTTTGCTCAAGCAGATGCGCGGGGCAAAGGACGTGCTGCCGATCAAGCTGTTCACGGCCTGGCCGCACATCGTGGTCAGCATTTTTGGCGGGCAGGGCGGGCCGATCGATACCGCATTGGCCGAGCGCGGCTACAAGCGGCACGTCGCGCTGCGTGTTCCATATTTCGCAACGGCCGCGGTGATCACGGCTGCGTCGGATTACCTGGTGACCATGCCCTCGCGGGCGGCCCGGCAGCTTGCGCCGCGGCTCGGTCTCGTGATGCTGAAACCGCCGGCGCAGGTGACGCCCTACGGCTATCGCCTGCTCTGGCACGAACGAAGTCACGACGATCCCGGCGCGGTCTGGTTGCGCCGGCTGGTGGTCGATTCTGTCAAGTCGGGCGCCGCCTAAACCAAAACATGGAGCAAGACGCCGCAAAGCGTGCTCGTCATGAATGTTGCTCCCGATGTCGGAACCCGGGCCGGCCGTTCGTCTTGAATCCAAGCCGCCTCGAACCGGAGTTCTGCGTAAATGGCCCCGCGCGCCAATTGGAAAGGCTTCCTGAGACTGTCCCTCGTCACCTGTCCCGTGGCGCTCTATCCCGCTACCTCCGAGAGCGAGAAGATCTCGTTCAACCAGCTCAACCGGCAGACCGGCCACCGCATCAAATACGTGAAGGTGGACGCGGAGACCGGCGACGAGGTGACGAACGAGGACATCGTCAAGGGCTATGAGCTCGAGAAGGGCCAATACATCGAGGTCTCCAAGGAAGAGCTCGAGGAGATCGCGCTGGAGTCCACGCGCACCATCGAGATCGACGAGTTCGTCGACAAATCGGACATCGACGCGCGCTATTTAATCCGCCCCTATTACATCCGGCCCGACGGCAAGGTCGGCCACGACGCCTTCGCGGTGATCCGCGAGACCATTCGCGAGATGAACAAGGTCGCGATCGGGCGCGTGGTGCTGACCAACCGCGAGCACATCATCGCGCTGGAGCCGATGGACAAGGGCCTCGTCGGCACCCTCTTGCGCTACCCCTACGAGGTGCGCAGCGAGGCCGAATATTTCGACGACATCCAGGACGTGAAGGTCACCAAGGACATGCTCGATCTCGCCCGGCACATCGTCAACCAGAAGGCCGGACGCTTCGCGCCCGAAAAGTTCGAGGACCATTACGAGACCGCGCTGATCGACCTCATCAACGAAAAGCGCGCCGGCAAGGTGATCCGGCCGAAGGAGCGGCCGAAGGGCGAGAACGTCGTCGACCTCATGGAGGCGCTGCGGCGGAGCGTCGGCAAGGAAGTCGGGAAGCAGGCCGCGCCCGCGAAGGCGGACAAGCCGGCGAAGAAGCCGAGGAAGGCGGCGGCCGGCCAGAAGGAGATGCTGATGCCGATCGCCGGCAAGAAGGCGGCCGCCAGGGAGACGTCCGCGAAAAAGCCGGCCGCAGGGGCGCGGCGGAAATCGGCATGAAGCATCCCGTGACGCCGGACTTAAATCGAAAACACGCCCTATGCCGCTTGGTACGCGAAGGTCCTAGTCGCAGGCCTCAAAGGCCCTCGTCAGGGCACTCCGGACATGTATCGCCGATCGAATCGAGGACATCGTTGATCTCCGCGACCGCCTGATCGGCAGAGACGCCGTCCGGCGGATCCTGGCGCGCAAGCACGACCGCGCGATGGCGCGCGTGCGGGTCGGCGCGGTCCCTGGCCCAGCCGTGCTCCTCGCATTCGCAGATCGCGCCGGCCTCGTGCAGCACGTGGGTGGCCCATCCCCGTAAGGTCCGGATCGCCGGCCGTCTTTCCCTGGTCATCAGCATGCGAGATTGCTCCTGCGGGACGAATCCGTGCCGCCGCCAGATCGTTCCGGGCTGTTAACACGGGTCAGAGATTCCCAAACGGCAGGGCTGGGCTTGTCCACGTGTTCCGGATGAAGGGGAGCGCGCGTTGTGACGCAGCGTCTGTATGCGTTGCAAGCACCCAGCAGAGCCAGGCAGGTTTCCTCCTGAGGAACCCTGGTGCTGAGAGGCGGCTTATGTCGTCATCGGTTTCGGAGGAAAAGCCATGGTCATTGATGCGTTCGCTGGCACCACGCCGGTGTTTCTCCCTGAGCAGTTCTTCGTTGGTCGCTTGGAAGGATGGGCGGTGGTCGAGAGTCTCGTCGGCGGGCTGTTGAAGCGGGCGACGATCACGGCGCATGGCGAATTGGACGCGGACACCGACACTGTCGTTCTGACTGAAACCTACACCTTTGATGACGGCCATAGCGACACGTTGCGCTGGACGATCCACAAGCTGAGCGAAGGTCAATACATCGGCCACGAAAATCGACTGGAGGGTGAAGCCACGGGCGAGCAGGCCGGTTGTGCATTCCATTGGAAGTACACGCGCGACACGCCCCAAGGCGATGGAAAGTCGTTCAAGCTGAACTTCGACGATTGGTTCTATGCGATCGATGACCGCGCCTGCATCGTGCGCGGATCCGCCGGGCGCGCGGGCATTCCGTTCGCGACGGCGCATGTGACGTATCGGAAGCTTTAGGTTCGCCCGACGGGGGCTGCAGCCCCGCTCTCCGGTGCGCACTTCTTTCTCGAACTTAACATTCTTGAATCGCGAAGGCACCGAAGCAAAGTACGGTGGGCGTTTTCGCGGGAGTGAATCTTCTGGCGCTGATTGAGCCAGAGCGGGGGCCGGGCGTGAATTTCCAGGTTACGGTTTTGAAGATCCTGGTGAGCTATCCGGATGGCTTTGCCGTCATGGAAGATCTCAAGCGCGACATGGCGATCCTGGCGACCAGCGGCCGCGATTGGGCCGACCGGACGAGGCGTCTTGCCAGCCGCGTGCCGGACCTCGACATCTTTTCACAGGGGCTGGTCGAGCGCATCAGCGGTGGCTGGAGACTGACGTCGAAGGGGCGAGACATCTTGGCGTTCATGGAAGCCCGACCGGCACCAAGCGAGCCCAGCCTGGCGGCCCCGGTCGATGAGACGTCCCAGCCGGTATTGGAGATTGCTCCGCTTTCCCCGCTGCCGCAGCCAGCCGACCGGGCCAAGCGTCGGCGCGAGCGCCGAGAGCGCCGCCGCGAAGCCCGCGAACGGGCGCGGGCGAACGCCTCCTGAACCGGGATTGAGGTCGGCAACGAACTAGCGGTCCATCGCCGCGCTCGAAGGGGCGCCAAGCCGGCGGCGACGCGGAGGCGACGGGGTGCTAACCACCCCATCTCTCGTAAGGATTATGACCTGGCTCTGGTTGATCATCATAGTGCGGGGCCGGTTGACGGCGGTCCGGCCGTGCCGGTGAATAAGCCCAGGCCGCAGTACTCCCAGTCGTCAGAACACGAGGATGCGCTTTTGCATGATGCCGATGGACCTGGCCTGCCACCGCGGCGCTGACGGGGGCCCACAGGATAATCAAAAGGCTCAGAACGAGACCCGATCGCATGGGAGTTTCTCCGATAGACCTACGATGATGAGTTAGATGAGCCTCGGTCCACGCCCTCGCAATCGGTGACGCCTGCAAGACTGGTAACGTCCTCGGCATCACGCGCGGGTTGGCGGTCGAATTCGTGCGAATCTGTAAACCCCGCACTCGGCTTCATGCTGGCAGTTGCGTCACGGTTTGGAGTCTTTCGTCGCCGGGGTGCGTCACGCGATGATGAGCACACCGATTTGCCATTCGCGCAGGCGTGATTGTTCACCCACGTGTTTTTCCCGAGCGCATACCCACCTAATGCTCAACCAAGAAATTCGAAGGAAGCGCATTTCAACAGAGCAGCCGGTTCGAGTCAGCGCGAATGCTCCGCACGAAAACAACAGCCGTTCGGAGCACGACCATGACTGGATTCAGGACCTTTGTTATTGCAGCGATGATGTCGATTGGCGCGATAAGCTCTGCAAGCGCCCAGTGCCCATTGTGGGCGACTCAACATCCAGATTTGTTTCAGGCGCAATATCCCGATCGGGATGTGTTGAACGACTGCGAATTGACGCCAGCAGGCAGAATGGGCCTGGAACGCCCTGGCGGCGCGGCTCCCTTGTTTGGGCCCAACAGGGCCTACCAGACAACGCCTGGCGTTGCCCAGCACCGCGGCTTTCACCACCGATCGCGGTGAGTATCTGAAAATGGATCCGGATGGTCGGATTCCGGCGGAGAAACCGTAGCGCGCCAAGTCTAATGATCAGAAATCAATCCGCGCACCTTCGGTACGCGACCGTTTTCAGCGATTCCTGAGTGCTGTCGGGACCAATCAAATGCGAGTCGATTAAGTCATTGGTTTCGCGTCCGTCGCCAAAAATTCGCGAGTCGTTTTAGGTCAATTCCAAAGATCTGCTAGTCGAATGGGTGATGACGCTAGATCTTGGGTTGGATGCCGCGATTTGTTGTCCAGATGTCGTGGTCTTGTGGAGCTGGGTGCTGCGAGCGCGGCCCGCAATGAACAACCTGCTCGAGGAAAACCGTCGGGGCCAATTTAGTACAAGTCGTCTGAAGCGGTGGAACGCTATCGAGAGACCGATGTGCGATCGTCGAGCGCCGCGCCGGTCGAGGCTTTATAGTCGGGACGGGCCCAGGGGAGCGCAACAGCCTCCTCGATCGCGAGAGATGAGCGGGGCTCCGCCTTAGCTATTCTGCGGTCGCGCAGACCGCATCGCAGCGATTAGGCCGCCTTGCAGAAGTGCACGGAAGCACAGCGCGGGCAGCGCACCTCGGAAGAAGGAGGCGATGCTCACGAGCTTACCGCAGGGCGTGCCTGACGTGGCCACGCGCATAGAACGACGCACTTCATCGACTCTATCCTCGACGCGAACGGCAATGCGCCCCCGCTGCTCCAGACCAATGGTTGCAGAGTGCGGCGGTTAGCTGCAGCTCAGCGGTAACGGCAGGTCGGGATGCAACTCGTACCAGTCGTAGCAATCTGGATAGGCGCCGTAGAATCCATAGCCGCCTCGGCGGAAGTGGTGAAACGCGTGCTGGCGCAGGCCTACGTCATGACCACCGAAGCCAAGGTGCTCGCCGCCGAACCGGGCGCCGCCGGCAAAATCTCCCTCATGGCCCATGCCGCCGAAATGCGCGCCGCCGCCGAAGGCCGCATGTCCACCGCCGAAGCCTGCATGTCCGCCGCCAAAGCCGCCACCGCCAAAACCACCGCCGTGGCCACCGCCACCACCGCCGCCATGGGCATTGGCCGCGCCAACGGCGAGCGTCGAGGCGAGTGCTGCTGTCGCCAGAATCATGATTGCACGTTTCATGGATGACTCCTCTTGTTGCGCTGTCCGGCCATGTTCCGCGCGAGGTTGCCGATGGCCGGGTCAGTGATGAGGGAGAGGTAGGTCCGGTACGAGGCGATCCAACTGAATTCGATGTCAGAATATCAGGCAAGCCGCTCGCGAAGAGCGTCTCGCGGATCGGCGCGACGCACGCGTAGGAGCGGGCCGACCAGCGCAGTCCGCTCCTCGTTATTGCAAAACGCGGCGAAGCTATAGGGCAGGCCGCGTCACCCAATCAGTACTAGCTGCCTGTGCCCGGCTCGCACGGTACGTTGTTGCCGGTCCACGGCGCGGTTGCAAAGGCGCCGACGCGCGGCGCCGGAACGCAGGCGCGCTCGCCCGGATAATGGAACGGCGTGGTCGCCGCGACTGTATCGGCGGCCACGTCGGGCTGCTGCGCGGCGCGCTGGTGCTCGCGCGCCATGACTGGGCCACCCAGCATTGCGGCCGCGATCAATCCTATCGACAATAGTTTGGACGTGGTCATTCGCTCTCTCCTCTGACGACATCAGGCCGATCAAGCCGGCTCAGCGACGATGTGTGAACGATCGGCCACGTTTCCAACGCACGTTTTGCTCACTGCATTTCAACCGCCCGAGAGCCGCTGCGGTGTCGCAACCACGATCGTGCGAATGCATAACATCCGTGGTCCCTGAGACGACGGCACGTGCGTTGACGGCATATGTTCGATCCAGTCGGTTGGCAGCGGAGCGCGGAAGATGATCATTGCATTTGTAACACGCGTGGTGCGGGTCCTCGTGCCGTTGGCGGCACGCACAGCCGACAACATGAACCGCAATTTAGTGGCGCGGTGCGCGCGGCAGAGCTACCTCATAGCGCAGCGGGCGACCGGCAACAGGCGGCATCAGCGACGCGCGTCCGACGTACGCGGGCACTGAGCATGACACGGCCCGACGCCGTACCCGTGCTGCCCAACCGCGCGTCGAGACGCCGTGGGAATTATGGTACGAGGCTCATGACCCGGATTCTCCTGATTGAGGACGACACTGAAACCGCCGAGGCGATCCTCGCCGAACTCGGCGATCGCGGCTTCGAGGTGCAGTGGGCCGGCAACGGCGTCGACGGTCTCGAGCGCGCGCGTGCGTCGAGCCCCGATGCCATGATCGTCGATCGCATGCTCCCGGGAGTTGACGGGCTGACCGTCATCGAGGTGCTGCGCAAGGAGCAGGTGAGGACGCCTGTGCTGGTGTTGAGTGCGCTTGGCGCCGTGAATGACCGGGTGCGCGGATTGCGAATGGGCGGGGACGACTATCTCACAAAGCCGTTCGCGCTCATCGAACTGGTTGCGCGAATCGAGGCGCTGCTGCGCCGGCCGAGCGACAGCCGCGAAACCATCCTGCATGTCGGGCCCCTCGAGCTCGATCTGATCGAGCGCACCGCGCGGCGCGGCGAGCGCAGGCTCGACCTGTTGCCGCGCGAATTCCGCTTGCTCGAGTACATGATGCGCCGGAGCGATCAGCTCTTGACGCGCGCGATGCTGCTCGAGGAGGTCTGGAACTACAAGTTCGTTCCGGCGACCAACTTGATCGACGTGCATATGGGCCGGCTTCGTCACAAGGTGGACGGTTCCGGGGAGACACAGCTCATCCACAATGTCCGAGGCTCCGGCTTCGTCCTTCGCTCGCGGTAGGAGGGACGGGCGATGCAGCAGACACAGTTGATCCGCTCCAGCACATTTCTCTGGGCTCTGGCCGTGGCGGCGTCCTTTGCGCTGTTCGTGGTCGCCTTGTTCGCCTTCATCTACTGGAAGCTCGATGCCTATCTGGTCGCGCGGTCCGATCGCATGATCACCACGCAGATCCACTTCGTCGCGGAATTGTCCCCGGCCCGCCGCGTCAGCGCTATCGCGGATCACCTCGCGCAGGATTCCAGGGGCGTGCAGTACGCGGGACTGTTCGATCCTGCTGGCAAAAGGCTGGCCGGGAATATCGACCGCGTGCCGCGCGAACTCGGGCTCGATGGGGCGGCGCAGGGCGTGCGACTCGATCTGCTGGAGAAGCCGACGGCGCATGGTCCCGTCGTCAGGGCGGTCGGTAGCCGTCTCGAGGGCGGCGATGTCCTGGTGATGGGACGGAACGTCGACGAGACGCGCGAGATATCGAGCGTGGTGGGCCAGGCCCTGGCCCTGGGTCTGCTGCCGGCCTTCAGCCTCTGCCTGCTTGCGGGTGCCTGGCTGAGCTTGCGCGCCCAGCGACGCGTAGAGGAGGTCAACCAGCGGGTCCAGCGCATCGTGGCCGGCGAGCTGCGCGAGCGGCTTCCGGAGGGCGGGACGGACGACCCGTTTGCGCGGCTGGCCAGGATCGTCAACGGCATGCTCGACGAGATGGAGACGATGATCAATGCGCTCGCCGGCGTCGGCAACGACATCGCTCATGATCTCAGGACGCCGCTGACCCGCGTCCGTCTGGCGCTGGAGCGCGGCCGGACCCATGCGGCGACGCTGGAACAGCTGCAGGACGTTGCGGACAAGGCCATCGCCGGCATCGACCAGTCGCTCGCGATCGTCACGGCCTTGCTGCGCCTGACAGAGATCGAGAACAACCGCCGTATGGCCGGGTTTGGCGACGTCGCGCTCGACGAGATTCTGCGGGAGGTGTGCGACGTCTACGAGCCGATCGCCGAGGACAAGCATGTCGGGCTCGGCGTCGTCACCGAGTGCAATGTGCAGGTGTGGGGTGACCGCGACCTGCTGTTCGAGGCAGTCGCCAACCTCGTCGACAACGCCATCAAATTCACGCCGTCCGGCGGGCGGGTGGACCTCGCCCTGCAGGCGGAGGACGAGACCGCGCTGGTGCGCGTTAGCGATACCGGGCCCGGCATCAGCGAGCAGGAGCGCGAAGCAGTGCTGCGGCGGTTTTACCGCTCCGACAAGATGCGCAATACGCCGGGCGTCGGGCTTGGACTGAGCCTGGTGGCGGCGATCGTCAAGCTGCACGGCTTCCGGCTGATCATTGGCCCGGCTCCCGGTGGGCGGATCGAGATCCTCGCCTGGACCGGGAGTGCGGGCAGGCCCATCGCGCGCCGGTCACGCGCATTGCTGCACGCAGAGGCCGGCCAGATGGGATGAGCCAAATGACGTGCGGTGCCTCCGAGATCAATCAGCCGGCCCGGACTATAGGAGTGACAAATGCAGACGAGCCATGAGGTGGTGTGCCGCGATCCTGTTGCCGTGCCGATCGCAGCGGTGTCGACGCCGTTCCTCACCGCCTATTCCGCCGCAATCCGGCGCTACGAGCTACTTGAATCAGGTCAGGAGCAGCAGCTGGCGCGTCGCTGGCAGGAAACGCGGGACCGGCGCGCCGCGGATGCGCTCGTCACCAGCCATCTTCGGCTCGCCGCCAAGTTGGCGAGGGGTTACAAGGGATACGGTCTGCCGCTGGTCGATCTGATCGCGGAAGCGAACCTCGGCCTCGTGATCGCGGCGTCGCGCTTCGAGCCCGGGCACGGCGCCCGATTCTCCAGCTATGCGATCTGGTGGATCAAGGCCACCATTCACGACTACATCCTGCGATCGTGGTCCCTGGTCAAGATCGGGACGACGGCTGCGCAGAAGAAGCTGTTTTTCAAACTCCGCGGCGAGATCAGGAAAGCCACCAGCAGTGCGATGGCCGGGCTCACACCCGACGTCGCCGAATTGATCGCCGGGAAGCTCGAGGTGACGGCGCGCGAGGTGATCGAGATGGACGCGCGACTCCACCGCGACATGTCGCTGAACGCGCGCGTCGGTGACGAGGACGGTGGAACCGAGCTGGAGGCCCTGCTGGTCGATGGTGCGGTCGACGCCGAGACGATGCTTGCCGATCACGACCAGACGGAGCAGCGCAGCAGGGCTTTGCGCGCTGCACTGGACGGGCTCGCGCCGCGGGAGCGTCATATCTTCGAGGCGCGGCGCCTGAAGGAATGTCCTGTTACGCGCGATCAGCTCGCCCGAGAGCTGTCCATATCCAGCGAGCGGGTTCGGCAGATCGAGATCCGTACCTTCGCCAAAGTCAAACGGGCCGTCGTGAACGCTGCGCATGATGTGTCACACGCCGCCGCGTGCAGCGACTGAATTCGTTTTCATTTGAACGGAGGCGCGGCCGCCCTCACTTGTCCGACGATCCTGCGTAACCCTGTTTCAGGCAGACCAATCATGGGAATTGTTCGCTTCGCGCTGCGGCTTCCGCATACTTTCTACGTGCTTGCGGCGTTGATCCTGTTCCTCGGCGGCATCGCAATTCGCTCGATGCCGACAGACATCTTTCCGGAGATCCGGATTCCCGTCGTCACTGTCATCTGGAGCTACACCGGCCTTTCCACGCCGGAGATGGAACAGCGCGTCAGCACCTACAGCCAGTATTCGATCAGCGCCAATGTCAGCGGTATCAAGAATATCGAGGCGCAGACCCTCAACGGCTTGTCGGTTCAGAAGATCTACTTTCAGCCGGACGTCAATCTCGATCTCGCGATCTCGCAGATCGTCTCGGCGACCAACGCCATCCGCGCTCTGATGCCTCCCGGCATCCAGCCGCCGATCATCGTGCAGTTCAATGCCTCAAGCGTGCCGGTGCTCCAGCTCAGCCTCGAATCGAACAACCTGAATGAGCAGCAGCTCTACGATTTCGGCATCTACCGGGTCCGCCAGCAACTGGCTCCCGTTTCAGGCGTGACCCTGCCCACGCCTACCGGCGGCAAATACCGCCAGATCATGGTTGACCTCGATCCGAACAAGCTGCTGGCGCGCGGATTGACACCGCTCGACATCGTCAACGCAGTGAACACGCAGAACCTGACGCTGCCGACCGGCACGACCAAGATCGGCGACACCCAGTACACCGTTCGTACCAACGCGACGCCGGCGACGATCCAGGATCTCAACATGATCCCGGTGAAGTTCGCGAACGGGGCGACGATCTTCCTGAAGGACGTCGCCCAGGTCCGCGACGGCGCCCAGGTTCAGCAGAACATTGTGCGCGAGGATGGCCACCGCGCCGTCCTGCTCAGCGTCATCAAGAACGGCAATGCCTCCACGCTGGCCGTCGTCAACGGGGTGAAAGCGGCCCTGACGTCGATCCGCGCGTCGGCGCCCGCGGGGCTGAAGGTGAACGAGCTGTTCGACCAGTCAATCTTCGTCACACACTCGGTCGATGGTGTGCTGCGCGAAGGCGCGATCGCGGCGGGCCTGACGGCATTGATGATTCTGGTGTTCCTGGGATCGTGGCGATCGACGCTCGTCGTCCTGATCTCGATCCCGCTGGCGATGCTGTCCTCGCTGATCGTCCTCTATTTCCTCGGCGAGACCCTCAACACCATGACGCTCGGCGGCCTTGCTCTTGCCGTCGGTATTCTCGTCGACGATTCGACGGTGACGATCGAGAACACGCACCGGCTCTGGACCGAGGAAGGCATGCCGCTGCCGGACGCGACTCTGCACGGAGCCGCCGAAATCGCCATTCCGACGCTGGTCTCGACGCTCGCGATCAGTTGCGTGTTCATCTCGGTCGTATTCCTCGAGGGCCCGGCCAAATATCTGTTCACGCCACTTGGCCTTGCCGTGGTGTTCGCGATGCTGGCGTCTTATGGCCTGTCGCGGACGCTGACGCCGATCACCATTGGCCTGCTCCTGAAGGGCGAGCAACGTCATGGCGAGGGCAATCGGCCGTCAAACATCCTCGCACGCGCCTCCGCGGCATTCGAGCGCGGTTTCGAACGCCTGCGCGACGGCTATTCCGATCTGCTGCTGAAACTGCTGCGGCACCGCGCAGTGATACCCGTCGTCGCCGTGCTGGTGCTGGCGCTCGGTGCCACGATGTTCGCCTATGTCGGCCAGGACTTCTATCCCCTGATCGACGGCGGCCAGATCCAGCTCCATGTTCGCGCCCCCGCGGGCACGCGGATCGAGCGGACGGAAGCGATCTTCCAGGCAGTTGAGGACAAGATCCGCGAGGTCATTCCCGAGCACGACCGGGCGCTGATCGTCGATAATATCGGCCTGCCGGCGCGGCCCTATAACCTTGCTTTCACGGACGGTTCCACCATCGGGGTGAACGACGGCACCATTCTCGTGTCGTTGAAGGAAGGGCACCAGCCGACGGCGGATTACATCAGGAGGCTGCGGCAGGTGCTGCCGACGGCATTCCCGGAGGACACGTTCTATTTCCAGGCGGCCGATATCGTCACGCAGATCCTGAACTTCGGTCTCCCGGCGCAGATCGATGTCCGCACGGTCGGTTACGGCAACAACAATCTCGCCGTCGCCAAGGAACTGCAAAAGAGTCTCGCCGCGATCCCCGGCGTGGTCGATGCACATCTGCAGCAGGAGGTCGATGCTCCCGCATTCTACGCCGACATCGACCGCACCCGCGCCGCGCAACTCGGTCTCAATGCGAGCACGGTGGCAACCAACATCAATGTCAGCCTCTCATCGTCCGCGCAGGTCTCGCCGAACTTCTGGACGGATCCGACTTCCGGCATTCCCTATTACCTGGCTGTGCAGACGCCAGAGTACAGGACCAATTCGCTGAACGCGCTGGGCAATACGCCGGTTTCGGCCTCGCTTGCCGCAAGCGGGCAGACGGTACCGGGCCTGCTCAGCAATGTTGCGACCTTCAAGCGGGGCACCGTTCCGACCAACTCGAACCAAGCCAATGTGCAGCCGGTTTACGATGTCTATGCGAGCGTGCAGGGCCGTGATCTCGGCAGCGTCGCGGCTGACATCGAGAAGGTGACGTCCACGCTGCAGAAGCAACTCCAGCCGGGCAACTCGATCCAGGTTCTCGGCCAGATCCAGAGCATGCACCAATCGTTCCGCGATCTCTCCCTTGGACTGCTGTTCGCGGCCATCCTCGTCTACCTGCTGATGGTCGTGAACTACCAGAATTTTGGCGATCCCTTTGTCGTCATCCTGGCACTGCCGGCGACATTCTGCGGCATCGTGACGATGCTGTTTATCACCGGGACGACGCTGAACGTGCCTTCGCTGATGGGAGCCATCATGGCGATCGGCGTAGCCTCCGCGAACTCCATCCTGCTCGTGACATTCGCACGCGACGAGCAATTGAAGGGGCATTCGGCATTCCAGGCGGCGCTGAGCGCAGGCCGGACGCGAATCCGGCCCGTGCTGATGACCGCGGCGGCGATGATCGTCGGCATGATCCCGATGGCGATCGGCGGGCCCGGCGAGGAGCAGAATGCAGCGCTCGCGCGGGCGGTCATCGGCGGTCTGCTGTTTGCAACACCGACCACCCTGCTGATCGTGCCTTATCTCTTCGCCATGCTGCGCAAAGGCAACGACGGCAAGCCTCATCATGGGGTATTCGAGGAGCAACCGGAATGAGTGACGTTCGCGCAAGGACCGATGACGACGGGGCGACACACCGCCCGGGGGCGGAGAGCCTCCGGATTGTGGAACTGCCGGGAAAGGGCCCTCGATCCGGACGCCGTTACGGCGGCGCGCTGCTCGGCGGAGGCGTGCTCCTCATGCTTGCGTGCGGTCTCGGCATCGGCGGCTGGCGGCACTATGAGGCCATGCGTGGCGTTGCCGCTGTGGCAGAGCAGGCTCGAACCAACCTTCCCGAGGTTCGGGTCGCGACGGTGAAGCCCGGAGGCGACATCATGAAGGTGAGCCTGCCGGCGACGACGACCGCGTTCGAGGCGGCCAACATCTTCGCGCGGACCAGCGGCTACATCGAGAAGCGCTACGTCGATATCGGCGATCGGGTCAAGAAGGGCGAGCTGCTCGTGGAAATCACTGCGCCCGAGCTCGACCAGCAGATCGCGCAGGCGCAAGCGACGCTCGCGCAGGACCAGGCCGCGCTTCAGCAGGCGGAGGCAAGCCGGGAACTGGCCGACGTAACCAACTCGCGCGATAGCAATCTCGTCAAGCAGGGCTGGTTGACGGCACAACAGGGCGACAACGATCGTCTCACCCTGCGCGCGCAGCAAGGCGCGGTGGGTGTCGCCCAGTCGAACATCACGGCGCAGGAAGCGCAGATCCGAGTTCTCCAGCAGGAGAAGTCCTATCAGCGTGTGGTGGCGCCATTCGACGGCGTGGTCACGCAGCGTAACGTGGACAACGGCAGCCTGGTATCAGCCGGGTCCACCTTCATGTTCACGCTGATGCATTCCGACGTGATCCGAACCCAGGTGTTCGTGCCACAGGACGAAGCGTTCGGCGTTGGTCCGGGCGTCGATGCGGATATCCGCGTCCCCGAGATTCCGGGGCGGACGTTTGCGGGCAAGGTCACGCGGATCGCAACCGCGCTGCAGCCGGGAAGCCGGACGCTGCTAACCGAGATCGACGTGCCCAATCCGGATGGCCTGCTCAGTCCGGGCATATATTGCACGGTCGAACTATCGATCCCGCGCAGGACAGCATCGACGACGATCCCATCCGATGCGCTCGTCTTCGACCAGAACGGCCTCCATGTCGTGGTTGTGCGCAACAACACGGTCCATTTTCAGCAGGTCTCGATCACCCGGGATTTCGGCACCACGGTGGAAGTGCGCGACGGCGTGCAGCCCGGCGACCAGGTCGTGCTCAATCCCGCGGTCAATCTGGCGGAGGGAAGCAAGGTCACCGTTCGCAAGAGCGAGGCGAGCTAGGACGCGAAAGATGATGCGAATTGTACTCGCAGCGGCGACGGCGTTGCTGCTCGGAAGCTCTGCTGGTCAGGCACAGGTCGCAACGACCGGCACTACTGCAATGGATCTGCCGACGGTGCCGGGCGCGATCGTGGTCTCACCGCTCAACAGTCCCGGGCCGTTTTCCGCAACGACCGTGTCAGGTGCTCCGGACACGACGCTGGCGCCGGTTCCGCTCGCGTCGGATCCGACGACGCCGGGGACGGTGGTCGTCTGCGCTCCGCCGTCGTCATCGCCGACGCCGGTGCCGGCGACGCCGACCGTATCGCCGACAGGCCTTGCACCACCGGGCATCGCGGCGCCGTTGCTGCCGGTGATAAGGCAGAACAGCAGCGCCACCGGTACGATCTCCTCAGCTGCGCCCTCAGGAACAGGTACGACGGTCGGATGCAGCTCGACGCCGGGGGGAGAGGTGACGAGCGCTGCGTCCCTGCCATTGTCGATCCCGCAAGTGGCTACAAGCCCCGCACCTGGTACGATTCAGGCGGAAGCCAGTGGTGCCGGTGGGACGGGCATAGACCCGAACGCTGCGGTTGTGCCCAGCCCGAACAGCTCGGCTTGCATGGAAGGCGTCTCGATGAATCTCGCCTCGCCTGCGACTGTGCTGCCGGCGAACGCTTCAGGCGCAGCACCAACGCCCGGCGTGTCGCCGGTGCTGCCGCCCGGATGCTGAAGTCGGACGCAGATCGAACCCCTAGTGGCAGGTGCAAGACGCAGCAAGCATCGCACTGAAATTCATCAAGAAGGCTCGGCGCGATCCCGGCCCGTGTGTGGCCTATTGTTCGATGAGTGCTGTTTATGCATCGAGAAGGCTCCACCTGATTGCATTGACATTAGAAACCTGCGCTCGGGCGAGCATTTCCAGAACGCACGTCCTGCTCCCACGGCTGCACGACCGCGTTGCGCGCATCGCCTTGCCTTCGACCCTTGAGCGGCATTTGCTATCTCAGGACGGCCCGCGCGCGTGCGATCTCCCGGCTGCACGCGTCGATGTCGCCGCTGCGATCGGCGGCGCGGGCGCAGTCGAGCGAATCAAGCGCGTCCGTGAAGCCGATGCCGTTGTCGCCCTCGGCTTTTGCGAGTGAGCGGGGGATGCCCACTTCCTGGCCGGGTATACGGGTGCGGACCTCGATCTGAAGTCCGCGATGGACGAGCAGCGGCTGCTTCCGTTGCCCGGCACCAACGCCGTCCTGGAAAGATCAGGTGGCTCGTCGTGATTGATGTGACTGTCTAGGACCGCCTCGCATTGCTGGATATGCCGCCGGCCTACTGGAATAACCGAGGGCAGCGCCGATGGTTCGGGCTGCCTCCATCACGTGAACCGAATATTCTTTTATCTGCTTGCGCTTGATGCGGCTGTCGGGCCCGGACATGCCAATCGCTCCCACGAGTTCGCCGGAACGACCGAGGATGGCACAAGCGCAGGCGGCGATGCCCTCGCGCCACTCGCCGTGCAGGACGGAGGAGTAGCCCTGCGCGCGTGCCAGCTCGATGTCCTCCCGCAGCTCCTCGATCGTCGTTCGCGTCGCTTCCGTGTAGCGCCTCAGATGCGGCCGGAACCGTTCCAGGTAGTCATCAGGCATATGTGCGAGCATCGCTTTGCCTGTCGCCATGGTGAAAGCGGGTGCGCGCATGCCCACGCTTGTATGGGCGCGGATATGGTGAGCGCTTTCGATCTTGTCGACATAGACCACGTCGGTGTCCTCGAGCACCGACAGGTGAATGGTTTCGCCGGTGATCTCGGCAAGCTTCGTCATTGCCGGTCGCGCGACGTTGATGAGATCCATCCGGTGGATGACATGGCTGCCGAGCGCCCAGATCTTGGTCGTGAGCTCGTAGGTGCTGTGCGGGGGGATCTGGCGCACATAGCCTTGAGACTGCAAAGTCATCAGCAGCCGATGCACGTTGCTCTTGGTGAGCTTCAGCTCGCTCGCGAGGTCAGTGACGCCGCGGGGCTGCTCGCTCAGAGCAAGTGCTTCCAGGAGACGCAGTCCCTTGGTAAAAGCCTTATCCATCCACCGGCCAAAATAGAATGATATTTCACTCGATCTAGCATGGCCGCGCGAACGGCAATAGCCCGGGTGTGGAATTAACCCCGATCCTTTCGGATCGGGGCTGATCAGCCTGCTTACTGGGCCAGCAAGGCGTTGAGCTTCTCCTGCCCGTACTCTTCATTGGTGGAATTTCCAGCCGGCGAAGTCGCGCCCCAATAATCCGGGCTCCATTCGATCGCTTTCGAGACGTTGTCCGGGTTGTTGGCCCAGTAGCGCGCGAGCTTCTTGTCGGTTGCGGCCTCGAACACGACCTGGGAGGGAAGGGCGACCGGGAAGGTCGAGGTGAGCTGCGCCGCGCGCTTGGGCTCGAGCCGCCAGGACAGCAGTTTCAGCGCGTTGTCGTAGTTCGGCGCTCCCTTGGGAATCGAGAAGAAGTCGTAGTAGATGAAGCCCTGATTGAAAGTCAGCTCGATCGGGGCGCCCTCCAGCGCGAGCTTGCTCATCGAACCGGTGTAGGCCATGCACATGTCGGCCTCGCCGTCGAGCAGGAGCTGCGGCGGCTGTGCGGATGTCGTCCACCATTTGGCAATGTGTGGCTTGATCTCCTTGACCTTCTTCAGCGCCCGCTCCATGTCGATCGGGTAGAGCTTGCTCTTCTCTACGCCGTCGGCCATCAGCGCCGCCTCGAAGACGAAACGCGGCCAGGCGGGCATGCAGCGCCGGCCAGGGAATTTCTTCACGTCCCAGAAGTCGGCCCAGCTGGTCGGCACGTTCTCGCCCTTGTACTTGTCCTTGTTGTAGACGAGGCCGACGCCGATCACCTGCAGCGCCACGCCCTTCTTGCGCTTAAGATTGTCCGGCATGGCCGCCAGCGTCTGCTTGGCCGCGTCGGACAGCTTGGAATAGTCGATGTCGGCGAGACAACAGTCGCCGAGCAGCTTGGTCTCCTGGTCGAAGATGAACGTCAGGTCCCATTGAGCTTTGCCGGCCTCGGCCTGAGCCTTGATGCGTGGGCCGCTACGCGCCTCCTGGACGGTGACCACCTTGATGCCGGTCGCCTTCTCGAACGGATCGTACATGACCTTGCGCAATGCATCGCCATATCCGCCGCCCGGGTCCTGCATGATCACGACGTTGCTCTGAGCCTGAGCCAGGCCCGTCCCCATCGCGATGCACAGGGCCGAGGCCAATACGGAAACCGACAGTCGCCAGCGTTTCATTCCCAGCATTTTCTCTTTCCTCCAGTTGAAATTGATCTGTGTCACGTTGCCTTCCGCGACGTGGCGAGAACGGGCCGTGCAAGGACGAGCCCTGCGACCACCAGCAGCACCTCCAGCGTCGAGACCACGGCCAGCACCGGATTGAGCCGGTAATTGATGTCGCCCCACAGCATGAGCGGGAGCGTCTTCAGCTCCGCGCTCGACAGGAACAGCGTCAGCACCAACTCGTCGAACGAGTGCAGGAAGGCGAAGAATGTCGCTGCAGCGAGGCCCGGCACGATGGCCGGCAGCGTCACCAGGCGGAACACCGTCAGGGACGATGCGCCATGGACGGAAGCTGCCTGTTCGAGCCTGGTATCGACGCCTTGAAGCGATGCGGACAGGATCACCACGACGAGCGGAAGGCCGCCGATCGCATGCGCCGCGGCAAGGCCGAAGACGGAGCCGACCAGGTCGAAACGCAGGAACAGGCTGTAGAGCGACAGGCCGAGCACGACCGGAGGCACGATGATCGGACTTACGAGCAGCAGCATGATGGTGGACTTGCCGCGAATGCTGCTCCTGACGATGCCGAGGGCGGCCGACGCGCCCAGCACGATCGCGATTCCGGCCGACATCGCCGCGACGACCAAGGATGTCCAGAACGCCCGCATCCAGTTCGAATCGGAGAAGAACTGCTCATACCAGCGAAATGAGAAGCCCGGCGGCGGGAAGGTCAGATAGCTTGCGCTGCTGAAGGAAATGATCATCACCACGATGATCGGCAGGATGAGAACGGTAATGACCAGTCCGCCCAGAAGGCGAACTGTCCAGGTCCCGAAGCTCGCCGGCAGTCGCCCGAAAAGTCTCAGAAGCGGCCAGCCTATCAAGTCGGCAGCTGAGGCGCCGAAACTACGGCGGCCGACATCGGCAGCGTTGCGGTCAGTCGTCGTCGGTGCGGCCTCGGTCAGCTTGCGGCCGCCCCAAATGAACTCGAAGCCGAGGAAGCGTCCGGCCACCGCGACCACCGCCAGCGTGATCGTCAGCAGCACCACGCCCAAGGCCTGCAGGAATCCCTCCGATGTGACCGAGTCCGCCTGCTGGGTGATATGCATGGCAAACATCTGGTCGCCGGGTCCCCCGAGCAGCGTGGGCGTAATGAAGAACCCGATCGCTGCGACGAAGACCAGCAGGAAGCCGGCGCCCATCCCGGGTAGGGTCAGCGGCAGCAACACGCGCCAGAACGCCGCAATGGGCCCGGCGCCGCTGGCCAGCGCCGCGCGGGTCAGGCTTTGATCGAGGCGCGCCACGCTGGAATAGATCGTCAGCACCATCAGCGGCAGAAGCACCGCGGTCATGCCGAGAAGCACCGTGCCGCGATTGAAGAGGAGCTGCACCGGCTCGCTCAATATTCCGACCGAAACCAGCAGCTTGTTGACCGGCCCGTTGCGGCCGAGCAGGACCATCCAGGCGTAGGTTCGGATCAGGATGGCGATGAAATAGGGCAGCACGATCGCGGTCGCGATCAGGGCCTGGGTCATGCCGCGGCTGCGGTGAATGAGCAGCGCCGTCGGATATCCGAACAGCAGGCACAGTCCGGCGACGGTGACCGAGATCTGCATCGTGCGGACGAGCGAATCCCAATAGAGCGGTATGGCGAATACCCGCTCGAAATAGGTCGACCACGACGGCCCGCTCACGCTGATGCGGATGAGATCGATCAGCGGGAGCAGATAGATGAAGGCCAGAAACGCGAGCGCGGGCAGGAGCAGCAGCGCCGGATCCTTCAACCTCCTGACGAGATCGAGATCCGCAGGACGGCCTGCCTGGGCGCCGATCGATGCCGCGGTCATGCAAGCACCCAGCAGTCCGCGGCGCCCCAGCTCACGTGCAGACGATCGCCGACGGCCGGCAGCGGCCGGTCGGCCATGTCGGTGCAGCGGATCAGGAGCGGATCTCCGCCCTCCATTTGCGCCTCGATCCGCAGGATCTCGCCGAGGAAGATCGCAGACGTGACGCTGACGGGCGTGGAATTCGCAGCCGGCTCGTTCGACACGGCGATGCGTTCCGGACGCACGAGCACAGTTGCGCGTCCGACGTCGATCGTGTCCCGGCTTTCGGCGCTGAACACGTATCCTGCACGGTTCTTCATCGTCAGTGTCGATCCGCGCTTCTGCAGGATCTCGGCCTCGATCAGATTGCTCTCGCCGACGAACGAGGCGACGAAGCGATCTGTCGGATGCCGGTAGATGTCCAGGGGGCGGCCGATCTGAACGATCTTGCCGGCGTTGAGTACCGCGATGCGGTCGCTCATCGTCAGGGCTTCGCCCTGGTCATGGGTGACGAACAGGATCGTGCTGCCGATGGTCTGGTGAAGGTCGCGGATCTCGATCTGGATCTGCTCGCGCAACCGCCGGTCGAGGGCGCTGAGGGGCTCGTCCATCAGCACGACCTTGGGCTTCCTGACGATGGCGCGGGCAATCGCGACGCGCTGCTGCTGTCCACCCGACATTTGCGAGGGAGACTTCGTCGCATGCTCCGTCAGCCGCATGATCTCCAGCGTTTCGGCGACGCGTCGCTCCGCGGTCGCCCGGTCGACCCCCGCCATCCGAAGCGGAAACGCGACGTTCTGGCTGACCGTCATGTTCGGAAACAGCGCGTAGCTCTGGAACACCATGCCGAAGCCGCGCTTGTGCGTGGGTACGTTGTGGACCGGCTTGCCGTCGACGAGGATCTCGCCGCTGTCGAGGCTCTGGAATCCGGCGACAAGGTTGAGCAGCGTCGTTTTTCCGCTGCCGGATGGGCCAAGAAGCGTGATGAACTCGCCGGGCTCGATGTCGATGCTGATCCGGTCGACCGCATGAAAGTTGCCGTAAGCTTTCACCGCTTCGCGGACGGCAATGCTCGATCCGATCGCGTCGCGGTCCCGGAGGCGGCCGGTTGGCAATGTCCGAACGTTCGCATTGCCAGAGCGCATCACACGCTGAGCCGAAGGCTCGCCCATTCTATCCTCCCAGTGTGTTCTATAGTGTAGAACGTTATTCCAATTATTGTTGGAGCAGCGCGTCGTCTTGTCAAGTCGCGCCGCCTGGTCGCGGCGCGAAGGTGCGCTGCTGGCCGGCTGCGCGCGAAAGTCCTGGAAATCAAGGCTCCGCCGGCGAAGCCAGATTGACAGCATCGTCCAAACCCGCCTAACATATTTTGGAATTGCGTTCTACGATATAGAACAAGGTTGGGGAGGATGATGGTGTTGAGCGAGCCTCGCGTCATGGCGAAGCACATCGAGCCGGGCATGCGCGTCGCGCTGCCCGTCGATTACGCCGGCGTCTCCATGGCCATGACGCGTCCAATGATCGAGCATGGCGCGGGCGATCTCGATCTGGTCTGCGTGCCAACCGGCGGATTGCAGCTCGACCAGCTTGTCGGCGCAGGTCTGGTCCGGACGGTGGAGACCAGTGCGGCCTCGCTGGGCGAAGCAGGTGGAGCGCCCCGGTTCAACGCGGCGGTCAAGGAAGGCGCGGTTCGACTGAAGGACGCGACCTGTCCTGCCATCCATGCGGGCCTGATGGCGGCGCAGAAGGGCAGCCCCTTCATGCCCCTTCGCGGGCTGATCGGAACGGATCTGCTGCGCCACCGCAACGATTGGCGTGTCGTCGACAATCCGCTGGCGGATGGAGGCGATCCGATCGTGCTGATTCCCGCCATCAAGCCCGACGTCACGATCTTCCATGTGCCGATGGCTGATCGCTTCGGCAATGTCTGGATCGGGCGACGCCGCGAGCTTGCCGCAATGGCCTACGCTTCGCAGACAGTTCTCGTCACGGTGGAGCGCATCGTCGAGGAAAATCTGCTCGCCGACGAGATGAGCGCGGCCGGCGTGCTGCCGGCACTCTACGTCACGGCAGTCGCGCGCGCACCGAAGGGCGCATGGCCATACGGTTTATGGGGCGAGTATGCCGCCGATAGCGCGGAGATCGCGCGTTATGCGAAGGCCGCGCGAACGGCCGATGGCTTCTCGGCCTATATGGCGCAGGCGCAGATGGAGCCCGCGTGATGTCGGACGTTCTCCCTCGCGAAGTGCTGATTTGCACCATCGCGCGGCTGCTCGATGGCGTCAGGCATGTTGCCGTAGGCGCCTCCTCTCCGATTCCTGCCGCCGGCGCGATGCTGCTGCGTGCAATGAAGGAGGCGCGTGGCGCCGTTGGTCCACGCCTCTCCATCCTCGGTTCTGTCGAGCATAATTTCTTCACCAACGGTTCGGCGGAGCTGTTCGATTGTGCAGGTCAGGGCCGGATCGACGCGTTCTTCCTCGGCGGCGGCCAGATCGACGGCCTTGGCAACGTGAACCTCGTCGGCACCGGTCACTATCCGCGCTCCAGCGTGCGCTGGCCCGGCTCGTTCGGGTCGGCCTATCTCTATTTCGTCGTGCCGCGGGTCATCCTGTTCCGCGAGGAGCATACGCCGCGCGTCTTCGTCGAGAAGGTCGACTTCATCAGTGCCCCCGGCGTCAGTCCCGAGGGAGTGTTCCGGAGCGGCGGCCCCGTGGCTCTCTTGACCGGCAAGGGACTCTTTCGATTCGACAAGACGCGGCCGGGGTTCGAGCTGGAGAGTGTTCACCCCGGGCACGATCTTGCGGAGATCAAGCAAGCGACCGGCTTTCGATTCGAGCATGAAGCCGAGCCGCGGCAGACCGCGCTGCCCGATCGATCGACACTCGATCTGCTCCGCGGCCGCGTGTTCGACGAACTCGCCGAGACCTATCCCGAATTCGCCGCGCAGATGCGGCGCGAACTTGGAGCGGTGGACGCATGAGCAGGATCAAACGGATCCCGCATTGCAGCCATTGGGGTGCGTACACGATCCTCGTCGAGGATAATCGCATCGTGGGCATCGAGCCGTTCCAGCACGATCCGGCGCCGTCCCCGATCATCCATTCTATTGCCGAATGGGCAAATCCCGAGCGGCGCGTGCTGCGGCCGATGGTCCGTTCCGGCTGGCTGGACAAGCGCGAAAAGAGCGATCGCCGCCGGCGTGGCCGAGAGAAGTTCGTTCCGGTCAGCTGGGACGAGGCGACGACGCTGGTTGCCGACGAAGTGCGCCGCGTCGCCGACGCGTTCGGGAACGCATCAATCTTTGCGGGCTCCTATGGTTGGACGAATTCGGGGCGCCTGCATCATGCCTCTTCGCTTCTGAAGCGCATGCTCAATCTGGTTGGCGGCTTCACCCGGCACGTCGATACCTATTCCATCGCGGCGGGTCCGGTGATCCTGCGCCACACGCTGGGCAACGACGACGCGTGTGGCGGCCGCGCCAATACGCTCGACACGATCGCGCAGCACACCGAGACGCTGGTGGTGTTCGGCGCTCTGTCGCCACGAACCGCGCAAAACGAGGCCGGAGGAATTGGCAGCCACCGCCTCGAGACTTATCTCAGGAAAATCGTCGAGCGTGGCGTCAAGGTCATCCACGTCTCGCCGCTGAAGGACGATCTGCCGGACTGGGTCGATGCCGAATGGTGGCCGATCCGGCCGAACGCCGACACTGCGCTGATGCTCGGCCTCGCCGGCGAGATCGTGAAGGCCGGCCGGCACGACACGGATTTCCTTGCGCGCTGCACCAGCGGCGCGGATCGTCTTCTTCGCTATCTCGAAGGCAAGGCGGATGGCGGACGAAAGGACGCCTTGTGGGCCGCCGGCATCTGCGGGCTCGGTGCAGGCCAGATTGCCGAGCTCGCAAGGCGCCTGGTCGACACGCGGAGCATGTTGACGGTGAGCTGGAGTCTGCAGCGTGCCCATCACGGCGAACAGCCGTTCTGGGCGGCGCTCGGACTGGCCTCGATAATCGGCCAGATCGGGCTGCCGGGCGGCGGTGTCGGTTACGGCTATGCTTCGCTGGGAGGTGTCGGGGCCCCGCTCAATCTCGGCAAGTCTCCAGCCATTTCACAGCTGAAGAGGCCGATCGACAGCTTCATCCCGGTGGCGCGCATCAGCGACATGCTGCTCAATCCCGGTCGGCCATTCAGCTATGAAGGCGAGATCCGCTCCTATCCGGATACGAGGCTGGTCTATTGGGCGGGCGGCAATCCTTACCACCATCATCAGGATCTCAACCGCCTGTCGGAAGCCTGGACGAGGCCCGAAACGATCATCGTGCAGGACCCGATGTTCACCGCGACAGCCCAACGGGCCGACATCGTGCTGCCGGCAACCACGTCGATCGAGCGTAACGATCTTGCCGGCAACAGGCGCTCCGACTTCATCCTGGCCATGAAGAAGGCCATCGAGCCGCTGGGCGAAGCCCGCTCCGACTTCGATATCTTCAACGCGATTGCAGGCAAGCTCGGTGTGGCCGAGCGCTTCAACGAAGGCCGCGACGAAATGGGTTGGGTCCGGCATCTCTACGAAGCCTGCCGCGACGACGCCTCGAAGCGATTTGGTTTCGCCATGCCGGAGTTCGATGCGTTCTGGGAATCCGGCTATGCCCACTGCCCGGTCAAGGCAGACCACACGTTCCTGGCCGACTTCCGCAACGAGCCCGAGGAATACCCGCTCAACACCGAAAGCGGGAAGATCGTACTCGGCAGCGAGACGCTTGCCAGGCTCGACTATCCCGACTGCCGCTCGCATCCTGCCTGGATCGAGCCCGCCGAATGGCTCGGCACTGCAGAAGCTGGCCAAATGCACCTCATCTCGCATCAGCCGGCCGGCCGTCTTCACAGCCAGCTTGAAACCGGCCCATCGAGCCGCGTCATGAAACGCAATGGCCGTGAACAGGCCCGTCTTCATCCTGACGACGCGGCTGCTCTCGGCATCGTCGACGGCCAGACGATCCGCATCTGGAACGACCGCGGGGAATGCCTTGCGACTGCTGAGGTCAGCGACGAGGTCCGCCGGTGCGTGCTTGTGCTCCCGACCGGCGCCTGGTTCACACCGACCGGCAATAGCGGCCTCGAGGTCGCCGGCAATCCGAACGTGCTCACGCTCGACATCGGCACGTCTCAATTCGGCCAGGGCTGCTCGGCCCATACCTGCCTGGTGCGGGTCGAGGCCTACGCCGCCGATCGGCGCGATGCGTTCGAGGCCTATCAGGAAACGCTCGTCGCGCTTGCGGCAGTCTAACAGGAGCTTGGAACATGTCTGCAACCGCGATCAGCCGCTTTCCCGTTCCCGATATCGCGACGCTGCCGGAGGATATCCGCGCACGGATCGAGGCCGTTCAGGAGAAGTCTGGATTCGTCCCGAACGTCTTCCTGACACTTGCGCATCGTCCGGACGAGTTCCGGGCATTCTTCGCCTATCACGACGCTCTCATGGACAAGCCGGGGCCGATCACCAAGGCCGAGCGCGAGATGATCGTCGTCGCGACCAGCAGCGCCAATCAATGCCAGTATTGCGTCGTGGCGCACGGCGCCATCCTGCGCGTGCGGGCGAAGAATCCGCTGATTGCGGACCAGGTCGCCGTCAACTACCGCAAGGCCGATATCACCGCGCGGCAAAGGGCGATGCTCGATTTCGCGATGAAGGTCTCGGCGCGCGCCTATGAGGTGGACGATTCCGACCTCGTGGATCTGAAGGGACATGGATTCACCGAGGAGGACGTCTGGGACATCGCAGCCATCGCTGCATTCTTCGGCATGTCGAACCGCCTCGCCAACGTCACCAGCATGCGTCCGAACGACGAGTTCTTCGCGATGGGACGCTAAACGCCGCGAACGAGAGCTGCAATGGTATCGCTGGTCATCGACAGGCGCTTCCGGGGCCCACCCAACTCCGGCAACGGCGGTTATGTATGCGGATGTCTCGCAAGGCACGTCAGTGGAGACGCCGAAGTGACGTTGCGCGCCCCGCCGCCGCTGGAGCGGTCGCTCGACGTGTTGACGGGGGCCGACGGCGGGATCGAGTTGCGCGAGAACGGCAAGCTGCTCGCGACGGCGCGTGCAACAGACATCGATGTGCTGGACGTTCCCAGGGTAAGCTACGAGGCGGCCGAAGAGGCGGCCGGCCGAACACCCTACGAAGAGCAGACTCATAACCTTCCGACTTGTTTTGTCTGTGGCCCCGCGCGTGGTCACGGCGATGGTCTTCGCATCTTCGCAGGCCCGCTGCAGGCGGGCGCTGTCCCGGGCAAGCCCGTCGTGTTCGCGGCCTCCTGGGTACCTCATGGGAGCCTGTCCGGTGCGGACGGCCATGTCGCGCCCGAATTCGTCTGGGCCGCTCTCGATTGCCCGACCGGCTATTGCACCGTTGGCGCCCGTCACCTGGGATTGAAGGGCGACGAAACGGCGCTGCTCGGACGCATGGCCGCTCGGATCGAACGCCGGCCGCGTCCCGGAGATCGATGTGCGGTGGTGGCGTGGCCGACCGGGCGGGAAGGCCGCAAGTTGTTTGCCGAGAGTGCTTTGCTCGATGCCGAGCAGGAGGTGCTGGCGACCGCGCGAGCCACCTGGCTGTTGGTCGACCGTCAGGTCCAGCTCGGAGCAAGTGCATGAACCAGGGTGGAAGCAAGGTATGACCGGCCGCGAAGCAGAGCTCGAACTTCGTCAATCCATCATCGACGCGTGCCGCGAGATGGCGGCGCAAGGCATCAACCAGGGAACGTCCGGAAACATCAGCGTTCGAGCCGACGACGGCATCCTGCTGACGCCGTCCGGTCTTCCCTACGACCGCATGAAGCCCGAAGACATCGTGGCCATGAAGTGGGACGGCTCATGGACTGCATCGGCCGGCAATGTTCCGTCGACCGAATGGCGTTTTCACCTCGACATCCTCAAGTCGAAGCCGGAGGTTGGCGCCGTCGTTCACGCCCATCCGGTCTTTTGCACCATCGTCGCGATCATGAATCGCTCGATCCCTGCGATTCACTACATGATTGCCGCGGCCGGCGGCAACGACATCCCCTGCGCGCCCTATGCGCAATATGGCACGGCCGAACTGTCGCAGGCGGCCCTGAACGCGCTTCGCTATCGCCGCGCCTGCCTCCTCGCACATCACGGGCTGATCGCCATCGGTCCCAACCTGCGCAAAGCCTTGTGGCTCGCGGTGGAGGTCGAGGTGCTCGCCAAGCAGTATCACGGCTGTCTTCAACTCGGCTCTCCTCCGCTGCTACCGGACGAGGAGATCGACAGCATCCTGAAGCGATGGGGGCATTACGGCCTGCGCGATAACGAAGGCGCGGCCAAGATTACCCAGCTGTCGAGCTAGATCACGAATAATCCCCTGCCTTGCGAGAACTCATGGCCTACACTCACGACGTCAGCGTCTGCGGCACTTACATCCTGGATATTCTCGGGGTCCCCGTTACCGAGATCCCACCCGGAGGTGGCCGGTTGTTGATCGAGGAAATCCGGCTCGCAGTCGCCGGCACGGCCGGCGGAACGGTCGTTCCTTGCGCGCGGCTCGGCTTGAAGGCGCTCGCGGTTGGTGCCGTCGGCTCCGACGAGAAGGCTGATTGGATGCTGAACGCGCTGGAGCGCGAAGGCATCGATATCGCTCTGATGGAGCGAATGACCGGCGCTCCAACCTCTGCAACGATTTTGCCGATCCGGCCCGACGGCTCGCGTCCGGTCATGCATGCGAGGGGCGCCTCAGCCCGATGGCGGATCGCGCCCGAAACGCAAGTAGCCGCATGCCGGAGCAAAATTCTCCATCTCGGCGGGGTCGGCTCTCTGCTTGCGATGGATGGAGCGCCTTCCGTCGCATTGCTTCAGGACGCGAAAGCCGCTGGTTGCACGACGACGCTCGATCTCATCCAGGCGCGGCGTGAGACGCTGGCGCTGGTCGAGCCTCTGCTGCCTTACGTTGACTTCTTCATGCCGAGCATCGACGAGACCAACGCCATGGTGGGAACCGACGATCCCGCCGCATGCGCCCGGTTCTTCATCGACAAGGGAGCAGGGGCCTGCGCCATCTCTCTCGGCGCCGATGGTTCCTTCGTGATGACCCGCGACGGGCGCCAGTTCACGGTGCCGGCGTTCGACGTTGCCGTTCGCGATACGTCGGGATGCGGCGATTCCTATACGGGCGGCTTCATCGCGGGGCTGGCTCGCGACTGGGACCTGCTCGACTGCGCCAAGCTCGCGACCGCGACGGCCGCGATCGTCGCGACGGGGCTGGGTTCGGGCGCCAATCTCGTATCCTTCGAGGAAACCGTGAAGGCCATGAACACCTTGCCAGTCCGCAAGCCGGCTCGCGCCTGATCTTTTCAACGCCGGTAAAGAACCAACATTCATTGGAAATAACAGGGGAGAACGCAACATGGCCCGACATGCGATCGTGACGGGAGCAAGCCGCGGCATTGGCCGTGCAATAGCCATTGGGCTTGCAAGGCGAGGCTACGATCTCGCGCTGACCGACATCGCGGCCCAGGAGAAGGTTCTGCTCGAGACCGTCGCCGAGGTCGGCAAGCTTGGCGGCCGCTGCATCCCGGTGCTGGGCGACGTCAGCGATATCGGCGATTGCAGGCGTGCGGTGGCTGAAGCCGTCCAGGGTCTCGGGCACGTCGATGTCCTCGTCAACAATGCGGGCATCCTCAGGCTGGCGACGATCGACGAGCTGACGACCGAGACATGGGATCAGACCTTTGCCGTCAACACGCGCGGCGTCTTCCAGATGACCCAGGCCGTGGTGCCACATATGAAGGAGCGCAAATACGGGCGGATCGTCAACATCGCCTCGCTCGCCGCTCGAACGGGCGGTCCGGGACAGTCCCACTATGCTGCATCGAAGTCGGCGGTGGTCGGCTTCACCCGGGTGTCGTCCATGGAGTTCGGCGGCTACGGCATCACGGTCAATGCCGTATGCCCGGGCATCATCGTGACGGAGATGGGGATGAACAATCTCCGCGATCCCGAGCGTGTCGCCTATTTCGAGAAGGTCACGGACCTGCACCGGCTCGGGCAGCCGGAGGACGTCGTCGGGCCCGTTGCGTTCTTTGCGTCTGACGATTCTGCGTTTGTGACCGGCCAAGCCCTCAACGTGGACGGAGGCATCTTTTACAGTTAGTAACGGGGTCGATCCGCTCTAACTAACCTATTGCGGCTCGATCCCGGCTGCCTTGATAATCCTTCCCCATTTGCCGATCTCAGCCTTGAGAAAGGCTTCAAGGGCTTCCGGCGTCGCGCGTTCGGGTTCAACCGGGGACATGCTGAGCTCACCAAACCGATCGATCAGGGCGGGATCCTTCAGCGCGGTCTGCAGCGCGCCGACGAGTTGGTCGACTACGGGCTTCGGCGTGCCGCGCGGGGCGTAGATGCCATACCAGGTCGTCACGTCGAACGCGGGAAGGCCGGCCTCGGCCGAGGTCGGCACGTTCGGCAGCGTTGCAACCCGCTTCTTGCTCGTGATCGCGTAGCCCTTGATCGTGTTCGACTGAATATAAGGCGTCGGCCCGGTTGCAGGGTCGCAATAAACGTCGATGTGGCCGGCGATGACGTCGTTCAGCGCTGGGCCGCCGCCCTTGTAGTAGATCGGGGTGAGCTTGGTATCGGTGGTGCTCATGAACATCAAGCCGCAGAGCTGTGAGGCCGAGCCGAGACCGACATTGCCGAAGGTGATCTTGTCGCCGGCATTGCGGATCCGCGCAATGAGCTCGTTGAGATCCTTGGCAGGAAAGTTCGGCCGCGCCACGAGGATCATCGGGACGTCGGTGACGAGCCCGATCGGGGCGAAATCGCCGACCGGATCGAACGGCAGCTTGGCGTAGAGGGCCGGCGCGGTGGCCTGGCCGACATGCATCAGCAGCAGCGTGTAGCCGTCGGCGGCCGCCTTGGCGACACGGTTGGTGCCGAGCGTGCCGCCGGCGCCGACGACGTTTTCGATCACGATCGACTGTTTCAGCGTCGCACTCATCGCGCCGCCGAGGATGCGTGCGATCACGTCGCCGGGACCGCCAGCTGAGAACGGCACGATCATCGTGACCGGGCGGGTGGGGTAGTCTTCCGCAATGGCTGCGCGGCAGGGATAGAGCAGGACAAGCAGGATCAGCGATCGTACGAGATACGTCATCGAACACTCCCTGGCGGCAATGTTTTAGTCGTCGGAAGGCGCCGCCTCCTTGGCTGCCGACGATTTTTCTATCATGTCGAGCGCGGCCACCGCAGCCGCATTGATGTGGTCGACGCAGCAGCGCTCGGCGAGGTCCGCATCGCCGTTCTGGATCGCGCGCCAGATCGCGGTAACCTCGCGCAAGCTCTTGTTGATCCGCTTCGGCTGCGACATCGAGGTGATCCGCAACAGCTGGATTCGGTCATGCAGCGGCTTGAGCATGCGCTCGATGAACGCGTTGCGGCAGCCACCGATCAGAGCGGCGTAAAAGTCGGTCTTGGCTTCCAGGCATCCGACGAGGTCCTGCTTGGCTGCGGCTGCCTTCAGCCGGGTCAGGGCTTCCCCGATCCGGCGAGCCACTTCCGGGTCGTGAAGCCTGGCGCATTCACGGCCGGCGAAGCCTTCGAGCACCGCGCGGGCGGCGTAGAGCTGCCGGGCCTCCTCCAGGCTGATCGTGGAGACCACAGGGCCGCGGTGAGGGACCGTATTGACCAGCCCGTCGGCCTCGAGGGCGCGTAGTGCTTCGCGGATCGAGGGGCGGCTGACGCCCATCATCTCGCAGAGCTCGCGCTCGACCAGGCGCTGGCCCGGTTTCAGCGTGCCGGACATGATCGCCTCGCGCAGCTTTTGCGCCACCATCGCTCGGACGGTCGGTACGTCATCGATGCGGAGTGTCGACTGCAATTCGCGGCGTCTTTCCATGTCCGGGCCTTGGTTGGAATGATTCAATACCGGTTTACAGGCAGAATCATCATTTCGGCAATTTGAACGTGGGCGGGCTGATCCAGGGCGAACACGATCGAGCGGGCGATGTCGGCCGGCTCAAGCGCCATCCTGAACTGGTCGAAATAGTCCTTTTCCTTCTGCTTGTCGCCGCGGTAGCGGGTCAGGATGATGTTGGTCCTGGTCAGGCCGGGCTGGAGCTCGGTGACCCGGATCGCGGTGTCCGCCAGCTCGCCCCGGAGGGTCTCGGTGAACATGTGCACGCCCGCCTTGCTGGTGCTGTAGGCCGCCATATCCGGGACTATACGGACGGCGTTGATGGAGCTGATGTTGACGATATGGCCGGCGTTGCGCTTGACCATGTCGGGGAGGATCGCGCGGGTGACGCGCATCAGGCCAATCAGGTTGGTCTGGATGATGTTGGACCAGTCGTCGGCGGAGCCGGCGTCGAAGCGTGTCCGGCCGCCGATGTCATGCCCGGCATTGTTGATGAGGATTTCGACCGGCTTGAAATGAGCAGGGATGGCCTCCGGCAGACTATCCACGTTCCGGAAATCGCTGACGTCGAGCTGAATCGGAAACACCCTGTCGCCGACGGTGGCCGCCAGCTGCTGAAGCGCCTCGGCGTCACGATCGACCAGCACGACGCGGCGGCCGCTGTCCAGCAGCGCCTTGGTGATGGCACGTCCCATGCCGCCGGCAGCGCCGGTCAGGACGACGGTCTGGCCTGGTTGTTCGGTCATCTCAGCACTCCCATTCCAATGCTCTCATGCGATTGACCAGCCGCCGTCGATGGGCAGGCTGGCGCCGGTGATGTCATTTGCCGCGGTGCCGCAGAGAAAGATGACCATGGCGGCGACCGCATCCATTTCGACGAAGCGCTGCGTCGGCTGGCGCTCGCCAAGATATTCGCGGGTCACGTCATCGACGGGGCGTCCGCTATTCGCTGCCATCGTCGCGATCTTGTTCAGGATCGCCGGCGTCGGCAGCGTACCCGGGCAGAGCGCGTTGCAGGTGATTCCGCTACGGGCGGTCTCGATGGCCACCGCGCGGGTCATGCCGAGGATTGCCGCTTTGGTCGTGACGTAGTCGATGCGATCTTCGACCGCGCGGCTCGAATAGATCGAGCCGATATTGATGATCCGGCCCCAGCCGCGCTGCTTCATCGCGGGCAGCGCAAGGCGGATCAGGTGGAACGGCGCCGACAGGTTAACAGCGAGCGCCTGGTCCCAGCGATCGGGTGGAAACTGCTCGATCGTCGAGAAATGCCTGACAACGGCGTTGTTGACAAGGATGTCGATGACTCCGCAGCGGTCGAGCAGGCCGACCATCATGCTCTCGATGTCGTCGCGCCCGGACAGATCGGCAGCGGCGGGGATGACCTCGATGCCGAAGCGGGCGCTGAGGTCGTCCGCGGGCTGCTTCGGCGCAACGAGGTCGTGCAGGACAATGTTGCAGCCCGCGCCGGCCAGGCCTTCCGCGATGGCGAGGCCAAGGCCTGCGGTCGCGCCGGTCACGAGTGCCCATTTGCCCTTCATCGCAGCCCGCCCGCCCTTATTTCTTGTCGAGCTCGGCGAAGACTTCCTTCGCGTTGCGGAACGCGTCCACGCCGGCCGGCACGCCGCAATAGATCGCGACCTGCATGAAGACCTCGCGGATCTCCTCTTTGGTCGCGCCATTGGCGAGGGCGCCGCGGACGTGGGTCTTCAGTTCGTGCGGACGGTTGAGCGCGCAGAGCATCGCCAGATTGAGGAAGCTGCGCGTCTTTCGCGTCAGCCCTTCGCGGCCCCAGACGTAACCCCAGCAATACTCGGTGGTCAGATCCTGCATCGGGCGGTTGAACTCGTCCGCGGACGCGATCGCCTTGTCGACGAACTCGCTGCCGAGCACGCTTTTGCGGATTTCGAGGCCGCGGTCGTAGGTCGCCTTGTCCATTCTGTTCTCCGTTTCTCGTTCGGGCGTTCTCAGGTCTTCGGCCAGAACGGTTTGGCCAGCGCAAGCTCAGGCGGGAACACCGTCACCGGCACGCCGGATTGCCACTGCACGATGGTCATGCCGGCGCCGACGCGGCGGCCTTTCTGGTCGAACTTGATCTCGCCGAGCGGGTAATATTTCGAGGGGCCTGCATCCATGGTGCGCAGCGCTTCGCCGACGGCAACGCGGTCGGCCTTGCCGGCCTTCTCCAGCGCGTCCTTGATCACCCACATGTCGCCATAGGTGGAGATCGCATTCTGCGTCATCCACGGCTCCTTGTAGCGGGTCTTCAACTCGGCGATCAGCGCCTCGTGGCCCTTGGCGCCCCAGCTCGCAACGCAGGTCAGGACTCCCTGGAGCAGTTCCGGGCTCACGGTCTGCAGCATGTCAGGCTCGGCGATGGCGATGCCGAACGAGATGGTCGGCACCTTGCCCTGGCCGAGGCCGAACTCGTTCATCTTCTCGAGCAGCAGCTTGGCGTCGGAGATCACCGTCGGCAGGAAGAAGAGCAGGTCGGGCTTGGCCGAGCGAATCTTCTGAACCAGCGACGTCGCGTCCGCCAGCGGCGGCGTGAAGGTCTCGTCCACGATCAGCTGCAGCTGGTTCTCTGCCAAGAGGCCCTCGCGCATCGATTTCGCCGAGGCGATCGACGCGGCCGTGTTGTCGGTGAGGATCGCGACCGTCTTCGGCCGCTTGCCCGATGCCGTCTCGGCCAGCTTGATGATTTGCGGCAAGGCCTGACGGGCCTGTGAGGCTGCCGTGGCCGAGGTCTGGAATACGTATTTGAAGCCGCGATCCGTGATCAGATCGGAGTAGGAGAGGGTGAGGACGGGCAAGTTGGCGCGTTCCGTGACCTCGGTGACCGCGAGCGTGAAGGATGACAGGTAGGCGCCGCTTGCCGCGACCAGGTCGCTCTCCTGCGCCACCATACGCTGGGCGGCGTTCTTGGCCTTCTCAGTTGTGTCGCCGGAATCGAGCACCAGGAGCTTCAGCTTGGCGCCGCCGAGCGCCTTGACTCCGCCTTGCGCGTTGATGTGCTCGACCGCCATCTCGGCGCCCTGACGCATCACCGTGCCGGGACGGGCGTAGATGCCGGAGATCGGCACCAAGAGGCCGACTTTCACCTCAGATGGCTGCTGTGCCCAGGCACGGGATGCGATCAGCGTGCCGGACGCGCCCGCAAGCAGTGTTCGACGGGTGATCCTGATCTTGCTCGTTGTTCTCATGACAATCCTCCTCCCTGAAAAGCGTGCGATGCTATTTCTTCGGCCAGAACGGCTGCGCCTGCGCGAGCTCGGGCGGATAGACGGTGACTGGCACGCCCGATTGCCATTGCACGATGACGACGCCGGCGCCGACCCTGCGGCCCTTCTCGTCGAACTTGAGCTGTCCGCCGGGATAGTATTTCGACGGTCCGGCATCCATGGTGCGGAAGGCCTGCGCGACCGCATTGCGGTCGGCCTTACCGGCCTTTTCCAAGGCTTCCTTCATCAGCCACATGTCGCCATAGGTCGAGATGACGTTCTGCGTCATCCAGGGCTCCTTGTATTTCGCCTTGAGCTCGGCGATCAGCGCCTCGTGACCTTTCGAGCCCCAATTGGCGACGATGGTCATGATGCCCTGCACTGTCTCCGGGCTCACGCTCTGCAGCATGTCCGGTTCGGCGATGGTGATGCTGAAGGACACGGTCGGGATCTTGCCCTGGCCAAGGCCAAACTCGCTGATCTTCTCGAGCCCCAGCTTGGCGTCCGACACCGCGTTCGGCATGAACAGCAGCAGATCGGGCTTGGCCGAGCGGACTTTCTGGATCAGCGGCGTCGCATCCGACAGCGGCGGGGTCCAGACTTCCTCGACGACGAGCTGGAGGCCTTCCTGCGCGAACAGCTTCTCCTTCAGCGCCTTGGCCGTGGCAACCGAAGTCGCGGTGTTGTCCATCAGCATCGCGACCGTCTTCGGCTTCTTGCCCGAGGCGTTCTCCGCGAGCTTCATCAGAGTCGGCAATCCGAGCTCGGACTGGCGGCTCGCGGTCGCGGCGGTCTGGAAGATGTATTTGAAACCGCGGTCGGTCAGAAGGTCCGAATAGGACAGCGTCAGCACCGGCAGCTCGGCACGCTCGGTCACCTCGGTGACCGCCAGCGTGAAGGACGAGAGATAGGAGCCGGTGGCAGCGACGAGATCCGGCTCCTGCGCCACCATGCGTTGCGCCGCGTTCTTGGCCTTCTCGGTGGTGTCGCCGCAATCGATCACGACGAGCTTCAGCTTGGCGCCGCCGAGCGCCTTGATGCCGCCCTGCGCGTTGATGTGCTCGATACCCATCTCGGCGCCCATCTTCATCACCTGGCCGGGGCGGGTGTAGATGCCCGACAGCGGCACGATCAGCCCGACCTTGATCTCGGCCGGTGTCTGCGCGCGTGCCACGCCGGCAAGGCCCACGGCGGCGGCGCCGGACAGCACGGTCCGTCGCGAGAGTCCCTCCGATGTCTTGTTCATTTTGTTTACTCCCTGGTCTTTTTTATGGTTGTCACATGCCGAGATAGGCCTTGCGCACGCGGTCGTCGGCGCGCAGCGTGTCGTTGTTGCCTTCGAGCACGACATGGCCGGCTTCGAGGACGTAGCCGTGGTCCGCGGATTCCAGCGCTTCCGCGACGCGCTGCTCGACCAGCAGCATGGTCAGCCCGGACTGGCGGCGAATCTCGATCAGCCGATCGAAGATGAAGTCGGCGGTTGAGGGCGCCAGCCCCATCGAGGGTTCGTCCAGCATCAAGAGTTTCGGCGAGGAGGCGAGGCCGCGGCCGATCGCGAGCATCTGCTGCTGGCCGCCTGACATCGTGCCCGCGAACTGGCTGCGACGCTCCTTCAGCACCGGAAGCCATTCGAAGATGCGCTCGATGTTGCTCTGCCAGTCGCGTCGACCGCTCTCCGTCATCGCACCCATCTCCAGATTCTCCATCACGGTCAGCGAGGGAAAGACCTGGCGGCCCTCGGGGACGTGGGCGATGCCGAGATGGGCGCGCTGCGGCGGCGGCACTGCGAGGAGGTCGACGCCGTCGAAGGTGATGGCCCCGCCGCTCGGCTTGACGATGCCGGAGATGGTCTTGAACAGCGTGGTCTTGCCGGCGCCGTTTGGCCCGACGATGGCGACGAACTGGCCGGCGCCGACATTGATCGAGATGTCGTTCAGCACGGGTTTGGCGGAATAGCCCGCGCTCAATCCCTCAATTCGCAGCATGGCCCACCCATTTCTTGCCGAGATAGGCCTCGATCACCCGGTTGTCGCGCGTCACCACTTCCGGCAGGCCTTCGGTGATGACGGCGCCGTGGTCGAGTACGACGAACCTGTCGACCAGCCGAACCATCGCCTGCATCGTGTGCTCGATGATCGCGATGGTCATGCCGTCGCGCGCGAGCTGCTGGATCACGGCGACGACCTCGTCCGCCTCGCCGTGGCCGAGGCCCGCGAGGGTCTCGTCGAGCAGCAGGATGCGCGGTTGGCCGGCGATAGCGCGGGCAAGCTCCATCAGCCGCAGCTCCTTGGTCGAAAGCTCGCCGGCGACGCGGTCGGCGACGGCAGAGAGCCCGACACGGGCAACTGCATCGGCGGCAAGCTTGCGGGCTTCGTCGTCGGACCGCGCGCGCACATAGGCACCGATCACGACATTGTCGAGGATCGACATGCGCAGGAATGGTCGCATCACCTGGAAGGTGCGGCCGATGCCGGCCTCGCAGATCACGTGCGGCCGTTGGCCGGACATGTTGCGGCCATCGATCAAGACCTCGCCCTCGCTCGGTTTCAGGAAGCCGTTGAGGAGATTGAACAGCGTGGTCTTGCCGGCGCCATTGGGGCCGATGATGCCGAGGATCTCGTTCTGGTGCAGCTTGAAGCTGACATCCTGCACGGCCTTGAGGCCGCCGAAGGACCGCGACAGGTTCTTGACTTCGAGCATGACTTCCCCGGTGGCAGCCCGCTGTCGCGGTGCGGGCTTCAGCGTGGTGACGTTGGCAGCCGATGTTTCGGGCAGGTCGGAGGCAGGCGCCTTAGGCGCGATCCGTTTGCGCAGGAGATCGCGCAGCTTCCAGAACAGGCCTTCCGGGGCCAGCAGGATGACGCAGACGATGGCGAAGCCGAAGATCACGCCCTGGATGCCGGGGAAGCGCGCGCCGGCTTCGGCATGCAGGATCTCGGCGAGCGGGATCAGGATCACCGAGCCAATCACCGGCCCCCAGACTGTGCCGACGCCGCCGAACATCGCGACCGTCAGCGCCTGGGCCGACACCAGCATGCCGAACACCGATTGCGGCGTCACGACCAACAACACCTGCGCGTAAAAGCCGCCGATCGCCGCGGCAATGGCCCCGCTCAGCGTGATCGCGCGCAGCTTCCAGGCGAGCGTATTGATCCCGGCCGCCTCGGCGGCGGCCTCGTTCTGCTTGATTGCGAGCAGTGCCATGCCGAAGCGGGAGCGCTCGATGAATTGCGTCAGCACGATGGTGGCAAGCATGATTGCGAGTCCCAGCAGCGTGTAGATGCGCGGATCGGCGAATTGCATGTAGGCGATCGGCGCGTCGCGCTTGATCGGAAGGGTCACCTCCTGGAAGCCGAGCCACTCGAACACGTAGAGGATGGCAAGCGGGTAGGCGAGCATCGCCAGGGCGAAATAGTGGCCCTGGAGGCGGAAGGTGGGAAATCCGATCAGCAGCCCGGCGATGCCGCCGAGCACGGCGGCGATGGGGATCAGCAGCCAGGGCGATATGTCGAAATAGATCTGGCCAAGCGCGGTGGCATAGGCGCCGATGCCGAAGAAGGCAGCATGGCCGAACGAGATCAGTCCGGTGTAGCCGCTGAGCAGGTTCCAGGACAGGCCGAACACCGCCCACACCGGCACCAGCGTCAGGATCAGCTGGTAATAGGAATTGGTGACGCCGAGCGACAGCGCGGCATAGGCGATGGTGAAGAGCAGGGGAGGAAGAAAGGAGCGTATCCGGAGCATGATCACGTCCTCTCCACCATGCGTCCGAAGAAGCCTTGCGGTCGAAAGAAGATGATGAGGAGGAAGACGGCGAAGATCGCGGCGTTCTGCAGCTGCGTCGGCAGGATCAGCGTCGACATCTGCTGCACGAGCCCGATCGTCATGCCGCCCCAGAACGCGCCGATGATGCTGCCCATGCCGCCGAGCACGACGCCCGCATACATGACGATGACGTATTCGAGGCCGACGAACGGGTGGAACGGATAGTTCGTAGCGAGGAGGCCGCCGGCGATCGCCGTGATGCCGCAGCCGAGCGCGAAGGCGGTTCGGTGCGCGCGGTCGACGTCGATGCCCATATAGGTCGCGGCGGTCGGATTATCCGCGGCGGCGCGAAGCGATTTGCCGATCCGCGTGCGCGTGATCAGCAGCGAAAGCAGGATCATCATGATCAGCGAAACGATCATGTCGATGCTGCGCGCCTTGTTGAGAAAGATGCTCATGTCGAAGAAGGGGCCGAGCTCCCAGGCCGAGCTCGACAGCGGCGTGCGGATCGAGGCCAGCACCGAGCCGAACACGATGAGGCCGCCGTTCTGCAGGATCAGCGCGATCCCGAGCGTGAGGATCAGCTGGGCGTAGTGTCCCTCGCCTTCGAGCGAGGCGGTGCGCGTCCCCGAGACGTGCGAGATCAGTGCCCGGTGGACGAAGTAGCCGAATACGGCAAGCACGGGGCCGGCCAGCAGGATGGAGACGAACGGTCCGACGGCATTGCCGAAGAACGACTGAACGCCGGCGGCGGTGAACAGATAGAAGGCAGTGTACATGCCGAGCATCATGAAATCGCCATGGGCGAAGTTGATGACGCGCATGACGCCGAAGATCAGGCCGAGCCCGACGCACATCAGGCCGTAGACGGCGCCGATCAGAAGGCCCGCGGCGAGCGCTTGCAGAAATCCTTCCATCAGCTTCGCCTCCGCGCGGCTGACGAACCTAAGCGGGTCTCGAAGTCGACCATGTTTCCCCCGTACTCTCCGGCACTTCTTATGATGCCGATCGTAAAACCCGTTCCGCCGTGTCCAGGCGGCATAGTGCTGCGATATCGCCGGCGTTGCCGAGCCGTTCGCAGCTCTCGATGAGTTGCTCCAACTGGCACGTGCGGTCCTCACCGAGGACTCCCTGAGCGGCCGTGCGAAAGCGCGTGCGAATATCTGAAGGCGTTGCGGCGATGACGTCGGGTAGCGCGTGCCGGATCGTCCGGCCGCTCTGCAGATGCACGGTCACATCCGCGCCCTGCTTGTCGGGGAACGCGGTGGTGAAGCCGACATCCGGCTCAAGCTTCGTGATCGCAGCCAGGCGGATGATATCGACATCATCGAGTTCGGCGTAGTTGCCTTCCTCGATCTCGCCTCTCACGAGGGTGGCCGCGACGCTGAAGGGAATGCTCATCTTGGCCTGGAGCGCGTTCCGATACGGGCCGGTGGAGGCGCACCCAGGATAGCGCACGGCGGCATCGGGAGCGCGAACGACGACGCTGTCGATCTCCTCGGTGCCGGCGAGTTCGTGCGAGACGCGAAGGGCCGCTTGCGCGGCGGTCTGCGCGAAATTGCAGGCCGGGACCGGCTTGTTGTAGACCGCCATGATCTCGCATTCGCCATTCGGGAACAGCGCGATGCTGTCGGGCGCGGCCCGGCGACGATAGGCGGCGAACAGGCCCGCTTCGCCTTCGAGGATCGTTTCGGAGCCGAAAGCGCCGGCTGCGGCGAGGCCGATTGCCTTGATCGCATTGCTGGCGGCGAAGCCCGGATGAAAATACATGTCGGAGCCGCCTGCATGCGGCCACTCGTTGAGACCGCTGGACGTGTTGGCTGCGATCGCGATGGCGCTGGTCGCTGCGTCTTCGGACAGGTTGAGCGCGAAACTTCCGGCGAGCGCCGCGCCCAGAGGGGCCACGAGGCCGGTCGGACGATAGAGCCGGGCGAGATCGGAGGTCAGCAACGCGCGGCCGATCCGCGCGCCGGTCTCATAGCCGATTATCGCGGCTGCGAGCAGCCTTGAGCCGTGCAGCTGCGACTGTTCGGACAGCGCGAGCAAGGTCGGCCAGATCACGACGCCATGATGCGCAATGCTGGCGGCATGCATGTCTTCCCGCACGAGTCCGTGCCCCATCACGGCATTGGCGAAGGCGGCATCGGCCGGCGAGGAGAGTCGCGACATTCCGACGATGGTTGCGCTGCCGCCACCCTGTGCGATCGCGATTGCCTGACGACTCCAGGGATGATGACCCGCCTCGAAGGCGCAGGACAGGAAGTCGAGCAGGCAGAGCTTGGCCTTGGCGACCACTTCAGGCCCGAAATCTCCGAGATCAACGGCAAGTGCGCTCCGCGCCATCTGGCGCGCGAGCGATACCTTGCCTGATCCGGTCGGGCCGTTCGTCATCGCAAGTGTTTCTCCCAAAGGCTCTTGCGCTCAGCCGCGCATCTCGACCCCGGCCCACTCCTCGAGCACCTTGGCGATCGAGGTGAAATCGGATGACGGGCCGTATTTGGCGTTGGTGATCGCCAGCATCTGCCGTACCACTGCGCCGCAGACCATCGGCACGCCCATGGCCTCGGCCTCGTCCACGCAGAGACGGACGTCCTTGTAGGAAAGGCCGGTGGCGAATCCGAAATCGAACGTGCCCGGCAGCACCGAACGGGGAAATTTGTCTTCGGAGGCGCTGTTGCGGCCGCTGCTGGCGTTGATGATATCGATCAGCACCTTGGCGTTGACGCCGCCCTTGACGCCCATGGCGACCGCTTCCGACGTGATCACCAGCGCCGCCGCCGCCATCAGATTGTTGGCGAGCTTGGCGGTCTGCGCCACGCCGGGCTTGTCGCCGGTGTAGAACAGCTTGCCGAAATTCTTCAGGATCGGCTGCACGATGTCGTAAGTCGCTTGCGGGCACGATACCATAACGGCGAGCGTGCCGTTCACGGCGCCCTTGATGCCGCCGCTGACGGGCGCATCGACCAGCGTCATGCCTTTGGCTTTCAGCCCTTCCGCAACGAGCTTCGCCGCGCCGGGACCAGAGGTCGAGAGATCAACGACGATCTTGGCGCGGTTGCCGCTGCTGATGCCGTCCTCGCCGAGAGTGACGGCCTTGACGATGTCTGGCGTCGGCAGACTGGCGAGCACGATGTCGGCGCGCGAGGCGACGTCGGCCGGCGACTTGCCGACCAAGGCGCCGCGCTTGACCAGCGGCTGCGTCGCGTCGGTCTGCGTGTCGTAGACGACGAGCGAATAGCCCGCGTCCATCAACCGCCCCGCCATGGGGCCGCCCATGCGGCCCGTTCCGATCACACCGAGCGTCTCTCCCGCCATCGTTAACTCCCTGTCGCGCCATCCCACGCGGGGCGCGCCGTCTTGATCTTGTCGTTGTCAGTTCGCCGGCCGGCCCTGACGACGCCGTCGTTGCGGCGGCGGGTTCCCGTGCCAGCGTGCCGGATTGTTATGATTGTCAGACAAGCTGTCAAGCATAACATTTGGGGTCGACAGTTTGCCGCGGATCGGCATAAGGTCCGAAAAACGAGGAAGACGCCCCGCGTGCCGCAAGACCCAATTCCCAGCGTGAGCAGGACGCTCGCCGATTTCGTCGCGGCGACATCGTGGGCGGACGTGGAGGCGCAGAGCGGCGAGGCGCGACGCTCGATACTGAATTTCTTCGCCACGGCACTCGGCTCCGCACGCGATCCGGTGGTGATGGCGGCGATGCGAACCCTGTCGCCGTTCAGCGGCGCCGCGACCGCGACGGTCATCGGTCATTCGCAGCCGATGGACGCGATGTGCGCATCGTTTCTCAACGCCATCTCGGCCAATCTGCTCGATTTCGATGACACCCATCCCGAGACGATCATTCATCCGGCGGCACCGGTCGCAGCTCCAGTCCTCGCACTCGCGGAGACGCATAAATTGTCTGGACGCGAATTGTTGACGGCGTTCATCCTCGGCGTGGATGTCGAATGTCGCATCGGCAACGCCGTTTCGCCGCGCCATTATGCGCGCGGCTGGCACATCACTTCGACATGCGGGATCTTTGGCGCCGCGGCGGCTTGCGCCAAACTATTGGGCCTGCCGGCGGAGGGTATTGCGAATGCCATCGGGCTCGCGGCGAGCCAGTCGGCAGGCAATGTCGAGAACCTGCCCAGTGCCGCGAAGAATGTCAGCGTCGGTAACGCGGCGCGCAACGGCTTGTTTGCGGCGCTGCTTGCAGAGCAGGGTTATGAGGCGGCCCCCCACGCCATTGAAGGCCCGCTCGGTTGGGCACGCACCATGGGTGACGAGCCGGATATTGCCCGCTTGCTTGATGGTCTCGGCAAGACCTTTGAGATCGCCAAGAACACCTACAAGCCCTATCCCGCCGGCATCGTTTTTCATGCGGTCATTGATGCCTGCCTTCGGTTGCGAGAGCGGATCGGTCGGCGATTCGACCAGATCGACACCGTGACCGTTCAAGGCTCGACGCTGCTGCTTGCGCGCGGCGACCGCCCCGTCAACAACGAGCGCGATGCGCGCGTCAGCATCCATCATTGCGTGGCGTGCGGATTGCTGCTCGGCAGAGCCGGCGTCGCCGAGTTTGCACGCGAGACGGTCGTCCGGCCCGATATTGTGCAGCTGCGGCAGAAGGTGAGGGCGGAGTGGGATGACGGGATGCCGGATGGTGCGGCACGCGTGACCGTGCGCCTGTCGTCCGGCGAGGTTTTCACCGAGACCGTCATCTCGCCGCGCGGCAGCCGGGCAGCGCCGCTTGAAGATCGCGATCTCGAGGCCAAGCTGCGCGAAAGCGTGCGAACGGGCCAGAGCAATTGGGACGCGGACGGTGTCATCGACGCCGTCTGGCGTCTCGATGCGGTGGCTGACGTCGCCGAACTGCTGCGATCGTTGCGGCCGCCCTCGGCGATGCGCCGAACAACTTCCATCTAGACTCTCGCAAGACGTGAAAGGGACGATCATGACCAAGACCGAACTGTTCGAAAAGGGCCTCAAAGTCCGCAAGGAGGTGCTCGGCGAGGACTACGTCAACAAATCGATCGCCGGTGCCGACGAGTTCACGCGCACGATGGCGGAATGGTCCACCGAATTCTGCTGGGGCGCGCTGTGGACGCGACCCGGCGTCGACCGTCGCACGCGCTCGATCGTCAATTTGGCGATGCTCGGCGCACTGAACCGGCCGCACGAGCTGAAGCTGCACGTGAAGGGCGCGTTGAAGAACGGGCTGACCAAGGAGGAGGTCAAGGAGATCCTGCTCCAGGTCGCGGTCTATTGCGGCGTGCCCGCCGGCATCGACGCCTTCCGCAATGCGCGCGAGGCCTTCAACGAGGTCGACGCGGCCGGCTCCTGAGCAAATCCATGGCTGACCCGATCTACGAACTCTTCGCCATCCGCTACGCAACGCGGGATGCGCAGCGGAGCGACCACTTCATCGGCGGTGATCCGCATGACGGACCGATGCCGATGGACTATTTCATGTGGCTGGCGCGGGGAGGTGGGCGCACCTTCGTCATCGATACCGGGTTCAACGCCGAAATTGCGGAGCAGCGCAGGCGGACATTCCTGCGCTGCCCGGTGGAGGCTCTTGGGGCGTTCGATATCGAGCCGGCCGAAATCGAGGACGTGATCCTCACGCATCTGCACTACGACCATGCCGGCAATTTCGACCGCTTTCCGAACGCACGATTTCATCTCCAGGAGCGCGAGCTTGCCTACGCCACCGGCCGCTACATGCAATATCCGAGGTTGTCGCATTCTTTCGAGGTCGAGGACGTCTGCGGCATCGTGCGGCTGAACTATGCGCGCCGAGTCCTGTTCTACGATGGCGATGCTGAGATCGCTCCCGGGCTAACGGTCCATGCGGCGGGCGGACATTCCGCCGGGCTTCAATTCGTCCGGGTCAACACGCGCCGCGGTCCGGTCGTGCTCGCTTCCGACGTCAGTCATTTCTACGAAAACCTGACCAGCGAGCGTCCTTTTACGACGGCGTTTCATGTCGGCGACATGCTGGCGGGGTTCGACAAACTGCGCGCCGCAGCGCCGGATGCGGACCACATCGTTCCAGGTCACGATCCGCTCGTCATGATGCATTATCCAGCGCCGACCCCGGATCTGGACGGGATCGCGGTCCGCTTGGATGTGGCGCCGTCCGGGCCTGCTCACTCCTAGGGCGGCGAGAGGACCACGCACCGCATCCTTGTCGAGCTTCCGCATCTTCAACTCTGGCACGATCTGCGGCCGATCGGAGACGGCTGACTATCCTGCCAGAAAGCCGCCATCGATGGCGACGACGGTGCCGGTCGCGTATTGCGAGGCCGGCATGCAGAGGAACGCAACCGCGCAGCATCTAGATCATGATGCGGTCAGGTTGGAGGCGCCAAGCGGATTGGAACGAAAGGTCTTCGCCAAGCATCGCTACATCGGCTCGATGCCGATCTTCTTGATGATCCCGGCCCACTTCGTGGACTCGGAGCTCATGAAGTCGGTCAGGCCCTTGGAGTCCATCACATCTCGGCTTACCCAAGCGAAAGGTCTGCGCTGTTTGTCGAAATATCCGGTTTGACGTCCGTCAGGCATGGTGACAGGCCATCACTTTCGGTCACAGGCGCAGCCGTGAGAATAGGTCACTTGGGATTGGTGTCTTTGTAGATGATCCCGTCCTTCATGATGACGACAAGCTTATTTGCGGGGTCCTCGATGAGGCGAATGTCTTCCAGCGGATTGCCATCGACGAGCAGGAGATCGGCCAATGCGCCTTCCTCGACCACTCCGATCCTGCCGGGATAAGGATTCCGCGCTCCGGAAAGCGCGAGCAGCTCTCCATTGGTTGAGGTCGCCATCGTCAGCGCTTCCGCCGGCGTGAACCACCGCGTGAGGTCTACGATGCCCTGACCCTGATGCTCGGCCAGTGGCTTCGAGAAGAGGATATCTGTTCCAAAGGCGGTCTTGATCCCAAACTTCTTGACGAACCCGTACACGGTGTCCGTTCCCGCAACAACCTGGCGCATCTGCGCCTGTTGGGCGGGCGGGAGCATGGCTGCGCCGCCGAGGTCTACGAACGGCTGAGTGCTCAGCCAGATTTGCTTCTCGGCGATGAGGCGTGCAGTCGGTTCATCCATGAGATGACCATGCTCGATCACTTTGACGCCCGCGGCGATGGAACGTCGAATTGCGCTCGGTGTATATGCGTGTGTTGCAACATACGTCCCCCAATCGGTGGCGGTTTCGACGGCCGCGCGCAAGTCCGCTTCGCTGAATGTGGTCACATCAAGTGGGCTGAAAGGCGAGGCGACGCCTCCCCCTGCCGTCAGCTTGACCTGGGACGCGCCCTGCATGAGCTGTTCGCGCACGCGCTTGCGGACCTCGTCGGGATCATCCGCGATGATGCTTCCGCCGAGCTGTTCGACGCGGCTTGTTCCGCCCTGACTTTGCGGCAGCTCCCAAAGCTCGCGGAAGTCTCCATGGCCGCCGGTGACCGTGATGACGGCTCCCGATGGATAGATGCGAGGACCCGGGACGAGACCTTCATCGATCGCGCGTTTGAGTGAGAAGGTGGGGCCGCCCATGTCCCTGACTGTCGTGAATCCGCGCATCAGTGTCGCTGTCGCTTCCGCGCTCGCCAGCAGCGTCGTATATCCGAGGTCGCTCGACAGCATCTGCGCGGGTGTCGGACGGACCATCATCGCGTGCCAATGCATGTCGCTGAGCCCGGGCATCAGCACGCGTCCACCGCCTTGTATGACGCGGGCGTCCACGCGACGATCGGTTGGAATGGGAGCGGTCACGATCCGCTCGATGATGTTTCCGCGGATGACGACATTCGATGGGACGGAAAGCGTCTGGCTCTTCCCGTCAAAGATGCGCACGTTCTCGAAGACGGTGACTGCAATCCGCTCTTGCGGCTCTGCCGGCGTGAGAAAGGTGCACGTCGCAACAATGATCGTGGCACACTCGGCTATCCGCATTTGCAGTGTTCCTTCCTAGCATGTCGTATTCTCTCGCCAGCGGCGCGGAGCCCGGCAGAAGTTGTCGCGCCGCACACGAGTTCGTTCCGATTCGCTCGACCGACAACCATCGGGCCGTGACCATTTGGCGAGAGCCATGCATCAGAACATTCGTGGCAAGGTCGGGTCCCTATGCTGCTACATTCGACTTGCGCCAGCTTCCGCTTGATGTGAGCTCCGTTGCACCAAAGGACCCGCATAGAAGTACGTCCCGCGGATTGAGCGGGGTTCCCGAGCCTTCCAGTCCGCCAGCTTAGAGACGCCATCTGTCCCGTACATTAGGGATTCTCTGTACACCGGCGGAGCAGGAATCGGGGTGCCAACTGTGGAAATAGCGCTCTATGAAAGCTCTACCCGGGTAAACTTGGTTCAATTTTCTGCGCAGCTTACTAATAATCTCTCGTAATCCGGCAGCGTATTCCTCAATCATCGAAGTAGCTCATCTAAGCCAGACGACATTCTTTCGTTACGTTCTATGTTTTTGTTAGGATCGGGCATTCTTAGCCGCTTTTGATTGTGCCTTTCGCGCGCTCCCGTATGCGCTGGAAGGTGACGTAGAGCATCGGCACCAGGAAGATCCCGATCGAGCTTGCTGCGAGCATACCAGCGAAGACAGCGGTGCCCACTGCTCTGCGGCTCAGCGCGGCAGCTCCGGTCGCAATGACCAGCGGCAGAAGGCCGAGGATGAACGCAAGTGACGTCATCATGACCGCACGAAAACGCATATGGGCACCCTGAACCGCGGCCTCACAGATCGGAATACCCGCCTCCCGCTGTTCCCTCGCAAACTCGACGATCAGGATGCCGTTCTTGGCGGCAAGAGCGATCAGCACAACGAGGCCGATCTGGCCATAGAGGTCGAGATTGAGGCGCGCAATCATGATGCCGAAATAAGATCCGAGCACACCGACGACCACCGACAGCAGCACCGGGATCGGGATCACCGTGCTCTCGTAAAGTGCGACCAGGAACAGATAGGCGAACATCACGGCCAGCGCGAGCACGATTCCGGTCTGACCTGCCGCTCCCTGCTCCTGAAAGGCGGTGCCGGTCCAGGCGAAGTCGTAGCCGGACGGCAGAACGGCGTCGGAGATCTGCGCCATCGCGGATAGCGCGGTGCCCGAAGAGGTCCCCGGCGCAGGGCTGCCGTTCACCGTCACGGAACGATGATTGTTGTAGCGAGTGATGACCTGCGGCCCGGTTACGACCATGACGTCGGCCAGCGCCCGCATCGGCACCATCTCGCCTTTGTTGTTGCGCACGTAGATCCGCCAGATATCCGAGACGTGGGCGCGATCGGATGCGTCGCCCTGAATGTTGACCTGCCAGGTGCGTCCGAACAGGTTGAAGTTGTTGACGTAGACGCCGCCGAGCGTCGCCTGCAGCGCAATGAAGATGTCATTGACCGCGACGCCCAGCGCTTGGGCCTTTCGCCGGTCGACGTCGAGATAGAGCGACGGATTGGTCGCGGTGAAGGTCGAGAACACCCGCGTGAGCCGCGAATCGGCGTTGGCGGCGCCGATCAGGGCGTTTGTCACGCTCGAAATCGCGGCTGGGCCCTGTCCTTCCAGAGCTTGAAGCTGGTACTCGAATCCGCCGCCGGTGGAGAGGCCGATGATCGGCGGCAGGTTGAACGGCAGCACATTGGCTTGTCGTACCTGGGCACCGGCTGCGAATGTCCTGGAGATTAGCGCCTGCGCCGAGTCTGCGGCCGCTGTCCGGTTGGAAAATGGCTTGAGCCGCGCCACCACCAGTGCGCTGTTCGATTGGGAGACGCCATCGAGCAGTGAAAAGCCGATCACCGCGAGCACGTGATCGACGGCCGGCATCTGTTTCAGGACGTCTTCGATCTGGCGGGTAACCTGGCTGGTGCGTGCGACCGACGCGCCGTCCGGGAGCTGCACCGAGGTGAAGAAGGCGCCCTGGTCCTCCTCCGGCAGGAATCCCGTCGGAGTAATGATCGAGACACCGAAGACGCCGGCGGCGAAGACGGCAACCAGCAGCAGCGAGAGCGCGGCCCGGCGCACGAGGTAGCGGACGCCGTTGCCGTAGCGCTCGCGCAACCAGTCGATGCCGCCGAGTACACGTCCGATGATGCCGCGGGGCCGTCTGCCGTGGCGCATCAGCAGCGCGCACAGTGCAGGGGATAGCGTCAGGGCGTTCAGCGCCGAAATCAACATTGCGGCGCTGATCGTCACGGCGAACTGACGGAACAACGTGCCCGAAATGCCGGGAATGAACGCGATCGGCACGAACACGGAGAGCAGCACCAGAGTGATCGCGATGATCGGCGCGGTGATCTGGGTCATGGCTTTCTTGGTGGCCTCGGCTGGAGCCAGGCTTGGTTCCGCCGCCATGACGCGCTCGACATTCTCCACGACGACGATGGCATCGTCGACGACGATGCCGATGGCGAGGACCATCGCGAGCAGCGATACCGTATTGGCCGAATAGCCGAACGCGAGCAGAACTGCGAACGTGCCGATCAGGCTCACCGGTACTGCGATGGCCAGGATCACCGTCGCACGGAGACTACCGAGGAAGATATAGACGACCAGCATCACGAGGACGAAGGCTTCGGCCAGTGTCCGCAAGACCTCCGCGATCGTGTCCCGAACGAAGCTCGTGGAATCGTATTGGACGAGATAGCTCAGTCCAGGCGGAAATCGCGTTGACAGCCGTTGCATCGTCTCGGCCACCGCTCGCGCCGTGGTCACCGCGTTCGCTCCCGGCGCAAGGTAGACTGCGATCGGAACGGCGGCGCGCCCGTCGATCCGCGCCTCGCTGTCGACGTTTTGCGCACCGATCTCGACGCGCGCGACGTCTTTCACCAGCAGCGAGGATCCGTCGGGATTGGCGCGTAGCACGATGTTGGCGAATTGATCGGCGCTGGCGAGTCGGCCGAGGGTCTGCACGTTGAATTGGAACTGCTGATCGTCGCTGATCGGCCGCGCGCCGATGCGGCCGACGGCAGCTTGGACGCTCTGCGCGCGGATGGCGGCAATCACGTCCGACGGGGTCAAGCTGAGGCTGGTGAGCCGCTGCGAATCGAACCAGATTCGCATCGAATAGTTCATCTTTGCGAACAGGTTCGCTTGGCCGACGCCCGGCGTGCTCGCGATCGCGTCCAGCGCGTTGATGATGGCGTAGTTGGTGATGAAGAGGGGATCCTGCTGGCCGTCGGCGCTGTAGAGCACGAGGAATTGCAGGATCGACGAGGATCGCTTCTGCACCCTCACGCCTTGCTGCTGCACCTCCGTCGGCAACTGCGACAGCGCGCTCTGCACGCGATTATTGACGTTGACCGTGTTGATGTCGGCATTGGTGCCATGCGCGAAAGAAATCGTGAGCGTGTAGCTGCCGTCATTGCCGCTGGTTGATTTCATGTAGAGCGCGCGGTCGACGCCGATCACCTGTGCTTCGAGAGGCTGGGCGACGCTGCTTTCCACGACCTCGGCGGACGCGCCTGGGAAGGTCGCGGAGACGGTCACCTGCGGCGGCACGATATCCGGAAATTGCGCCACGGGAATTTGCGTGAGTGCCAACGCGCCGGCAATGGTGATGAGAAGTGCGATCACTATCGCAAGGCGCGGCCGATCGACGAAGACGCCCGATATCATGGAGTGCGGTCCGCGGCGTGGGGCCGGATCGGAGTGCCGCGGCCGCTCCGCGGTGGCGCCTCGCTCGCTACGCCGTCCATGCTCGACCGCAGGAGTGCGCTTGCTGTATCCGGAGCGACGGTCTGACCCGCGCGAACCCGCTGCAACCCTTCGGCGATCACCTTGTCGCCGGCAGCAAGCCCGCCGATGACGGCGGCAATTGTTGCGGTCGATTGTCCGAGCTGAACGCGCCGCTCCTCTGCCTTATTGTCCTTGCCGACGACGAGAACATAGTCGCCGCGCTGGTCGGACAACACCGCCGCGCGTGGGATCGCAAGTACTTCGATCGGCTGGACGCCTTCGAGCAGAACGGTGACCAACTCGCCGTCGGTCAGCTCGTGCGCGGTCACGCCTGCGGCAGACGGGGCGCGCAAGATCGGGTTGGCAATCTCGCCGCGGACCGTGATCGTGTCGGTGTTCTGGGCGATGCTGTTGTCGACGAAGTTCAGTCTGCCGGACTGACCGTACATACGGCCATCGGGCAGCCGCAATCGGATCGTCACCGCCTCGAGGCCGCCTTGTGGGAGGTACCGCTCGCGCAGCTCGAGCCCCTCTCGCAGCGGCACCGGGAACGTGACGTGCATCGGGTCCTGGCTGACGATCGTGGTCAGCACGCCGGAGGAGGGCCCGACGATGTTGCCTTCCGTTACCGCCGTGCGACCGATCTTGCCGTCGATCGGAGCATTGATGACGGTGTAGTCGAGATTGATTTGGGAGGCCTGGACCTGCGCCTGGGCAGCCTGGACCTGGGCCTGTAAGCTGCGCTGGGTGGCGAGCGCGGCGTCATAGGTCGATTGCTGCCCGGCCGGCCCGCCGAGAAGGGTGTGCGCGCGCTCCGTCGTCAGCCTGGCGTTTTCCAGCATCGCCTCGAGTTGCGCCACCTGCGCCTGCTTGGCTGCGAGATCGGCCTCGAATGGGCCGCGCTCCAGCCGATAGAGCTGGTCGCCCTTGTTGATCTCGGCACCCTCGTTGAACAGCCGCTGCTCCAGAGCGGCGGTGACACGGGCCGTCACGTTGACCCGGTTGACCGCCTCAACTCGGCCGAGGAACTCGTTGCTTTCGGTGATCAGCCGGCGCGTTGCCTCCACAACGCCGACGGCAGGCGTGGAAGGCGTCGGCTGGGTCCGGACAGTCCCGCCGATCGAGACCGTAACCAATCCTGCCGCCAGTCTCGTCGCGACGTCAGCAAGGTTCATGGTCCGCTCCGTGTTCCAGAGCTCCGAACGCCGACGTCACTTCGTTCGGCGTCTGGCGGACTGCATTACTCGCGCTGCGTCCTGTTGCTGCGGGCTGGTTCGTCGTAACCTTTGCGATGGCTGTAGAACATCAGCGCGATCAGGCCGCAGCCTAGGATCAGGATGAGAATCACGGCTCCGGTCAGGATGACGTTTCCATAGAGGGGCATCGGCGTCGATCGCCAGACCGACACGCAAAACCAGCTCGCCCCGACCAGCAGACCGGCCAGCAAGGCGGCGATCGCCCATTGGTTCCTGTCGCGCATCGTTACCTCCATCAGCTCGCAAGGCTTCGGAGACCCGCCTAGACCCAACGCCATCCGCAGCGGCGCCGGCCGCGATGCCACCAGCAGACCCAGCGCCGGTGCCGGCGACGGCGCGGTGGAGGGCCCCAGCCGGGTCGCGGAGGCGGTCCCCACTGCGTCTTGATCAGTTCTGATGACGTGGTGGCGCGTCGCGGATCTGGATCGATCGGCAGCGCTTCGGCAACGTCGATCAAGCGAACGCCGGTGGCGCCGAGCGCGGCAGCGGCAAGGGCGCTCGTTGCAAAGCCTAGGAAGGCTCGGCGGCTGGAACCAACCATGTGTCGTCCTCCTCTGTCACGCAGTCGATCGCAGCGATTGCAGGGCGTAGAGCAGCCATGCGAGGCCATGTGAGATCAGGTCGACGCCGAGCAGGAAGCCGAGCGCCCAGACGCTAATATCCGGGAAGCCAAACAGGATGAGCACGCCGGCGGCCATGGCGAAGACGCCAGAGATCAGCATCATCCAGCCGTTCTGTCGCCAATAGGCGAAACTCAGCACGCATCGAACGACGCCGGATGCGAATAGCAGCGCGCCGAGGAAATAGGTCAGGATCAGTGCACCCGACACCGGCTGGGTGAGAAGGATCAGGCCGAATGCGAGGTAGAGCGCACCGAGAATGATCCGCCACAGGAAACTGCCCCAACCCTTTGTCCAGAACGCATGCGCGATCTCGAAGGCGCCGGCAGCGATTGCGGTGAGCCCAATGAACTTGACACTGATGATCGTGGCGAAGGCGAGATCGCCGAGGGCGAGGAGGCCGGCGGCGATCAGGACAATTCCGAGGAGAGCGCAAGCCCATAGCGGTGGGGCACCCAGCGTGTTGAGATCGTCGCGGCTGTCGTAGACGGTCATGCGAACCTCCTGGGTGCTTACGCTCCGATCGACACGCCTTCGATCCTAGACTTGAACCAGCAGGTCCAACATCGGACGAAACCCGGAGTTGAGGGGCGGGAATATTCTCATTCCAACTTGTTGCGACCTTTCCTGAGCGGACACGGCTCATCGCGGTCCGCGCGGGCCCAGTGTCAGATGGGTCACGCCGGCCGCGAGATTGAGCCCGATCGAGCGTTCGATCGAGATCGGCTGGAGCATGATGCTCCTGCGCGAGCCGCCAATCAGGACGTTGGCGCCGAGGCCGGGGCCTAGAGCGAAATTGCCACTCGCGCCCACATAGCTGCCGCGCAAAGTGCCGGCACCAATCCGCGAAGTCCTGGCGAACACGGCCCAGGACAGCGTGCCGGCGCTGGTCACGCCGAGATCAAGGCCGAGGCGTCTGATCCGTCCCTCGTAGATGTAGCGGCGGGCAGGGCGCACCCCATCGAACACGCAGCGCAGCGACTGCGTCGATCCGAGCACCAGTCCAACGCGTGGCTCCGAGAAGCATAGCAGCCTGCCTATTCTGAATCTCTCGGCTCCTGCGGGCGAGGGAATCGTCAACAGCACCGCCACTGCGCCGACGGCCGCGAGATATGGCAATTGTCGCATTCAAGCCTCCGCGTGGTGCTTTGTTTCGGTCGGCGCCCGCGGCGGGCCGCCGTCCCGGCGCAGCCAGAACGAAATGGCCAGCCCGATCAGCAGCACGGCGCCGAGCAGGAAGAAGAAGATGGATTGCTTCAGCCACGAGATCGCCGGGACGGCTGCGCCCATTGCAAGGCCGAGAAAAGCGATCTGCAATGACAACAGGCTGATGCCTGCGAGGAATGTGCCGAGCGCGAGCAGCGTCAGCAGGACGAGACCGGTTGCCGGCGTCGGGAGCAGTTGCTGAACGCCGGAGACCAGGATGATGTTCATCGTGATCAGGACGGCGATCCAGTGCAGCGCCTGGGTCCAGATCAGACGAATCTGGCCCTCCCTGCCTTCGATCTCCGGCCATTTGGTGATGACGCAGACCACCCCGATCGCCAGCGCTAGGAATTCCCAATAGCCGATCAGCGGCTGGTGCGAGACGTTGGTATAGGCAACTCCTGCGATGGCGAGCAGCAGCGCGACGGCGTACGGAAGCTGCTGCCAGACAAGACGCCCCATTCCCGAGCGAGCCTGTTGAGGCACGTGGTCTTCACGCTGCTGTGCATCCGTTTCGCTCATGGCTGCTCACCCAGGATTGGGGGATCGGTCGTTGCCGGTTCGATCCTGTCTCCGAGATAATCCTCGACATACAACCTGATGATCGCCACCCGTCCGACCGCGACGAGCGGCATCGCGAGCGCAATGCCCATGACGCCGAACAAGGCGCCCAGCAGGACGATGGCGACCAGGGTCCAGGCTGGCGGGGTCTCGACCGCATGCCGCTGAATCAGCGGGCCGATGACGTAACCTTCGATCGACTGGATGATGGTGTAGACCGCGACCGCCCAGATCAGCGGCGAGGCTCCGAGCGGCATCGCAACGAGCGCGATCGGGATCGCGGCGACGATTGGCCCAAGATAGGGGATGAAGTTCGACAATCCTGCCTGCAATCCGAGAACGAATGGGCCAGGCAGGCCGATGAGATAAAGGGCAAGCCAGACGAAGAGCGTCATCAGGATGATGCGGATCAACTGGCCGACGAACCACAGTCGCATCACGGTGCCCATCTCGTCCATCACCTCGCGCGCGCGGGCCCGGTAAGATTGCCTGACCAGCACGACCACGCTGTCGCGGTAGCTGATGGGATCGAAGGCGAAGAGAATGCCGAGGAACAAGATCACGAGCACGGCGGTCAAAAGGCTCGAGGCGCCGCCGAGCAGGAATTGCGCATGGCTGAGGAACCGACCCTGGTCGGCGAACAGCCACTGCGCGAAGTCACGCCCCCATTCCGGGCCGAGCAGATCCACGCCATAAGACAACAAATGCTCTTGCAGGATGTCGACCTGGGCATCCATGACTTTCAGCAGCACACGCGTCTGCTCCGGCAGCTTACCGGTCCCCCAGGCCAGCCCGAAGCCTGCCAGCGCCGACAGCAGCAGGAGAACGAGCGTCAGACGCCAGAGGCGGCTGAGAGGAAGAACCGGCGCCAGAGCCCGGGCTGCGGCATCGAGAAAGGCTGCGAAAAGCACGCCTGCGAACACGATCAAGAGACTCGACACCGTTTGCCAGACCAGGAAGAGGGCCACGGCCACGACGAGCACGGTGAGGCCGATCGCAAGCAGGCTCGGTCGTCCGGGTTGGACCGACTCGTCGATCGGGCTCTCATTCCGAACGAGGCCGCGGACCCGCTCGGATCCGACCCTGGCGTCGCTCATCGATCGGTCCGCCGTCATGTGGTCACGCCTCACGAGCGAACGCGGCGGCTGCCAAAATGCGGATGCTTGCCGCCGCGATGACGCCAATAGCGATGCTTGAATGGATTCGTGTTGGTGTTGATGTTGGGCCTCGCATCGCCCGGGGCGGTCGTGCCGGTTTGCTTCGGCGCGGCCACGGTATCGTCCTTCGGCTGAGCCGGGGAAATGCTTGACAGCAGAGTGGCGGCTACGACTGCGGTGAGGAACAGGGTACGATAGTTGATCCACATCTTCATCCTCGCCTCCATGCGGTCAGCGACATCGGTCAGATCGCGATGGCTCCGACAGCCAGGCCGTAGATTCCGATTCCTGCGGCGATGGCCACGGCGCCGAACAGGAGGGACTCGGCCGGCTTGAAAAGCCGTTCCTTGCGTTCGCGCCTGGCGATCAGGAACAGCAGCGTTCCCGGTGCATAGAGGATCGCGGACAGCAGGAGAAATTTCGTCCCGCCGGCGTAGATCATGCCCGCCGCGTAGAGCGTCGCGACGGCCGCGAAGATCCCTTCGCGGGTACGGGCGCGCTCGCCGGAAGCATAGGCCTCACCGGTCCATGCGAGCCTCAGGCCGTAGGCCGCCACGAGAAGATAGGGGACCAGCGTCATTGCGCTCGTCATCTTCAGGGCGAGCGTGAAGGCATATTCGGCGAACCAGCTCACAAGGAGAAACGTCTGGATCACGCAATTCGTGAGCCAAAGCGCACCGACAGGAACCTTGTGAACGTTCTCGCGCGCCAGAAAGGCCGGCATCGTGCGCTGAATGGCCGCTGAGTGCAGGATCTCGGCCGCAAGGAGGGACCATGACAGGTAATTGCCGAGGATCGAGATCAGCAATGCGATACTGATGAACACACCGCCCCAGCGGCCGACCATGGCCTCCATCACGCCTGCCATCGATGGTGTCGGCAGGTCCGCGAGCCCGCTCCGCGGCAGGATGCCGTAGGACAGGAGTGTCACGAGCACGAGAAGGCAGAGAACGGTCAGAAAGCCGGTGACCGTCGCGATACCGATGTCGTCGCGCCTTCGTGCGTAACGCGAATACACGCTCGCGCCCTCGATGCCGACGAAGACGAACACCGTGAGCAGCATCGTGCTGCGGACCTGGCTCAACACCTGCCCGGCGTCGGGCTCGGTTGTTCCCCAGAAATTGTCGGAGAAAAGCCCGCGGTTCAGGGCGGCCGCAGCCACCACGATGAACAGCACGATGGGGATGATCTTCGCGAAAGTTGTGACCGTGTTGAGCGCGGCAGCCCCCTTGATGCCGCGCAGCACCAGAATATGGACGCTCCACAGCAGCACGGAGGCCGAAGCGATGGCTACCGGCGTGGTGCCGTCGCCGAACACGGGGAAGAATTGGCCGAGCGTGGCCTTGATCAGGATGAGGCAGGCGACGTCGGCTAGACAACAGCCGATCCAGTAGCCGGCGGCGGACGCAAAGCCGATGTAGTCACCGAAACCGGCTTTGGCATAGGCGTAGATGCCCGCATCGAGCTCCGGCTTGCGCCGGGATAGCGATTGGAACACGAAGGCCAGAGTCAACATGCCGGTGCCAGCAATCATCCAGGCAATGATCGCTCCCAAAGCGCCGGTGGTGCGCCCGAACTGAGCCGGCAATGCGAAGATGCCGGAGCCGACCATCGACCCGATCACCAGGGCGATCAGCGCATTGCGCGAAAGCTTCTGATCGGCCTCGCTTGTCGAAGCAGCCATGATGGATGCCTTCCGATCCGAGGCGGCTGCATTCGCGGCCTCCCTCCCGGAACCTTAGAGCCGCCTCCCGCGTGCGCACATCAGGGATTGTCTGTAGGAAGAGAGGCAGGAAATCGGTGGCCGCCGATTCAGATATCGCCACGGGAAGCGGTGGTGTCGTCCCCGCCCTTGTGCCAGGACGTCGGCAACGTATCCCGCGCGACCAGCACGACGCTGCCACGGAAGAACTCGCCGGACTTGGCGAGTTCGGCGGCCAGGCGTCTGGCATGTAGGACGGCCGCATCCTGCTCGCTAAGATCGCATCCGATCGTGTCGGGCGAGACGCCGTAGCGATCGGTGATATGGAAGAAGAAGCGCATGCCTCCGGTTAGGTCATTGCGCCTCCGGTCTCCAGTGACAAAAGCGCAAGGTGCCTCAGTCAAAAGTCTTACGACCCCGAAGCAGGTTCCAGTCTTACGGATCGGCAATCAGCGCCATGCCGTCCCCATTCGGGCAAGAGTGGTTTTCACCTGATGTCTTCGGGTGATTGTCCGATGTTGTTCCGTCGAAGCAGAGCCTAGCGTGGTCGCAATTCAGGGGGCTGCACAGGAGGATGCGATGTCGAATCTCGATCAGAACTTGGCGGCGACAGACGTCGTCGGCGGCCGGATCACCGTGGATGCCGGACTGCGCCAGTACATGTTGCGGATCTATGGCTATATGGCCGCGGGTGTCGCCCTGACCGCCGTCGCCGCCGGCCTGACCTATCAGGTCACCGGCCCCGCGCTGCTGCAGAGCCCGCTGATGTGGGTTTTCATCCTGGCGCCGCTTGGGTTGGTGTTCTTCCTCAGCTCGCGCATCGAGACATTGTCGGTGCCAACCGCGCGCCTGCTGTTCTTCCTCTATGCTGCCCTGGTCGGTATCTCGCTCTCGATCCTACTACACATCTACACCAGTTCGTCGATAACCCGCGTCTTCGTGATCGCTGCTGCAATGTTCGGCGGGCTCAGCATCTTCGGCTACACGACCCGGCGCGACCTTTCGGGACTGGGTACCTTCCTGTTCATGGGGCTGATTGGGATCATCTTCGCGAGCGTCGTCAACCTGTTCCTGTGGTCGACTGCGCTCGACTGGCTGATCTCGATCGTAGGAGTCGGCGTGTTTGCCGGCTTGACGGCCTATGATACGCAGCGGATCAAGGCGATGTACGACAGCGCGGATGACCAAACCGCTTCGGGGCGAAAGTCGGTCCTTGCCGCGCTGTCGCTCTATCTCAATTTCCTCAACCTGTTCCTGATGCTGCTGCGTCTTGCGGGCGGCCGCCGTTGAGAAGGGAAGGGCGGCGGCTCAGGCCGCCGGCCGCTCCACCGTGCTGGCGAGGGCATCGCGCAACGCCTTTTCCTTCGTCTCGTCGAGGGAGGTCTTGAGTACGACGCCGCCCGCGTCCTTGATCTCCTTAATCACCTTGTCGGCGGTCATGTGCTTGATCAGGACGAACAGGGCGGCGTTGCCGGGCTGAAGGCTGGCGGAGAGACCCTTCATAAAGGCATCGTCGATGCCGACGTCCGAAAGAGCGCCGCCGAGCGCACCCGACGCTGCGCCTACGGCAACTCCGAGGATCGGATTGAGAAAGAGGACACCGATTAAAAGGCCCCAGAAGCTTCCCGTCACCGCGCCCATGGCGGTCGTGTTGACGAGTTGGTTGAGCTTGATGCTGCCCTGGTCCGTCTTTACGGCGATCACGGCGTCACTGATCGTGATCAGATACTCCTTCTGCAGCTTGAGCAATCGCTGACGCACTTCCTCGGCCTTCGCCTCGGACGGATATACGATGGCGACCAGATCTGACATGAAGACCTCCCGTTGGAGCATGCAAGCGGACCCGAGGAAGCTACCGCGCGAGAGCTGCCTCAGGGGATCGGAGAAAACCCTCGGTCCCGGTGGGGAATGTTCCGAATGAGATTGGACGCTGTAGACTGTGTCCCGAAGGGGCGGCGCAAAGTGAAGTTGCTGGCGCCGCCCGATCGATGCTACCTCGGCGATCAATTGCGGCATCTAGCGGCGCGGATTGGGGACGCAGGTGCCGGACCGCCCGCTCACCGACGCGCGGCATTGGGCACGAGTGTCATACATACAGGTCAGCGTTCCCCTGAACTTTCTGCACCATGCCAGATTCTGCGCTTGTCCTGGCGTCCACGAGCCCATGGCACCGAGCGCAATGAATACGGCAGCGGAGAGCAAAGCCAGCTTTGTCATCTTGGTTTCTCCTTGTCGTTGAGCAATCACGTCGAGCCGCGGATCGCAGGCTCGTCAAACCCGCCGCGGCTTTGACGAAGGGATCGCTTGCGCCGCAACGGCGGCAGCTGCAGGCTTATGCACCGTCTGCGCGCTTGGGCTGTCGGGTGATCGCCTGACTTCGCTGCCGGAATCTTTCGGCTCCGCCGGATGTTCGTTCACGATTGCACCCGCGGATGCTCAGTAGATTTACCGATACAAGCGGGATGAATTCTCCGCAAAATCCTCAGCGGCACGGACGGGTCGATTCATGCAGCTGCGGTCACTGAGCACGACGCTTGTTGCAGGGGTTTCTGCGTTGCTGCTGGTCGCCTGTGAGAGGGAGGCGGCGACGGTCTCCCTGCCGACGCCGGCGCGTCCCGTCCGCACCATGACAGTCGAGAAGCGGGATCAACTCACGCCCCTCACCTTTTCCGGCCGCATCGAAGCCGAAGACGAAGTGAATCTGGCATTTCGAATTTCCGGTCGGCTGCACTCGAGCGACATCCGGCTCGGTGAGCGCGTCGAGGCCGGCCAGCTGTTGGCGCAGCTTGAATCGCAGGACCAACTCAGCGCGTTGCGGCAGGCGCAGGCCGCCCTTGCCGCAGCTCAGGGCCAGCTCACTCAGGCACGCAATCATTTCGAACGCCAGCAGACTCTGTTGGCGCAGGGATGGACCACGCGCGCCAACTTCGAGGCCGCGACGCAGGCGCAACAGACTGCGCAATCGAATGTTGAAATGGCCGAAGCTCAGTTGAATTCCGCCCACGACCAGGTCAGCTTCACCGAGCTGCGGGCCGATGCACCTGGCAAGATAACCGAAACGGGGCCCGCCGCCGGAGAGGTCGTCCAGGCCGGACAGACGATTGCGCGGATCGCGCGGCAGGATGGCCGAGACGCGGTCTTCGACATGCCGGCTCAATTCGTCCGCGCGGCACCGTCCAATCTGCAGGTGAGCGTCAGTCTGACCGACGATCCAGCGGTGACTGCGGAAGGGCGTATCCGGCAGGTTGCCGCGCAGGCCAATCCGGTCACGCGAACCTTTGAGATCAAGATAGGACTTCGCGATCCCCCTGCCGCGATGCGGCTGGGGGCGACTGTCACGGGGCGCGTCGAGATGAGCGCCGGACCAATGATCGACATTCCGGCAACGGCGCTGACCAGGATGAATCGCCAGCCGGCGGTCTGGATCCTGGATCCCGCGACGAAGACGGTCGCCATCCGCAATGTCGACGTCTTGAGGTTCGATCAGGCGCAGGTGATCATCTCGCAAGGTTTGGACATAGGCGAGGTCGTGGTGACCGCGGGCGTCCGGGCACTTCATCCGGGTCAGCGGGTGCGCGTCCTTGGGTCGGAGCCATGACCGGGCTCAACCTCTCGGAATGGGCGCTCGGGCGCCGCTCGCTCGTCATTTATCTGATGATTGCCGCCGTCATCGCCGGCGTGCTGTCCTATCTGCGGCTGGGCCGGAACGAAGATCCTGCATTCACCATCAGGACTATGGTTGTTCAAGCGGCCTGGCCTGGAGCGACGGCCGAAGAGACGATGAAGCAGGTGACCGAACGGCTCGAGCGGCGGTTGCAAGAGACGCCACATCTGGACTTCCTGCGCAGCTTCACTCGGGCCGGTCTCACCACTATCTTCGTGAACTTGAAGGGGAGCGCCAACGCAAGGGACGTCTCCGATACCTGGTACCAGGTGAGGAAATCCATCGGGGACATCCGTCACACGCTGCCGGCGGGCATCGTGGGGCCAGCGTTCAATGACAATTTCGGCGACACGTTCGGGATCATCTATGGATTCACCAGTGATGGATTTACCCAGCGCGAGCTGCGTGACCGGGTCGAGGCGGTCCGCTCGCGTCTTCTAGACGTGCCCGATGTCGCGAAGATCGAACTGCTGGGTGCGCAGGACGAAGTGATCTTCGTCGAGTTCTCGAAACGGCAACTCGCAAGTCTCGGGGTCGATCGCACGGCTCTGATCGCCGCCCTGCAGGCACAGAATATCGTGAGCCCGGCCGGCACCATCCAGACCGGGACCGAGCGAATTTCGTTTCGGGTGTCCGGCGCGTTCCAGTCGGAGCAGGACATTGCCGACATCAACTTCAGCGCGGGCGGTCGCACGCTACGTCTGAGCGATCTCGCGACGGTACGGCGAGGCTATGCCGATCCGCCGCAACCGCTGTTCCGGGTCGGCGGTCGTCCAGCGATCGGGCTCGCGATCGCGATGCGCGAGGGCGGCGATATTCTCGTTCTCGGCAGGAACATCAAGGCGGCGATGGCAGAGATCACGGCCGATCTGCCGATCGGAATCGAACCGAGCCTCGTGGCCGACCAGGCCGTCGTGGTGGACAAAGCGATCCGCGAGTTCATGACCTCGCTGGTGCAGGCGATCGCGATCATCCTCGTCGTGAGCTTCATCACCCTCGGCGTTCGGCCGGGCCTCATCATCGCACTGGCTATTCCGCTCACGCTTGCGATCGTGTTCCCGACGATGGAGTTTCTTCGCATCGATATGCAGCGAATTTCCCTCGGCGCTCTTATCATCGCGCTCGCGCTGCTGGTCGACGACGCCATGACGACGACGGACGCCACGCTTAATCGGTTGGCGCTGGGCGACGGCAAGATCGCGGCCGCGGCCTACGCCTTTCGCACGCATGCATTCGCCATGCTCACGGGCACACTCGTAACGATCGCCGGGTTCATTCCGGTGGGCTTTGCAGCCAGCGCGGCCGGCGAATACACGTTCTCGCTGTTTGTGGTGGTTACGATCGCTCTCCTGGCGTCGTGGTTCGTCGCCGTCATCTTCACGCCGCTGCTCGGCGTCGCTATCCTCGCGCCGCCCAAGACCACAGCCGATGCGCCGGGAATGGCCTTTCGCTTGTACCGGCGCTTTCTGGTCCTGGCGATCCGCGCCAAATGGCTGACGATCGGCGCGACGGTTGCGCTTTTTCTCGCTTCCGTGCTCGCGCTTCCGCTGGTTCCGCAGCAGTTCTTTCCATTGTCCGACCGGCCGGAACTTCTCGTGGACATCGGCCTGCCGCAGAATGCATCGATTTACGCCAGCGAGGCGGCGGCCAAGCGCCTCGATCAAGTACTGACCGGTGATCCCGACGTTGGTCATTGGAGTACCAATGTCGGGCGCGGTGCGATCCGCTTCTATCTGCCGCTCAGCGTCGAGCTGCCGAATGACTTCTTCACCCAGGCGGTCGTTGTGGCCAAAGACGTCGCGGCACGCGAGCGCCTTCATGCCAAGCTGGAACGGTTCCTTGTGGAAGAATTCCCGAACGCCATCTCCTCGGTTTCGCCGCTTGGGCTCGGTCCCCCCGTGGGATGGCCGCTGCAGTATCGCGTCAGCGGTCCCGACGTCGAGCTCGTGCGCGACATCGCGGTCGAAGTCGCGCGGATCGTCGGCTCCGATCCGAGGACCAAGAGCCTCAATTTCGACTGGATGGAGCCGGATCGCCAGATCCGCGTTCGCGTCAATCAGGATGAGGTGCGCCGTCTCGGCCTGAACTCGCAGGCGATCTCAATCGTTCTGAACACCGTGATCTCCGGCCTGCCCGTGACCCAGGTGCGGGACGATATCTACCTCGTCGATGTGCTGGCCCGCGCAACGGACGAGCAGCGCGTCTCGCTGCCGAGCTTGCGGACGCTGCAGGTGCCGATCCCGGGAGGGCAGACCGTTCCGCTGAGCCAGTTTGCCACCTTCGAATACGGTCAGGAGTTTCCGCTGATCTGGCGGCGCGATCGCATGCCGACCCTGACGGTGCGGGCCGCCGTTCCCGACGAGATGCCGCCGGAGACGGTGGTCAATCGGCTGGCTCCCGCTATCGCCAAGCTGAAGGCCACTCTGCCGCGTTCCTACGATGTCGTGGTCGGCGGCACGGTGGAGGAGAGCCGACATTCGAGGTCGTCCGTGATGGCAGTCGTACCGATGATGTTGTTCGTCATGTTTACGGTGCTGATGGTGCAGCTGCAGAGCTTCCCGCGATTATTGATGGTCGTTAGCGTCGCGCCGCTCGGCCTGATCGGCGTCGTCGCGGCGCTGCTCGTGTCCGGGCGGCCGCTGGGCTTCGTCGCCATCCTCGGCGTGTTGGCGCTGCTTGGCATGATTAGCAAGAACGCGGTGATCCTGATCGGGCAAATCGAGGCGGAGCGCTTGCAAGGAAAGGGGCCCTGGCAGGCGGCAGTGGATGCAAGCAGCTCCCGCTTTCGTCCGATCATGCTGACGGCCGTCTCAACCGTACTCGGCATGATCCCGATAGCGCCGACCGTCTTCTGGGGGCCGATGGCCTTTGCGATCATGGGCGGCCTGCTCGTCGCAACCGTTCTAACTCTGGTGCTGCTGCCGACCTTGTATGTCGCCTGGTTCGGCGGGAAAGAAATGGCGCCAGCTTCCGATGCTTCCAGCCCGGCGCGAGGGTAATCCCGGACAGCGACTAGGTAATCACCTGATGGGCCGGGCCGAGGCCACGGCGCATGGTTCGATCTCGCAATGAGGAGGTCGGCAACGCATCGTTCGAGACATCGATGACGGCGTCGGTCTTCGCTCGCTCTTCGAGGCCATTCAATGACTGCGACGACATCGGCCCAGAAGCTCTCATTGTTCGCACTGACGGGAATGGTCGTCGGCTCCATGGTCGGCTCCGGCATCTTCTCTCTGCCCAGAACCTTCGGCACCGCAACCGGTCCCTTCGGCGCCATCCTCGCCTGGTGCATCGCAGGCGGTGGCATGTACACCATGGCGCGCGTGTTCCAGTCTCTGGCCGAGCGAAAGCCTGGTCTGGATGCCGGTGTTTATGCCTATGCGAAAGAGGGCTTTGGCGACTATCCCGGATTCCTGTCGGCGCTCGGTTACTGGATGGGAAGTTGCATCGGCAACGTGTCCTACTGGGTCCTCATCAAATCGACCCTGGGCGCGTTCTTTCCCGTGTTCGGCGACGGCAATACGGTCATCGCGATCGTCGTAGCCTCGATCGGGATCTGGCTGTTCCACTTCATGATCCTGCGCGGGGTGCAGCAGGCCGCCGCGATCAATACGATCGTCACCATCGCCAAGATCGTGCCGATCCTGATCTTCATCGTCATCCTGATCCTTGCCTTCAAGGCCGACCTGTTCCGTGCCAATTTCTGGGGCGGCGAGGGCATGCCGGACACGGGACTCTTCGAGCAGATCCGCGCGACCATGCTGGTCACGGTGTTCGTCTTTCTCGGGATCGAGGGGGCCAGTGTCTATTCCCGCTACGCCAAGGAGCGGTCCGACGTCGGCGCGGCGACGATCATGGGCTTCCTGGTCGTCACGAGCCTGATGGTGCTCGTCACCATGCTGCCTTATGCCGTGCTGCCGCGTGCGGAGATTGCAGACATGCGGCAACCGTCAATGGCCACGGTGCTGGAGGCAGTGGTCGGACATTGGGGTGCCGTCTTCGTCAGCATCGGGCTCCTGGTCTCGGTGCTCGGCGCCTATCTCGCCTGGTCGCTGATCTGCGCCGAGGTGCTTTCGGCGGCCGGTCGGACCCGGGACATGCCGCGCGTGTTCGGTACCGAAAACGCCAACAAGGTGCCGGCTGCCGCGCTCTGGCTGACCAATATCGTGGTGCAGCTCTTCGTCATCAGCACCTACTGGTCCCGTGATGCCTTCTCGCTGATGCTCAATCTCACGAGCGTCATGAACCTCATTCCGTTCTTCCTGGTCGCCGCCTACGGATTGCTGCTGGTGAAGCGCGGCGAGACGTACGAGAAGAGCGCGGGCGAGCACAGACGAGACCTGATCTTCACCGGCATCGCCGTCATCTACACACTCTTCCTGATCTACGCGGCCGGAATGAAATACCTGCTGCTATCCGCGCTGCTCTACGTGCCCGGCACGGCGCTGTATGTCTGGGCGCGGGTCCAACAGAAGGCGCGGATTTTTGCACCGTGGGAGTGGGTCATCTTCATCGTGGCTGCGATCGGCGCGGCCGTCGGCATTCACGGCCTCGCCACCGGCTACATCACGATCTAGGCGGATCGATTGCGGAGGTTGCGCTCATGACACAACAGACATCAAACGGAGCGCTTCCTTTTGGCGTTCATTCGGAAGTCGGTCAGTTGCGCAAGGTAATGGTCTGCTCGCCGGGCCGCGCTCACCAGCGTCTCACTCCGACCAATTGCGACACGCTGCTGTTCGACGACGTCCTTTGGGTCGACAATGCCAAGCGCGACCATTTCGACTTCGTGCAGAAGATGCGCGACCGCGGCATCGAGGTCGTCGAGATGCACAATCTGCTCGCGGACACCGTCGCCATCCCGGAGGCGAGGCGATGGATCCTCGACAATCAGGTGGTCCCAAACCAGGTCGGTCTCGGCCTGATTGACGAGCTCCGCGGCTATCTGGAAAGCCTCGCCCCCCGCGAGCTGGCGGAAACCCTGATCGGCGGATTGTCGACCCACGATTTCCCCGACGCACATGGCGGTGAAATGCTCCGGTTGATCCGGGAGGCGGCCGGCATGACCGAGTATCTGCTGCCGCCACTTCCGAACACGCTGTACACGCGCGATACCACCTGCTGGATCTATGGCGGCGTAACGTTGAATTCGCTGTTCTGGCCGGCGCGTCACGAGGAGCCGATCCTCGCCGCCGCCATTTACAAGTTCCATCCGGATTTCGCCGGCAAGGTCCAGGTCTGGTGGGGCGATCCGACTCAGGATCACGGCCTTGCCACTCTGGAAGGTGGCGATGTGATGCCGATCGGGAAGGGCAATGTCCTGATCGGATTGAGCGAGCGGACATCGAGACAGGCGATCAGTCAGCTTGCTGCCGCTCTTTTCAGGAGAAAGGCTGCCGAGCGCGTCATTGTGGCGGCCATGCCCAAGCTCCGCGCGGCGATGCATCTCGACACGGTCTTCACGTTCGCCGATCGGGATTGCGTGCTGCTTTACCCCGATATCGTCAATGGCATCACGGCGTTCTCCTACCGGCCGGCGGACAATTCCGCTGGTATCGAGCTGCGGAAGGACGAGAAGCCTTTCGTGGACGTCGTAGCTGAAGCGCTCGGCCTGAAGAAGCTCCGCGTCGTGGAGACCGGCGGCAACGCCTATCTGCGAGAGCGAACTCAGTGGGACAGCGGTGCCAATCTGGTCTGCGCCTCTCCAGGCGTCGTCTTCGCCTACGATCGCAACACCTACACCAATACGCTGCTGCGCAAGGAGGGAATCGAAGTGATTACCATCGTCGGCGCGGAGCTCGGCCGCGGCCGCGGCGGTGGTCACTGCATGACCTGCCCGATTACCAGGGATCCGGTCGACTACTAGCCGGCGGAGGAATCGACCCAGATCAACCTGTGATTTATCATCTGAACATTAACACGCCACAATCGGCGCGCAGTGTGACACGAATCCCGGTGTCCGGCTGCAGCATCGGAGGGGACCTATGCGACCGTCTGGATTTTTTCTGCCGGTTGCCGCACTGCTCGGCAGTAGTACGGCTTGGGCGGCGGACCTCGATCTCACCGACTTCAAATCGAGCGGAGCCGCTACATCCTCCTACGCGGTTCCTTATTACCAAGCCCCGTCCTGGAGCGTCGTTGGTTCCATCTCGCCGACTTTCACCGACAACGCGCTCTTCACCCGCGATAACCGCAGGTCGGACGTCTATTACGCGCCAGACGTGAGCGTCAGGCTCGACGGGAACCTCACCAACGATCTGTCATACCGGCTCTATGCGCGGGCTCAATACGAAGCCTTTTCGCGGGAAAAGGACGGCAATTTCGCCGTCGCGCGTATGGGCGCGCGTCTGACCGAGAACTGGGACGGCTGGCGCTTGTCTGGCATTTACGAAAATCGATATGATTTCGATGGCATCTACCGCGATCTCGCCTTCACGTCCCACGACGTGATGGGCTCAGTCGCGCGCGATTTCCGGGTTGGCAACGCGACGTTCTCGCCACTGGTGCTTTTGACCTACCGTTTCTCCGATCTGGCCGAGGCGCGCCGCTGGCGCTTTGACGCCGTGCTCGGAATCGAGGTCAAGCTTGATCCCAGATGGTCGATCGTCAGTACGCCCCTGTTCGAAGCCTATTGGTTCACCGATGGACTCAATACCGGTCGCCAGGATCAGCTCTATTCGGTTGACCTCGGCCTGAAGTACAACGTTGCCAACAACGTGTCGCTCACGACGACCGTGCTCTACGAGGCACGAACCTCGAACGTCCCGCTGCGGCGATACAGGGACGTTCGGATCGGGCCTCGCCTGGACTTTGCCTTTTAGAGGTGCTCGAGAGATGCCGGCAAGACGCCTTCTAATGCTGACCTGCCTCATCATCTCAAGCATGATGACGACGGTCGTGCTGGCCGATCCTCGCGATGCGGTCGATCGTAGCCATCGACTCGATACCGATGCACTTCGGGATGATGCCGCGACGCGCCGTCTGGAGCAACCATCTCACCCGCTCGCAATTGCGCCGGCCCCGGCGGCACCGCCCGCGAAGGCGACCAGAAAGAAGAAGTCGGACACGAGCAGTAGCCGATAGCCCTGGCGAACCTGTCAGCGCATTAGGCGGGGGAACGGTGGAGGACGCCCGGCGACCACGGAATGGCGGCGCGACGATGCCATTCGGGCTCGTTCGCCGCGCATCGCCATTTTTACTCTCTATTGCATCGGATTTGAGATTCGGCGGCCCTTGACGAAGGCCAAGATTTCAATCCCTCACGAATACTACCTCATGTTGAATGAGCGGTTCGCTGGGTGTATAGTTGATTGACCCCGCAGGTGCGCTATTCCGAATTAGGTGGAGGATTTCTCGCCGGCAGGGTGGGGAGAGACCCCGCTATTGTCGTCGTGGCCAATATCGGGAGTCGCCGGAATAGAGTGAGTAGTACAGTGAAGCCACATGGCTCCCCCGCCAGAGAGTCGAGGCAAACCAGTCCCAAGCGCTGGCTGCGCGTAGGTTTGCAACCATCGACCGAGGAGCTTTACTGGAACTCTTCTGCAGATCTCCTCTTCGTCGCGCGCCCCTCCTTTTGCGGACATTTCGTCTACGAGAGCATCAATCCGGCATTCGAGTCCCGGCTCGGCGTATCGTCGCGAGACGTGCTCGACATGGATGTATCCGATTGCCTGAGCGCGGATGACGCGAGATCTGTCTGCGAAGCACTTCGGGCGAGCCTCGCGGAGAAGGCTGAGATCAGGATCCGGCAGCGGCTGGCGTTTGGTGGTTCATCCCGCACGAGGGAAACGACGGTCACGCCGATCCTGGATCCCGCGACCCGCGGTGTCGTCCGATTGATCGGCTGCCATCGCGAGGCGCGCGACGTTCGCTTCGAGGACCCCACCACATGGGGGAACGGGCTGGATGTCGAAGCTGGCCTGCTGTCGCTTCAGGAGAGCATTCAGCAGCGGATCGCTTCCGATCTCCACGATTCGACCTGTCAACATCTGATTGCCGCGAGTCTCGGCTTGATGCGGATCCGCGGCCAGCTTGACGGCACACAAGCCGCCGAACGGATCTGCGACGAAATCGACGCGTCGATTGATGAAGCGCTCCGGGAGCTCCGGGCTTTTGCCTATCTGCTGCATCCGCGGGATCTGACGGGTGACGGATTGAAGGCCACGATCGAAGGCTACGCGGAAGGGTTCGCGGCGCGCACCTCGTTGCATGTGAGGGTGAACATCGTGCCGGAGGTCGATGGGTTACCTTATGAGGCCCAACGCTCGCTGCTGCGCGTTGTTCAGGAGGCTCTGACGAACGTCTTCCGTCACGCAAAAGCGACGGAGGTGGCAATCGTCATCGATGTTGTCGACAGTCGTTTCCAATTGATGATCAGCGACAATGGACGCGGTCTTCCCCACCCTGGCAGGCCGGGTGCCGGGACGCTATCGAGCGGCGTCGGAATTCCCGCGATGCGCGCGAGGCTGCACGGGATCGGAGGTACGTTGGCCATCCAGTCCAACGGGATGGCACCGCACTCCGGCACCGTTCTGTCCGCGGTCTTCCCGCACGTCCTTGCAGTAAATAGGCGCAATCGACGAAGGACCACGACCAATACGAGGGCCGATACCGGCACACAATCAGCGAAAGAACACTAGCCAGCGGCGGCGGGTCGAAAGTGTGACCCGAACCGCCGTCAAGAATAGGGAGTGTGCTGCATGAAACGTATCCTCATAGCCGACGATCACGAAGCGGTGCGATCGGGTTTGCGGGCGGTCCTCGAACAGCGGGCGGACTGGGAAGTGGTGGCCGAGGCCACTGACGGGGGCAAGGCGGTCGCCGCGGCGATCCAGAGCCAGCCCCACGTCGCCATCCTGGACTTCTCGATGCCGAGGATGACCGGCGTGGAGGTGGCGCGGCGTATGAGGGACTATCGGCTGCAAACCGAGATCCTGATCTTCACCGTGCACAATTCGGGTCTGATAGCGCAGCAGGCGTTCGAGGCCGGCGCCCGCGCTTTCTTGGTGAAGTCTGATGCGAACAAGCTGCTGCTGGCGGCTGTCGAGTCGCTGCTGATGCATAGGCCGTTCTTCTGTACGAATAGCATTATCGAATACGATGGCGGGCCGGGCCCCCACGGCGAACGACACCACCATGGGCTGACCTCGCGCGAGCAACTCGTCGTCAAGCTGGTAGCCGAGGGCTACAGCAACAAAGGGATTAGCGCGATCCTCGACCTGAGCGTTAAGACGACGGAGGCTCATCGTGCAGCGGCGATGCGCAAGCTGGAGGTAAACTCGACGGCGGGCCTCGTGCGTTACGCGGTGCGGAGCGGACTCGTCGAGGCCTGATCGCAAGCCGTGGCGATCCGTGGCTGTCAGTACCTTCGCCTGCATCTCTCAGGGTTTTGCTGGATAACCGTTCTTGTGGGACGCCGTATCATCGTTCGACCTGACCGCCGATGACCGCTCTAGTCCACCTGGCTTGGCCGAGGGTAGGCAAACGGGAACGACCCGTGAAACGCATCTTGATTGCGGACGATCATGAAATCGTGCGTTCCGGACTTCGCGCGATTGTTGAAACGCGGTCCAACTGGATCGTGAGCGGCGAGGCGACCAATGGTGAGCAGGCGGTCACGCTTGCGCTGGAAACCAGGCCAGACATCGTGATCGTCGATTATTCCATGCCGATCATCAACGGCCTGGAGGTCAGCCGCCGCCTCAGAGCGCTTCACGTTCAAACCGAGGTGCTTATCCTCACGATGCATGAAAGCGAGGAGTTGCTGACAGAGGCCATTCTGGCCGGAATCCGCGGCTTCCTGTTCAAGTCCGACGCTCGCAACCATCTCATTTCCGCGGTCGAAGCGCTGCTCGACGGCAGACCCTACTTCACGAGTGTTCTGCTGGAGAAGCTGCTCCGCGACTACCAGGCGAACAAGCAGAACCGGGCCGACATGCTGCTGACCTCGCGCGAGGAGAGCGTGGTCCAGCTGATCGCAGAGGGGCACACCAACAGGTCGATAAGCGCGATCCTGAATCTGAGCGTCAAGACGGTCGAGACACACCGCGCCTCGGCCATGCGCAAGCTCAGGATGTCCTCCACCGCCGAGCTGGTTCGGTATGCTGTCCGCAAGCGGCTGGTTTCACCTTGAACGAGCGGGGAGCGCTTTCGCCTGCTCGCGAAAGATCGAGAGTGCACCGTCGAGTGAACGGACGCGAGAAATACCTTCGCATGCTTACTTTGATGTGTGGCGTTGGCTTGCCGAGCCGAAGCTTGCCGCGCCAGTCCGTCTTTGCTTCCGCTGCGCTCCGGCTACGACACCGCGCTTCGCCCCTCGTTCTCCGCTTGGCTGGGCCGCGCGTAGCCCGAAGGGCGAAGCGTGGTGGGCCCGGCAGGACTCGAACCTGCAACCAGACCGTTATGAGCGGCCGAATATTGGTTGCCTTGGTTGATTTTGCTGCGTTTCCGTTTGATTTCGATCGCGTTTGTGGTGGTTCGTTCAGGTTGTTTCTGGTGCGAAACTGGTGCGGTGGCTGCATCGTAAGCCCTACCGGACGATCAGCCAAGATTGTACCGAAGAGATATCGGGGTGCCGCGGTTCGTCATCGATCCGGCCATGCTCATCCCGCAGTTCCTCGATCTCAACCAGGCATGCTTCCCCCAGTCGCGATTGCGCGTCATTCGCCAATGCAAGCCCGAATAACTTCCGACGAAGGTCGGCGAGCGATAGGGTGAACTGTTCATAGGCGTTCGCGCTCCAGCCTTCGACTGGGCGTCGCCCAAGCGCGGCGTTGCTCAGCACGTTCGCAAGCTCGCAGTCGCCACGAAGCTGCGGCTGGAATACGCTCTCACACGACGCGTAGAAGTTATTGCAATCGACAAGGGCGACGGGCGCAGGCATGTGGTCTAGAGCATACGGATTGATTTTGAAACGACACCCCAGATCTCAAATGTCATCTTCTCGGTAACCTGGATGTCCTTGTAAGCTGGATTTTCTGCTTGAAGCCAAACCCGCCCACTGCGGCGGCGATAGCGCTTAAGTGTGAACTCACCGTCCACCAGCGCAAGAATGATGTTGCGGTCTACAGGCGAGCGTGAGCGGTCCACGATGGCGATGTCGTCGGGGAAAATTCCAGCGCCGATCATGCTGTCGCCCGCGATGCGAACGGCGAATGTCGCTGCCGGGTTCTGGATGAACAACTCGTTAAAATCGAGGGCGCGGTCCAAGTAGTCGTCGGCCGGCGATGGAAAGCCTGCCGGGACTTTCGCGCCCACGAGGGGGACGCTGCGCGCCACGCGGACCTGTACATCGAGAAATTCGTTGATGTCGCCAGCGCGAACGGGACGGCGCGCGAAGCGCTTTGCCAACTCGGCAATGGGTACCGGCAGGCGAACCACGACGGTCGGTTCACCTGCTGGTCTTCCCGGTCCTCTGCATTGATTTTTCATAGCGTCACCACCGAATTTCTGTTACAAATATTCGACGCTTGGCCCGTTGTTGTAAAGCCTGATCTTTCTGGGGAAATCCCGAGAGGCTGGCGGGCCGAGCCGCCGTTTGGTTTGTGCGCCGCGTCAACCTGCCTGTAACGAGCGTTGTCTTAGAGATATGCGGGGACAGATCCGTGCGGGTTCCATAAACCCGTTCGTCTGCAACCGGCGCCGGTGTAAGATTTTGACGTACGGAAAGGCCTGCTGTGTCCAACGCTAAACAAATTCTGGCAATGCTCAGAAGCCGCGCCGAGGGTGATGAAGACGCTTTCTTCTCAATCGCCCTTCAGGTGGCGGCTGCGGAAGCGCGCCAAGGTCGCCGGGACACAGCGCAGGAAATGCGTGACGAAATAAACAAGGCCCGAGCACGTTTTTCGCGTGGCGCATCCGTACCAATCGCCTTCTCAGCGCCGCGCGGTAGTCTCGAAGGTCTCCTTGAGATGCGCGAGGCGCGCTACAAGCTTAAGGATGTAGTGCTCGATCCACGGCTGCTCGCGCGTTTCGAGGACATACTACGCCAGCAGCGTAAGCGCGACTGGTTGCGAGAGCACGGAAAGATTCCCAACAGGCGCATTCTCTTTATTGGGCCTCCGGGCTCCGGAAAGACAATGTCAGCGGAAGCAGTGGCGGGGGAGCTTCATTTGCCGCTGTTCATCATCAAGCTCGAAGCCATGATCACCCGGTATATGGGTGAGACAGCGGCGAAGCTGCGTTTGATCTTTGACGAAACGGCGAAGCGCCGTGGCGTCTACCTGTTCGATGAGTTCGATGCCGTTGGCGGCCACCGCACGGCGACCAATGACGTTGCAGAGATGCGACGGGTGCTGAATTCCTTTCTTCAATTCATGGAAGAACCCAATTCGACCGACAGTGTGATTATCTGCTCCACCAATCATCCGAAGCTGCTCGATAGCGCGCTGTTGCGCCGCTACGATCAGGTGCTGGAATTCGACACACCGTCAGCGGATCAAGTCAAACGGCTTATCAACGCCAATGTCGGGCCGATGAAGATTGTTCGCCCGGCATGGTCCGAGATTGTGCATGTCGCGGAGGGGCTGAGCCAATCCGAGATTGTGCGAGCCGCGGATGATGCCGTGAAAACAGCAATTCTCGATGAGCGCAGACAATTGACTAGCAAAGATATAATTGAGCGTCTGCAAGAGCGGCATGCGATGCGGACGGCATTTCTTCATGCGGAAAGCTCCTGATGAATGCCTGGACGGTTTACGCTCCCTCACATTGACATCACTGCGCGTTCCACCTCGCAACGGTACAAAGGGGATTCATCCAATATTCAGGGCACCCCGCGCGACCGCATAGAGCACGGCAGGCGCGTACAGAATGAATTGCGGGTGGCGCTCCAGGCGGCGGAGCGCCTGCGGCCGCAGGACCCGCGCTTGCCTCAGGCCACCGGGCTGTATCTGGAAGTCGAACTGGATCGGGGGAAGAAGCCGGATATTCTCGACTCATCCACCCAAGGGGTGCGGATGGGCGCTTCCAAGGTCGATGCCGCCAACCGTCGTACCATCTCACTCTATGTCCCTGACCATGCTCGGCCTGCGTTCGAGCAAATACTCGATGAGTATTTGAATGGCGAACTGACGCCCATAGGCCAGAAGCCGAAAAACAAGACAAAGGTCGAGGCGATTGAATCCATCCGCGTCGCTCATATCGGCACACGATGGACTGATCCCAAACCGATCCCGGCGGATACCCAGGCCATGATGTGGTGGGCGTTGTGGTGTCATGCCGACAGCGTCGACAGCGTTCTAGATCTTTGTGCCCGGTTGAATGTGCGCGTCGCGGATGAAGAACGGCGCATGAAATTTCCGGAAGTCACCGTAGTACCGGTGCTCGCGAACCGCGTGACCATCGAGCTGATGATGTTCGCAAGCGAAGGCGTTGCCGAGCTGCGTTTGGCCAATGATACCCCAACGTTCTTCATCGACGATATCGAAGGCGAAGAGCACGACTGGGTGGATGGGCTTGCCGAGCGTATTACATGGCCGGGAGCTGAAGCTCCGGCGGTATGCATACTCGATGCGGGTATCAATCGCGGTCATTCGCTTATCGAGCCTGCACTCACGCCGCAGGATATGCATGCGCTGAAGCCTGACGAATGGGGCGTGGACGATCACGATGATGATGGTCACGGCACGGCTATGGCAGGATTGGCATTACACGGCGATTTAACGGCGGCGCTGTCAGACAGGTCTGAGAAGGTTCTGACCCACCGGCTAGAGTCAGTAAAGGTTCTGCCACCGGATGGATTCGACCCCAACGAACCGCAAAGCTACGGCGTATTTACGCAAGCCGCCATTGTGCTCCCGGAAATCGAGGTTCCGGAACGCCAGCGCGTCTATTGCATGGCGGTGACGAACGACAACATCTCCGGTGCGTTCGCGTCCCTGTGGAGCGCGGCCATCGACCAAGCCGCCGTTGGGCGGATGATTGCCGACGATGACAATGCGGAAGATGATGCCCAGCGTCCCAAGCGCCTTGTCATCGTATCAGCGGGAAATGTTCCCGCCGATACCGACTTCCTAGCGCTCCGTTCGCAAGACGAATACCCGATTGAGGATCCGGCACAGGCTTGGAACGCGCTCACAGTCGGCGGGTACACTGATCTCGTTAACATCACCGATGACGGCTACACTGACTGGTCGCCTGCGGTGCAGGCAGGAGAACTCAGCCCGCACTCCCGCAACAGCACGCGTTGGCAACACGGGATCGCGCCAATCAAGCCAGAAATCTTGATGGAAGGCGGTAATCGCGCGGTCAACCCGGCGCGTACAGAGATTTTGACAGTCGACTCGTTGTCTCTCCTGACAACCGGTAAGGATGTCGGCAACGCGCCTCTCGTAGCCTTTGACGCGACGAGTGCCGCCACGGCCCAAGCGGGACGCTTGGCCGCGCAGCTTATAGCTGATCATCCGGACTGCTGGCCGGAAACCATTCGCGCCTTGATGGTCCACAGCGCTGAATGGACCGCCCCGATGCGGGAGCTTATCGACCGCACGCCAGCAAAGCGCGATCGCTATGCGTTGGTCCGCCGTTTTGGCTATGGCGTCGCCAGCTATGACCGCGCGACGGCCTGCGCTCGAAATCACTTGGCGATGGTCGCTCAGGCGGAAATTCAGCCGTATCAGTTCGAAGGTGGTCGGGAGTTCAACCAGTGCCACTATTATCGTCTGCCGATACCGGCTGCGATGCTTGAAGAACTGGACAACGAACCGGTCGAGCTGAAGGTTACGTTGTCATATTTCATCGATCCGAACCCCGGATTGTCTGCCAATGTGGACCCGCAGCGCTATCAGTCGCACGGTTTGCGGTTCGACCTGCAACGGCGCAACGAGTCATTTGGCCGGTTCAAATTGCGAGTTAATGCAGCGGAGCGTCCCAAAGGGGGCGGAAAATTGAGGCATGAAGGTTCGGACCCAAGATGGATCTTGGGAGACGATAGCATTTCAGCAGGGTCCTTACATTGTGATGTGTGGACTGGACGGGCTGTGGATTTGCTCCAGCGCGAATGGCTTTGCATCAAGCCCGTGAACGGCTGGTGCCGCAAGCGGTCAAACCGGACCATATGTAACCGTATGACGAGGTATGGGCTGGTCGTCACGCTCAAGACGGCCAATGTCGATCTCGACATCTACACGCCAGTCGATCTCGCGGTCAGAACGCCAATTGAAATCGAAAATCCGCTTTAACGCGTGGTTCGTCGGCAGGACGCCCGGTCGTACTCCAGCGGCGATACGCTGGCCCGAACCCTCGCTGCATCCACTATTGCTGAGTCGCCGGCATCTTTCAAATGGACCGTTGGCAGTATTCCCGACCGCAGAAATGGCTCCGCTCCTCTGCGCCCATTGGCGGACTAGCGCCCCCGCGCGTCCTGGGCCGCGTCTTCCTGCTGCTGAACCCAGCCACAGAAGGTCTCATGAGCGTCGTCTACCGCCTCGGTCAGATATGACATCTCGCCACGCAAATCTGTGAACTTACCGACGGCCGAGAGCGCATCAGCACAGCTTGCGATGGCCTTGGCCTTGGTCCGCCATTTGGCGAAGGGCCGCGAACGATAACGGGGCTTCCAGTCCGGCATGAGCTTTGCGGCAAGCTCCCGCAACGCGGGATGGCCGAACGGAACAAAATCATCCTCCCTGTTAGCCTGGCGCATCCGCTCACGCACGATGACCTGGAAGTCCATGTCGTGTTGAAGCTGCCGGAACGTATCATCCGGATCGTTCTTTCGATCGAGACCGAGCTTGATGCTTTCAAACATGGCTTCCAATCGATCGACAGCGGCCATGCTGTGTTGGCTGAGCGCCGCCGGAAGCGCCGGTGCATCCGTTGGGACATGGTCGATAAGCTCTTTCGCAACATGCCCCGTATCGAAGCCGGGGAAGCGGAGCCCCTTGGCCGCCTCGGGGAAATACTGATGAAGTGAAGCGGCGATGACCAAGTTTTTGGGCCAACCGAGGGTCCTGTTGTCAAGCCGGACCAACAAGTCGCAGGTTAACTGGAAATAGGCCGTAGCCAAGGCGCGTATGATATCATCATTCTCCAAGCCCACATGATACAGCGTGTTGCGATGGTTGTGCAGTTCGCCAATGAAATGCCGCTCCTCAGCCGACAGGTCAGAGGCTTTTTCGAGAAACTTGATCTTCTCCGCAAAATAATGCCCAAGGATGGATCGGCGCTTTGCGGCACTCAATGTTGGAGCGCCACGTCTCTGATCTGCCCGCACGAGATGCTCGCATCGCCGATGGATGATTAGCTCAGCTGCGTTATCAATGAGAATGAGCGCAATACGTGCGTTCAGCGGATGATCGACCGCAATCTCCGTCACTGCGCGATCAAGCTGTTCGACGATCAGTGTTGCAAAGCGCATTGTCTCAACTAATCCCTCGCCCGTTCCCAGGCCCTCACTATAAAGCAGCCACACCTCGCTTGCGCCGAGCGATATGTTCCAACCACAAGCAGGCAATGTCGGATTTTTCCCCGAAAGAGCCGCGCCTCCGACCGCATTTCGCCAGCTATTGCAATCACCTATGCTTGCATCCGGCTACTCCCTCAACTCGGGCAATCGAGCTCATGCACAAGCCGCGCTTCACCGATCCTCTTGGTTCAGCCCTCCCAGCCCTTGAACAAAACATCCTGAAATACCGGGCCATACAGATGCTGCTCGTCATGTTCTATGCCGAGGAGTTGAAGCGGGAAATTCTAGACCGCATCCAGGCCACCGACGGATGGCTGGTGAAGGGACAGGCCGAGCGTGTCCCGAAAGGCATCAAGAACCCGGTCGACAAGGCGCCGAACGCCCTTATTGCCGATGGCGAAATCAAGCCTAGCGAGAAGAAAGAAATCGTTGAACTCATCGATTACCGCAACATGGTCGCGCATCAAATGCACAACATGCTGGGCGACCTCAGTCCGACACGATATACGCGCGACCTCGCCCTGTTCGGGTCAAACGCTCCGAAATATAACTATGAGGCCGTCAAGCGGCTGCAGCATTATCACAAGCTCTTCGATGAGATGTACCGGACGCACCACTACATCATGACAGTGAATTTCAACTCCATGCTGTTCCGTGCGGCCGAAAAGACATTTCTCACGGAGATCAAGCGGCTCGACGGCAAGATTAAGCGGCAGCTCAGGAAGCGGAACGCCGCCATGAAGAAGATCAATGCGGAGATGTCTCTAACGGGGACCGGCCTTGAAGACGAATATGCTCCCGGTCATCCCCGCAACCATCAAGACGACGAAACGCCTCGCCAAGCGCGGCGCTGAAATCTGCTATCGGCTCTTTGATCTTGGAAAGTCCGAGATGGCCGTTGCGCATCTGATGCGGATTTCCCTGCTGGCCGTGAAGAAGCGGAAGAAAACGTGGGTGAAGCTCGGTGGGAAAAGACGCGGGAAGGTGGATATCGATACGCTTCCCGGGCGAAAATACGCACGGCGGCGGGCTGGGTGAGACGAGTTTGACGGCTCCTTGGCCCCCTCATGCGAAACACCATTTCCTTTTTCGTGCTCCTTGGCCAAAAGGTGAGCCCGGCGCTTGACTCGCTCGATCGCCTCATCGGCACCAACATGAAACGGCTCCGTCAGGAGGCGGCTTGAGAGACCATAAACGACGGCGAGACGACGTTTATCGCATGAGTTAGCGCTGCTGCCTTCGCCTTGGAAATGCGAACAATAAGGTGTCGCTCGCCGGAGGCACTCGCGCGAGGGGCCCGCCGTCATTCCATTCCAGCGTCGCTATCACTGCCCATAGCGCGGGTGCCTTGTTAATCGGTCTCGTGACTGCACTCGGTCCCGGGTCACGCCGTCCCGGCGGCGCTATGCTGCCCCTCCTGCGGGTGCCTTCTTTTTTAAGCCGGCCAAGAGGCCGGCCTGTCGCTGGCCTCGATGGACATCGCTGCCATTCTGCTAGATATGGGCGGCGCGTTGCTTGAGTCAGGTTGCATCACCACCTGACTGCCGACAAGAGTGATGTTCAGGACGACGGAAAGGGTGAACGGCTTGAGCGAGATGAAATCATCGATCGACGCATCTTCGGGTGTCGATTTCCATGAATGGTATGGGAAAAATGGGCTCGCCCGGGGAGCCGGCGACATGTTCGTGGTGGCCGGCGGGAATCCGTCCACTCGCATCGCGGAGATTTTGGCCATCCTCGCATCTTCGTACACTGAGGACGGCCAGCCTGTCTTTTCCGAGATCATCGTCGTTCAGCCGCCTGGAAGCGCCGGCCCTGACGAGCGGAAGAGTGCCTTGTTTCACCATCTTGGCGAGGCGGTGGTTCGATCCCGGGGCACGGCGCTGGAGACCGCAGAACTCGACGTCCTGTCGCGCCGCATCAACATCGCCGTCTCGCCAGACCTTCAGGTAGCGTCCGTTTGTTCGATCGTTGAAGCTGCCAAGCAGCATGCCGCTGTCGTTGTAGATCAGGGAGCTCTTTATCGCGGCGTGGAGCCTGGCCCTTATGGAGCCCGGCCCGTTCTTGGAATGGTCGAAGATTCCTAGGTCCCGCATTTTGCGGCGTTGTGCGAGGGGGCCGTCTTGGCTGCAAGAGCCTCGACGAGCTACGTTGCCGTTGATGCGAACAAGGACTGGCCGCTCAAGGAGGCGAACCAGGAGCGGCTTCTTGCGATTGACGGAATGGCTGTGCTCGCCGGTGGCGATCCGGACGCCCCGGATGCAATCCTCGCGCAGCATCTGGCAAAATGGTCCACAGCGATCGCGCGCGGCGTCATGGGACCGATCCTCGCCGAGATCGATACGCTTCCAAGCTCGCTGGACGGAATAAAACCCCTTCTCCAAGTGCAGATGATGCACAAGGCGGGCCTGCAGCCCATGGTGGAGCAAGCGCTTCGAGCCGAACTGGGATTGATCGAAAATCTTGCGCCCGTGCCTGCCCTGCAGGTGGCCGAAATGGCCGCGGAAGCCGGTGCGACGGACATCGCCCGCAACTTGGTGCAGAAGATCGCCTTCGATCGATTGCCGCTGGAGTCCATCGAAGCTGCGCTGACGCTCTCTAAACGCATTGGCGAGCCGAGGACGATCCAAAAATGCGAGGAAATTCTTCAGGAGAGACACCCGACCTCCCTGGCGCTCATGCACCATCGTGGCGACGCGATGCTCGAGGCCGGCGAATTCATTCAGCTGGCCCGGCTCCTGGCAACTTCGCCAGTTGAGGACGACCGCCGGATGGCGGGCTTCTACGAAACGTTGGCCGCAGGCCTCGCCTCTTCCGAATTGGACTATCAGGTCCTGACAAGAGCGGTGATCGCTGCTCATCCGCGGCAGACGGTCCGTGCCAGGGTATTCATTGCGAGGGAGGCCATTCGTGCGCAACGCTATGCTGACGCGCTTTCGGTCATAACGGAGGATGCGGAGACCGATGTGACGGCGAGCATGGTCACTGCCATGCTCACGGCACTGGAGGGAGCTGTTCTTGGAGGTGACAAGGCAGCCGACATCGAGCCTCAGCTTTTGCAAGCCGCTGTCTTGCTTGGCCTTCGATACCTCACAAGCCATCCTGCGGACGCCCGGGTGCGTGTGCGTCTGGTCGATGCGCTATCAGCCGAGTCGATGGGATTGTTCGGGATAGCTCTCCTGGTCGATACGGCCTTGAAGCTCGCCAGCGCGCCCCTTGCCCTGCGCGAGATCGAAGCGCTCGATGCATGGACGACGGCGCCGCCTGCGGACGACTCGCTGCCTTTTTGCTGGTGGCGTTGCCTTGGCTTCAGTCCGCGAGCCCCGTGTTTGTCGGCCGGATCGACATCCCCAAGGAGCTTTTGACGCAAGACGCGGACAAGCTCGTCGCTGGCATACGGAAGCTGTTGGAGCATTACGAACCGCTCGACACGCCCGCCGATATCGAGAACGTCAGAAACATCCTTGCGATAGGCATGGCAGTCGCTCGACATGGTTCAGTGCCGGATGCGGATTTGTCGCTGGTGCGCGTGCTGGCGGTACGATTGGCCTTGGCGAGCCGTTTCCAGGCGGCCCGGGATTACGCGGAACATGCGCTTCAGGTCGCAGGCGAGTCCAAAGCGCGTTCGCGTCTCGCCTGGCTCTGTTATGGCGACGTCTACCAGCGGACCGGCAATACAATCGACGGCATGGTCGGCGCCCTTTGCTGCCTCGCAGCGGACAACAGCGCTATGCCGGATCAGGTCTTCTACGAAAGCGTGTTGCTCTATCGGCTCATGCGCGATCTTCGCATGATTGATGCCGGACTGTCATTTCTTGATGCGGCGCGGAAGGCTCTTCAAAGCTTCGGTGCACGTGATCAATACGTTCACCGGATTCAGACACTTGAATTGCAGGCCCGGTTTATCCAGGCCCGCCAGGATCCCGCGCACGCGCGCGAACGGCTGGAAGCGCTGATCCCCGACTTCATCCAGAACGCCCCCACGGTACTGACGCAGGGAGATGAGCCTGCTCCTGCCGCCGCGAGCATGGCGGAAGCTCTCCGGGCAGCCGAACTTGCGGGCGTCACGCCGCCTCCCGAGGCGATCGAAGCCTTCGAACGTCTTCTCGACGAAGCACATGCGCCTCTGCGAGGGATCATCGCGGCCAGCCGGCTGCCACACCCAACCGCGGCACAGGTCCTCGAAGTCCTGAAGCAGATAGAACAAGCGAGAGATGCGAACGACGTCGGCTACGATGTCCGGCAAATCTCCGTGCTCGCGCGGCAGTTGCTCGGTAGCGCGGAAGCGCAAACGAATTTAGATATTGCCGCTTTCGCCATCGACATCCTGGCGGACCACGCGATCCCATCGCTTGGCGTGGCGCCCGATCAGGGCTGGATACCTCCGACCATCGAGTCCTCCGGCGAACGTGCCGTCGAATTGTCGCGATCGATGCGACTGCCTGTCGTATTGATGGGGGTCGATGCCGAAGGACACCTCGTTCGCTGTGTCGCCGAGAACGGAAAGCTCGGTCCAACTTTGAAGGAAAGCGCTGAGGTGTTCTCGGAGGAGCGCCTCAGGCGCTGGTCGAGGGAGTTTCCTTTTCGGTATGGCGTTGACGAAGATGCGCTCAACCTGTTTCACACCAGCACCGAAGGCCTCGGTGTCGAAGCGCTACCCCCGCGCGCGATCCTGGTGACGGCCGCGAACATTCAGCATTGGCCGCCAAACCTCATACGTCTCGGGGGCGGGTTTGCGGGCCAAACGTGCAAGCTAGCCGCAGCTCCCTCGCTTGCCTGGCTGAGTGCGGCGAGACATCGTAAATCGACCGATCGGCGGGCCGAAGGAGGCTTCTGATGAAGGTGGACAGACACTTCAAACCGTCGTGGATCGTGTGTCCGAGCCGCTCGCCGCTCATGGCGTAAGCCTCGACACGGCCTCGGTCGTGCCGTCCAATCTTGAAGGAGCCGAATTGGTCATTGTCACCGCCCACGGCGGATTGGTGCCCGGCAACCGGTATTTTCAAGTGGTCCGAGACGATGCCGAGCTAAGGATGGCGGGGGCAGACCTTGGCTCCGCGTTGAAAAACGTCGGTGTTGCCGTTCTATTCATATGCAGCGGTGGCAGGCTCGATCCGCATCCCATGGCCAACACGACGCTAGGTCTCGCGCGGCAAGCCCTCGGCAAGGGGTGCACGACCGTCATCGCCTCACCGTGGCCGATCGATTCCCGAATCCGTCCTACTGGCTCCCAACCTTCCCGCCGGTGATCGATGCTGCGTTCGATGCCAATGCTCGCGTCCGGGACGCGTTCAGCTCGGAGCTTCGTGATTGCATGGCCATGAGCGTGTACGGCGATCCTCTGCGCACAAGGGAGCAGTGACAGTCGGGCGATCGAACGGTCGTCGGAACTGTTTTCACGATTTCGACGCCCGAACGGCGCGTGCCCGATAGAATTGCTTTGGGCACGGCTGTGTGCTCAGTCACGAGTTTCAATTGGGATTGAGCTTGGCCGCTATACGTTTCGATGCTGGCGCATTGTTCGCGATGTCCATGGCGACTTCCATCACTTCCTTGGCCACAATGGGAGTATCACCGCGCCTGATCCGCAACGCGACAATCAAAGGTTCCATGGTTGACCCAAACTCGTCATTCTCAAGAATGCTTCTTACGCGATCCCCGTGACCAGCCTCGGCCACAGCCATGGCCGCGTCTACGAACATGGGGGTAAGCTCGCGCTGCTTAGGCAGCTCTTTCAAAGCAAGTTCCAAGTGCATCTGGGCTCGATTTGCCTCGTTATGGCTGAGCAATGTCCGGGCTAGAAAAAGGTGAGCCTCTGCGTAGGACGATGACAAACGTATTGCTTCCGACGCGTCTTCAATCTGACTCTCTAGGTCATCCTGCCGTAGGCGCGCGCGCGCTAGCAAGCAACGGTGATCGGACGGATCAGATGCCATCGCGCGAGCGATAAGGTCTTCACCCTCTTCCCGATCTACGAAGCGCGACAGACCGGTAAGCGCGTGAATCCCATCCTCTCGCTGTTCGAGTGCGCTTCGATAGGCGCGTCTCGCGCTGTCCGAGTTGCCACTTCGTGCCGCGATGTCGCCCTCAAGCACGGAACAGCAGTAGCAGCGTGTATCGCCAGCAAACCACTTCGAAATTTCCTCTTGGGCAGCAGTTTCTTCGCCCCGGTGGACGAGAAATTCGGCAAGGAGACGTACGGGCGAACAGAAGCGATCTTTTTGAACAAGCGCGACGGCCCTGCGGAAGGCCTCTTCGGCTTCAGAGGAACGCTTGGGCTGTTCCTGGAGGAGTACGGCTAATGTGAGCCAGCCGTGAGCATCGTCAACAATATCGATTGCCTTACGCGCGTAGGCTTCCGCGAGCGTCTTGTCACCAGCCGCGCTTGCAAGAAAGCCCGCACTTGTCCACGCATCGCGATCGTCGTGGAGCCGCTCCACAAGGTCCTTGGCTACCTCAATGATGCGTGCGGGCGGTTCGCCGCTCCGCTGCAGTGCACGAGCGTAACTAACGAAGACCATAGGATCTTCTGCACCGAACGCGATGGATTTCGCGAGCGCCTCGGCAGCATCCTCGTCGCGGCTATCCCGCGCAAGGAGGAAGGAACCGAGATCAGCCCAGTGGCGCCAATCCTGCGACCGCATGGCGACGCGACGAAGCACGTCGAAACCTTCCTGCTGCCGGCCACTATCGCTCAGCAGTTCGACGAGCGCCCGTCGGCTTACGAATTCCTCGTCCTCGTCGATAGCCGCGCGCAATAATTCTTCGGCTTCCCTGGCGCGATTCTCCTCCTGCAAGAAACGTGCATAACCGGCGCGAGTAGTGTCTGTCAGCGCATCGAGCGTGGCGGCCTTTTCATAAAGTTGAAGCGCTAATTGGCGCTGGCCCTTTTTTTCTTTAATTGCGGCGAGCTCCGCAATGGCCATGCCATACTCAGGTTCAATATCGAGAGCCATCGCAAAAGAAGCTTCAGCCAAATCCGTCTCGCCGGCGATAACGTGAGCCATGCCTTTGATCGTGGGCCCCCACGGATTCTTGGGGCGCAGCCGGATGACTTCCTGAGATGCTTTAATCGCTTCCTCTGCTCGATCTTCGCTTATGTAGAGAACAGCAAGCTTCATCCAGGGCGCAACAGCCTCTGGACGGAGTTGAGTGGCTTCGGAGTAAAGCTCAATGGCCCTCTCAAGGTCGCCGTCATCCGTGGATTGTTGAGCTCTGCCTAAGAGTGCCTGCAGGGCGTTGTCGACGCCCCTGTATTCAGTTGCGGGCAACGCTGCATTCGCCCGGGCGCTTTCCGCCGTCGCTTTTTGATGTGCAGTAAAAGAAGTTAGAAAATCGGGAGGCGTTCGCTCTAGAATACTCGTGCGGACTAAAACCGGTGCGCGTGCAAGGATGGCATCATAAAAAGCGTGGTAGTCCATTCGGCTGTCAGGACCAACCGAACAAGCTTCGCGGGCGAGGGTAGTGGCCGTGTCGATGAGCTCATCTCGATCGTAGTAATCCGTCATAAATGACACGAGCGCACGCACGCGGCTGGAGGGGTGGCTTCGGCGCCGCATGAGGTAATAGATGTTGAAGAGACGCTCGGAGGCTGAATAGAGCGCCGTTTTGCCGTATCCAGGGCTCTTAATGACGGCGCCACGCTCTGTTAGACGTGAGAGCATCGCCGATGCCGTATTCGTCGTCACGCGAGCGGCATCAGAAACTTGTTTTGCAGTGGCTGGGTCCCACGCTTCTAATAGCGCCGCAAAAATCTTTCGCTCGGTTGGAGGGAGGCTATCAAGCTGGCTTTTGAAATATTCGGTATTCTGGTCGATAAGGAAATTTAAGTTCTCCATCAAATTATGAAGCGAAGGCGATCGCATAAAATCCGCAAGAATGTGAAGCAGGCGCGGGCTGCCGCCAGTTAGGATTTCCAGCGGGCGAATGCGCTCTGTTTTTATGTCTTGCCGAGTAAGTGCATTCCAAAGCGCGCGGCACTCTTCGCGCGAGAGAGGCTTCAAATCCAGTCGCAGGAAATCTCTCGGTAGGGCGACGTTTTCTTCCGTAACAAGTTGGGAAACCGAAGTTGCGAGAACACCAAAACAATCTGCGTCGGAGAGACGTTTCAGCAAATCTTTCGCGCCGGAGCCAATTTGATCATCAAGGATAGTTTGGAAGTTTTCGACGATGATCAAAAGGCGCTTTCCAACGCGCTTAGAAAAAGCACGCAATGTCTTTAGTGCAATATCGATCAGATCCTTCTCGCTTTGGGGAGACAGAGCCTGCTCGTAGGCATCCTTTATGGTCCGATCATCCGATCGATCCTGAAGGTGAAAAAGGCATTCGAGAAAGAACTCGCCCGGTGTTGTAATGGCGTAGCTCTCTTCGCCAAAGAAGACTGGATGCCAGCGCGCGCGAAGAGCCGGATCCCGATTTACTTCTGCCAACACGCGGCGGCACAGGGTGGTTTTGCCGGCGCCGCGCGGCGCCACGATCATCACGCGAGGCGGGATTGTCGCGCCTTCCCGAAGCGGCCCGAGGACTTGAGCGAGGTCTGCCTTGCGTACAATGAAGTTCTGAACGGACTCGTCGTCCGATTGGAAGCCGGGATTGAATCTGTACGTCGATGGCATCTAAGTGACTGAACTGGCGGGCATTTTATGCGCTCCCACGGTTCGGTGCACACTGCACGGAGAATACATGCCAGCAAATCTGTTGGCAAGCCTTGCGAATCGAGAACTCGCGATTTATGGTTCCCAGCAGATTTGTTGGGAGCGGGTTGTTCGAATTATGCGTCAATACGAGCCTTGGGCTGACCCTCGACGGGTTGGCGACTCCCAACTGGGCCCTCTCGCTTGCGAGAACCCGCAACCGCAACCGGAGGCAAATGTGACGGCCCAGTTGAAAATTCTCGCCGCTGAAATCGAGCTGCCCAAGGGTATCCAGCGCATACTTCCTCTCCCAGACGACGGCCTCGGCGCGCTTTGGACCTCGATCATCCTTGATCCGGCGGTCAAGCAGAAGCTGTTGGCTCAGGCCGTCCTGAATTTCTCGATGCGGAGCAAAGTCAGCCGCAACGTGCTCCCGCTGCATGGGGTGATTCTGTTGGTGGGGCCGCCCGGCACGGGCAAGACCTCGCTGGCGCGCGGCCTTGCGCATCGGGTGGCCAAAGCGTTCCCCGACGACAAATTCCGGCTGATGGAGGTCGAGCCGCACCAGCTCGCGAGCTCATCGCTGGGGAAGAGCCAGCGGGCCGTGACCGAGTTGTTCGCGCAAGCCATCGCCGAAGCTGCTGCCGGCGGGCCTGTTGTTGTGCTCCTGGATGAAGTCGAGACCCTGGCCGCCGATCGCGCCAAGTTGAGCATGGATGCCAACCCCGTCGACGTGCACCGTGCCACCGATGCGGTGCTAGTTCAACTCGATGCGCTTGCCGAGCGCTATCCGAACCTCCTGTTTGTCGCAACGAGCAACTTCCCGCGTGCGGTAGATAGCGCGTTTACCTCCCGCTGCGACTTGATCCTCGAAATCCCGCTGCCAAACAAGGAAGCCTGTGCCGACATCCTGAAGGATTGTCTCATCGGCCTCGGCGCCGTTTACCCCGCGATCGGCAAGCTGGTGAACGCGCCGGAATTTGCGGACTGCGCAGCGGCATGCGTCGGCCTGGATGGCCGGGCGATCCGCAAGATGGTGGGTAGCGCCATTGCCACGAACCTTGAAACGGCTACCGCGCCCGGGAACCTGACGCTCGCGCAAATCCTCGCGGCTGCCAAAGCCGCGAAGGCGAGCCGCGCGGCCGCGGAGTGCTGACCCATGAGTACCGTTTCCCGCCGCACCTTTGTCAGCACACCGGCGCGCGATTCTACCAAAACCTGGCATGCGGTCGTCGACCTGTTGGCGCCTGGCGCCACGCACCCCGCACGCAAGGAATTGCTGGATGTTGTGGGCATCGCTGCCAGTATCATCTCGGATCGGTCGCCGAAAGATCACGCGATCGTCGCGACCTGCGACGGGCCACGCACACGCGTTTACTGCCTTTTCGATGATGATGCCGTGGATGGTTCGGACGCGAACGAAGCCGCGCTCGGCTACGATGCCCTGAAGGGCGATTGGGCGGTTTCCTTGCCGTGCGATCCCGACGAACTCGACTGGGTGCAGCGCGCGCTCAAAAAGCATAGCTCGCGTATCACCGCGCGTGAACTCAACGCCAGCGTAGCCGCTGACCAAGACGAGCCGGCGGCGGTGACCGCACAGGTCTCGCTTGTGCCTGACCTCAAGGGATTGCTCGAATCATGACCGCAGTCGCCGTATCCGTTTACTCCTACACGCACTCGGTCACTTATGTGGCCGAAAATATCCTCAAAAGCCTCAAAGACATCATTCGCCTTAGCGGGCTCGACCCGGCCGCCTTTGTTGAGGACTGGGACTTGTATATGCGCGGGGTCAATGGCTGGCTGCAGTCGGGTGATCTTCAAAGCGTGATGCTTGACATCTATAACCCCAAGAATGGCCAACTCCTGTTCCAATGGAAGATCGAGATTTCCTATAGCTGGACCGGCGGCGATGGGAGCTTCTGGACTGACGCGGAAGCACTCAAATACGCAATTCGCAAAGCTGGGCTGGCTCCGAGCGAAGCGAAGTACGAGCTATGGCTACAAAACAAGCCGGGCCGGCACGACATCGCCGGCTGGGGCAAGGGGACCGTGCGGTCTACCGAAGGCATGATTCGCCAAAGTGTGGGGACGACCGTCGAGCATAGCGGCCTTAGCGGCAGCACGTCGTATTTGAGGAGGGCCTGATGCTCACGACCAACGAAGCGTTTCGCAAGTTCAAGAGCAAGCTGGAGCTGAACCAGCGCGAACAGGACAATGCGTCCTCTCGTGAAAAGGAAGTCCGCAACTACCTGGACACGAAGTTTTCCATCAGCAGCGACTTCCTAACGGGTTCCTACGCGCGCTGGACCAAGACTAAGCCGCTCAAGGACGTCGACATTTTCTTTGTGCTTAACCCGAATAAGCACGACTATCGTTCCAAGTCGCCTTCAGTCGTGCTCGCCGACTTCCACGACGCGCTTGTCACGAAATACGGGGATAAAGCCGCAAAGAAGCAAGGCCGTTCGATCAATATCGACTTCGGTGTGCATGTTGACGCGGAGGACAACACCGACTACCGGATTATGAGCGTGGACGCCGTGCCCGCCTTTGAGGCCGGTAGCGATTACGAGATTCCGGATAACGATCTCGGCAGGTGGATCAAGACCAACCCAAAGACCCATGCTGAAAAAGCCACAGCGGCTCATCAAGCCTATTCCAGCGAGTGGAAGGGCCTCGTTCGCATGGTAAAGTATTGGAACAACAACCCCAAGCACGGGGAGAAGCCGGTTAAGCCGTCTTTCTTGATCGAGGTGATGGCCCTCGAAGTGCTTCACGGCGGTTTCGGTGGGAGCTTCGACCGCGAGATTCAAGGCTTCTTCGCGACGCTCGCCGACCGCATCTTCGACACATGGCCGGATCCGGCAGGGCTGGGGCCGCCGATTAGCGACGGCATGGACCAGGCCCGAAAGGAGCGCGCACGTACGCTCCTGCGTGCAGCCGAACGGGATGCTGCATTTGCTATTGATCTGAGTCGCAAAGGACGCCAGGGCGACTCGCTAAAGGCTTGGCGAGCATTGTTTGGTCCTAAGTTCCCGATCTCGTGAGATTGCATGACGCACAATCGGCTCGGAGTTAATAATGGCTGATGCGATGGTATCGAGATTGCGCGGCGACAAGTAATAGGCGGAGTGGCGAATGGGCAAAACCACCTCTGGATCGCCGGATGATAAGGGATCGCTCCTCTCGCCCGAGGCGATGGGCGGGATTAATGCTGGTAAGGGCTTTGATTTCCAGACCCGCTATACGGTGTGCCACCTGCCGATGTGGCTACAGGATGGCACCTTTCACCAGCTCTTCACGGAAGGTACGGGCGACATCGACATCCGTTATCTTGAAAACGGAAAGTCGCGCCGAAAGCACATTCAGACCAAGGACCACGACGTCGCGCCCGCCGAATTCAAGGAGGTCATCGCGACGTTTCGTGGTTTTGAGGCGGATATGCCGGGCGTCTATCAGGAATTCCGGCTGGCGTGCCCAAGTCTTTCGCCGCAGATGCGGCCTGTTGAAACGGGACTTTCTCGCCTCCGGAACGCCAAGCCTTTCTATGACGACGAGCCTTCGGCACTCGCGCAGACTCAGCACGGCGTCGACGAGCGCATGCGGAACGTGGGTCTGAGCGACGAGGACATCGCCTTCATCCACGCGAAAGTTTACATCGACGTCGGCTATGGCTATCTGGCGCACGATGAGAAGGCGCTTGATCACTTCATCGGCAGGATCCTCGACCACCCTGAATTCGCAAGTAAGATTCGAGCGATGGTTCTGCCCGCTTACGATGCTTTGCTGCGCAAGATTGGCGCCAGCAAAGGCGTCGTCCTGGACAAGTCGTCGCTCGAGACTTTGTTGCGTTCTGCGGTTCTCACTGACTTGTCCGCAGAAGCCAGCGTTACGCTCTGGGTCCACAACTGGACGAAGGAAGCATTCACACCGCCAGCGGACTACGAGTTGGATTGGACGCCTCTCTTTGACCGCGGGTCGCGCAAAGTGCCTTCGCCCAATGCCTGGACAAATGAACTTGTCCCGCAACTCGATGCCTTGAGGAAACAGATTATGGCAGCGGGCGCCGTGCGTACCATACGGTTCCGCGGAAAATGTGCCCTCTCAACCGGCATCGCTCTCGGCGCAACCTTCCCGGCGGTGGGCAGCTGGGCGTTCGAAATCCCGCAGCCGCCCGCAAAGGATTTTTGGCGCTCGGACGCGACGCCGACGCCCGGTTACGTCCTGCAGACGGAAATCACCGAGGCCGACCCAAGTGGTGCCGATCTCGTTCTTGGCTTGAACATTCGTGGCGATGGCCGCATGGATGTCATGCGGTACGTTGAGTCCACCGGTCAGACGCCTAATGCGTTCGTATTCATGGCACCGCCGAGCCAGGGAGCGCAGTCCATCGGCGGCGATGGCGACGCCGTCGCTATGGCAATGGCCGTCCGGGAAGAGCTTGGCAAGCTGCTGAAGGTCCGTCAGCTCCGCACGACCAGGCTGTTCTTCTATGGGCCGTTCGCACTTTCGGTCTTTCTCGGCCAGCAACTTACTTCGGTCGGAAGGATCCAATTGTTCGAGTACCAAGACCCCAGTTACGTTCCAAGCAGCCTTTTGAAAACCTAACCCGCGCCTGTCTCTTATACACATCTCCCAGCCCACGAGACGCGTAGTAAC
>NZ_JADYVZ010000129.1:0-440 GCF_020194195.1 Bradyrhizobium sp. BRP19 | reverse complement strand
GCAGATTGCCGCCAATCGGCTTCCACGTGCCAAAGACGCAATTCAGCCATTGGCCGGATCCGTCAGCATTCACCGCGGCAATACCATTCGGAGAACACGACGTGTTCGGACTGGCTCCCCCATTGACCTGAAGATATTCATTCGCGACGACGCGATGCTGAAACCAGTTTTGAGCGAATTGGCTGTTCAGCTGCCCGGTTCCATTCCACGCCGTAGTGCTCAAATTCAGGTTGTGGCCGTTGGCGGGTTCGACATAGATGTCACCCGTGCTTGCAAGGCCCCACTGATTCAAGGTGGTCTGCCCGTAGCCCGGCGCGTTTGTCGACGAAACTCCGCCGTTGGCCACGGTGTTGCCCGACTGGTCAACAGTCAGCAGCTGCGCGTTCCAGGGACTGTTGACCAGGCGCAAAGTCCCGTTGAGGTTCTCGACGTACATGTTG
>NZ_JADYVZ010000128.1:0-440 GCF_020194195.1 Bradyrhizobium sp. BRP19 | reverse complement strand
GTCTATGACATAGCCTGATTCACTGACTAAAGCATGACATTTACATCCATAGAAGTACTGTCCCTTTGTAGCATTGTAGCCAACATTTGCATAATCTCCAAGACCTTTGCTTCTGAAATTACGAATAGGCTGACACAAAGGAATGGGGGAGCTGTCAATAATGGATACACTCATTCCTTCAACCTCTTTAAAGACGAGTGCTTGGCGAATGACTTGGATACTCGGTAAGAGGGCATTACAACGGCGGACAAAGCGAGAATATTCTAGGAAATTAGGAAATAAACTTTGAGCAAGTTGGTGCTTAGCTTTAAGCGTTTCACTAAAATGCAGTACGCCCCATAGGTAACAAGCGATAACTAAGCAATCTGATGTTGCGAGATGGACGTTCTTTCGGTTTTGAACCTCAAGGGGAACCCTCGTTTGATAAAGCGTCTCAATGG
>NZ_JADYVZ010000127.1:0-441 GCF_020194195.1 Bradyrhizobium sp. BRP19 | reverse complement strand
GTTCGAGAAGGAGTTCTATGAGGACGGTGTCGAGATCGCGACGCGCATCCGGACGCTGGCCGAGAACGTGAAGCCGGAAACGGTGGCCGCGCTCGCCAATGAGGCGCGCAACATCATGCATCTGCGCCACGTGCCGCTGCTCTTGCTGGAGGTGCTGACGCGCACCGCCGCCGGCCGCTCCGACGCGCTGGTCGCCAAGACCATCGAGCGCGTGATCGCGCGCGCCGATGAGCTGGCCGAATTCGTTGCGATCTACACGAGCGGCGGCGATCGGCGCACCGCGCCGGCCGGACATGGCCGCCAGTTCACCGCACAGGTGATGCGTGGACTGGATTCCGCACTGCGCAACTTCGACGCCTACCAGCTCGCCAAGTACGATCGGGCCGGCAAGGTCAAGCTGCGCGACGTCTTCCGGATCGCGCGGCCGAAGCCGGTCAACGA
>NZ_JADYVZ010000126.1:0-442 GCF_020194195.1 Bradyrhizobium sp. BRP19 | reverse complement strand
GAGATGTCGCTGTACGAGCTGTTTGCCGACCCGTCCGAACTGGCCGAGATGATTGCCACCGTGGCAGCCCGCCAATTCGATGCCAAGCGGCGCGACGTCTCGCTCGACCGTTTGGGCCACGAACCGCTGCACGCGCACGCCGTCGTGGGCGCACTCGACTTTGCGCCTGCGTCAGTGCTGCTTGAGCTGCTGCCCAACGAGCAGAAGATTCGCAGCGAGCGCGAAGAGCGCCTGTTGGACCTGACCTCCGCCAACAAAGAGCTGATCCGCAATCTGGCACACGAGATCAAGAATCCGTTGGGCGGCATTCGCGGCGCGGCGCAGTTGCTGGAGTTCGAACTGCCGGAACGTTCGCTGCGCGAGTACACGCAAGTCATCATCAAGGAATCCGACCGCCTGCAGACGCTGGTCGATCGCCTGCTCGAACCACACCGGCATCCGC
>NZ_JADYVZ010000125.1:0-443 GCF_020194195.1 Bradyrhizobium sp. BRP19 | reverse complement strand
TGGCGGAACATGCCGGCGGCGAAGAATTCGACCACCACCAGGTCGCCGTAGCGATCCACCACCAGGCCGGACAGGCCGTCGCCTTCGCTGTGCACCACGCGCCAGGCGTCGGAGACCGCGTCGAGCTTGAGCACCTCACGGCGCAGCGACACCGCCTGGGCGATCTTGCGCGAGAACCAGCCGGCATCCACCGGCACGTTCTGGTCGGTCTCAAGGATGCGCACGGCAATACGCGAATGCCCGTTGTAGAACCCGCGGCCAACGAACTCGCCATCAATGCCGACCACGTCGACGATGGAACCGGGCTTGGGCCGGACGGTCGGCTTCTCGACCAGTTTCTGGAAGATCCACGGGTGGCTGGAGCGCCACGCATTCTTGAGGCGGACAATCGGAAGGGGGGTATTCATCCACCCATTGTAAACCGGGCGCCGGGGTCAGATCCC
>NZ_JADYVZ010000124.1:0-443 GCF_020194195.1 Bradyrhizobium sp. BRP19 | reverse complement strand
ATCCGGCCTTCCCCTACACCCATTTCGCCAAGGCCAGCGATGCCGACCTGCAGGCGCTCTATGCCTACCTGATGGCCCAGGCGCCGGTGCGCGCGACAACGCCGGAGCATGAACTGAAGTTTCCGTTCAACCTGCGTCCGCTGCTCGCCGGATGGAATGCGCTGTTCCACGATACGACAACATTCCAGCCCGATCCGACCAAATCGGAGATTTGGAATCGCGGCGCCTATCTGGTCGAAGGTCTCGGCCATTGCAGCGCCTGCCATTCGCCGCGCAACGCGCTCGGCGCCGAACTCAAGCATGCCTATCTCGCCGGCGGCTTTGCCGAGGGCTGGGAGGCGCCGGCGCTGACGTCGCTTTCGAAAGCGCCGATCCCCTGGAGCGAGGACGAGCTTTACGCCTATTTGCGGACCGGCCAATCCCGCTTCCACGGTGTCGCGGCC
>NZ_JADYVZ010000123.1:0-443 GCF_020194195.1 Bradyrhizobium sp. BRP19 | reverse complement strand
CGGCCTGCGCGTCTTTCAGGTGCGCCGATTCCGGGGGCTCCGATTCGAGGCCGAACACCGCACGATCGGTGACGGCATAGAGGCCGGACAGGGACATATCGTCGTCCGCGATGGCGGAGAGCACGTCCCGAACCGACGAAAGATCGAGGTGGGCGATCGTGGTGAGGGAACGGATCAACAGCAGTTGTCGCAGGTGCTCCTCGCCGTAAACGGCCTGGTTGCGGCCGGTGGGGGTGCCGGCTGGAAGGAGCTTTTCCCGCAGATAGAACTTAATGGTCGCAACGGGTGCGCCCGATCTCCTGCTGAGATCCGAGATTCGCATGCATCCCCCAGGCGATCGGTAACTTGCCCTCCGCAGTATTCCACAGAGGAGCCTGGGTCAAATCTCCCAAATCCTGTCGGATGGGAATTGTGGGTGCCGCGCCCTCGGGCGGATGAAAAAG
>NZ_JADYVZ010000122.1:0-444 GCF_020194195.1 Bradyrhizobium sp. BRP19 | reverse complement strand
GTGCACGCATCACCTCAATACCTTTGATGGTGGCGTAAGCCGTCTTCATGGATTTAAATCCCAGCGTGGCGCCGATTATCCGTTTCAGTTTGCCATCCATAACCCGACAGCGGCGATTGCCGGCGGCGAACAGCCGCACGCGCATATTATGTTTTCTGAACGGATGAATGACGGGATTGACCGTGACCCGCAGCAGTATTTCAAACGGGCAAAATCTAAAGTACCGGAGCGCGGCGGAGCTAAAAAGGTGCGTTTCGGGGAAACACCGACAGAGCGCAAAGAGCATCTTATCGCCCAGCGTGAACGCTGGGCTGACCTCCAGAATGCCTATCTTGAACGCTATCAGCATGCTGACCGTGTCGATGCCCGCTCCCTGAAAGCGCAGGGCATCGGGCGTGAACCGGAGCGGCATCTGGGGGCGGGACAGGTTCAGCGCTTCGATAC
>NZ_JADYVZ010000121.1:0-444 GCF_020194195.1 Bradyrhizobium sp. BRP19 | reverse complement strand
GCCAGCAGGAGCGGGAGGCTTGCGGCGAGGAGCCGCTTCATATGTGGAACGAGTGTGTTCTTCATGTCTTGCACAATTGCGCCGGCGATGCGCACCAACATCACAGGAGCCCAGCAGCCCGGACAGCGGCCACAAGGGGAGAAACGCGGGAAGTGAGAGAAGACCGAACTACCGGCGCCTCGAGTACAGCTGAGGTGCAGCAGCGGATCTTCGGTCACATCAGGCGCCGGTCAGGGAGAAACTGAACCCAACGCCCTCAGTTGGCGAGGCGGGCTTCGCTCGTGCCGGGCACGGGCGAGGTCGAACTCCGCCGCGTCGCACAAAGCGGCGGACGACAGATCGGGGGCGTGAAAGGTCGGAGCAGGCACTGCGTCATGCGCCCGTCGGGGGAGCGCGATTGGAAGTGGAATGCGGGCGCGATCTTACCGCCAGACGGCGCTTTTG
>NZ_JADYVZ010000120.1:0-444 GCF_020194195.1 Bradyrhizobium sp. BRP19 | reverse complement strand
CTGTTCCGGCGACAACAAGGCATAGTCGTTGACGGTGCGCGTCGGCGGCGGCACCGGCCAGACATTGCCGCCCGACCGGTCGCAGGCGCCGGTCAGCGCGTAAAGCGTCGCGATGGCTCGCTCGGTCATCGTCGCATTGGTGTGCTGGCCGACACCGGTCCATGAGTGGTAGGCGAGCCGTGGACTGTTCTCGAACAGACTGTAGAAGGCGGCGATCTTGCTCTCATCGAGCCAGGTCACGTCGGCGACGTGAGAGATCGTGTAGCGGCTCGTCTCAGCCGCCAGCAGCCAGAAGGCCGTGGCCGCGCGGATTGTGCGGTTGTCACGCGTAACAAGCGTCGTCCGGCCATCCAGTCTGCAGTACGCGGGATCGAGAGTCGCAAAGCGGGCGTCGTGGGCCTGCGCCGCTCCGGACTGGTCCAGCGCGACGAAAGCGTCCGCTGG